>JBOGED010000452.1:0-3119 GCA_050743625.1 Egibacteraceae bacterium | reverse complement strand
GCCAACGCCTGCCGAGCCGACCAGCCTCCTCAGCGATCAGGTCGTCGACCGGATGCCATTCGATGGAGCTGAGCAGCCCGCGCGTCCGAGGCTCCTCGTTCGCGCGCATACCGGTGAGCACCTCCGCCCTCACCACGACGCTCGACGTCAGCGCACCCGAGGCGCGCCGCTGCCCGAGCGCGTCGGCAGCGCCTGGAGCGTCCCGCAATACGTCGATGAGCACGGAGGAGTCAACCAGGCTGTTCACCACCGCTCTGGACGCTTTCCGGGCCGCAGGCGCTCGACGTATTCCGCGCCGTCGAAATCCCGGTCCTCCCAGGCACCCGCAGCCTCCCGGATGCCCCGTAAGTCGGCCTCAAGGTCACGGGAGGGTGCGTAGCAGCGGTCGATCGCTCGGCGTATCAGCTCGGACAGGGAAACGCCGGTCTTGGCGGACTCGGCGTCGAGCCTGCGCTTCTGCTCTTCGGTCAGCGAGATCTGCGTGCGCAACATGGCGACAGTTTACATCACGAGTCGATGTATCAATCGGGCACCTAGCGCGTTCTGTCTCATTGAGATGGATACCACCGCGCCAGTAGGAGGAGATGAGAGATGGCGCGCTCATGGAGGCGGCCTTGTGTTGGCTGTGCCGCTCGATGACGCCCCTGTCCGCGACGCGGCCGATGGGGCTCATGCACTGGCAGCCGGACCCGGTTGCCTCACTGTGCTGGGCTCAGGTCGGCAGCTCGCCAGGAACCCTGAGAGCATGTGACGCGTTGGCGAAGACCGACATCGGCCTGTGCGGCCGGCACTACATGGAGCTCTTTGGCCGGGAGCCCTCGCCTGCCTGACGCCCGCAGCCTCTACGCTGCAGGGCATGGATACCCAGCGGCTACGCGAACTCGATCGGCGGCACGTGTGGCACCCGTTCACACGGATGGACCAGTGGATCGACGACGAGCCGCTGGTAGTCGAGCGGGCGGAGGGGTGCTGGCTGGTCGACACAGACGGCCGCCGTTACCTGGACGGCAACTCCTCCCTGTGGGTCAACGTCCACGGGCACGGCCGGGCGGAGTTGGACGACGCGCTGCGCGCCCAGCTCGACCGAGCCGCGCACACGACGTTGCTGGGTCTTACCAACCCCGCGGCCACGGAGCTCGCCGCCCGGCTCGTGGCGTTGGCTCCCGCGGGGCTGGAGCGGGTGTTCTTCAGCGAGTCGGGAGCCAGCGCGGTCGAGGTCGCGCTGAAGATGGCCTATGCGTCATGGCGCTTCCGCGGCCAGGCCGAGCGGAGCTTGTTTGTGTCGATGGAAGGGGCGTACCACGGCGACACCCTCGGCGCGGTGAGCGTCGGCCACATCGACGCGTTCCATGAGACGTACCGCCCGCTGCTGTTCCCGACGCTCGCGTTCGCACAGCCGTACTGCTACCGCTGCCCGCTCGGCCTCCAATATCCCTCGTGCGCCTTTGCCTGCGCGGATGAGTTGCAAGACGTGCTCGCCCGCGACGGGGATCGGGTGGCCGCCGTCGTCGTCGAGCCGCTGGTCCAGGGTGCGGCGGGGATCGTCACCGCACCCGACGGGCATCTCGCCCGGGTCGCGGCGATCACCCGCGAGCACGGCGTGCTGCTCGTCGTCGACGAGGTTGCAACCGGGTTCGGGAGGACCGGCACGATGTTCGCGTGCGAGGCTGAGGGTGTCACCCCGGACCTCATGGCGGTCGGCAAGGGCCTGACCGGCGGGTACCTGCCGATGTCGGCGACCTTGGCCACGACAGCGGTGTTCGACGCGTTCCTCGGCGAGCAGCGGACCTTCTTCCACGGTCACAGCTACTCCGGGAACCCGCTGGCGGCGGCGGTCGCGCTCGCGAGCCTGGACCTGTTCGCCTCCGGGGACGTCCTGCGCCAGGCCCGCGCGCTGGCCGACGTGCTCACCGCCGAGCTGAAGGCCTTCGAGGGGCTCCCACACGTGGGGGACGTCCGCCAGCGTGGGCTGATGGCGGGTGTCGAGCTGGTCGCTGACCCGGCGAGCCGGGCGCCGTTCCCGGCCACGGCGCAGGTCGGTGCGCGCGTCTGCCGCCGGGCGCGCGACCTCGGCCTGGTGATCCGCCCGCTCGGCGATGTCCTGGTGGTGATGCCGGCGCTGGCGATGAGCCCAGACGAGCTGCGCTTCCTGACGGTCACCCTCCGCCGGGCGATCGAAGAGGTCGTCCCGGGATGAGCCAGGCACTCGTCGGCAGCCCGCTCGGTTGGATCGCTCCGACACTGGACGAGCTTGAGGCGGGAGGGCTTCGGCGCGCGCCGCGGCATCGGGCGACCGCGGCCGGCCCCCACGCGGACGGGCTGGTGAACCTGTCGAGCAACGACTACCTGGGTCTCGCGGGCGATCCGATCGTGGTCGAGGCCGCCCGGGAGGCAGCCGCCGGATGGGGCGCCGGGTCCGGGGCGTCCCGGCTGGTGACGGGTGGTACCGCACTGCACCGCGAGCTCGAGCGTGTGATCGCGCGATGGAAGCGGGCCGAGGACGCGGTCGTGTTCTCGTCTGGGTATCTCGCGAACGTCGGTACGGTACCCGCCCTCGTCGGCCATGGTGACCTGGTGTGCAGCGACGCCCTGAACCACGCCTCTATCGTTGACGCGTGCCGCCTGTCACGGGCGGAGGTCCGCGTGTACCCACACCGCGATCTCGACGCCCTCGATCGCCTGCTCGGAGCCTCGACGGCGCGGCGGAGGCTGATCGTCACCGACGGCGTGTTCTCGATGGACGGCGACGCCGCCGACCTGCTGGCCATGTGCGAAGTCGCCGAGTCGCACGGCGCGATGGTCATGGTCGACGACGCCCATGGGTGCGGTGTCCTAGGACCGGACGGGCGTGGGACGGCGGCCTTGCATGGGTGCGAGGATCGTGTCCACGTGCGCGTCGGCACGCTGTCGAAGGCGTTCGGAGCCGCCGGGGGGTACGTCGCCGGGCCGGCGGACCTCTGTGACTGGCTGCGCAACCGCGCCCGTTCGTTCGTGTTCGACACCGCGCCGGTCCCGGCGGCGGTCGGGGCCGCGCTGAAGGCGATTGCGATCGCGTCGGCGCAGCCATGGCGGCGAGCTCACGCCCTCGCGCTGGCCAGGCGCCTGGCCAGGGGTCTGGG
>JBOGED010000451.1:0-11214 GCA_050743625.1 Egibacteraceae bacterium | reverse complement strand
AGCCCAGATTCCGCAGCCGCGTGAGGCACGATTCGACGAACCGCGTGCGGCTCCGCAGGAAATAACGCATAAAACGGTTGTAAAGGGCGGGCCTCGCCTTGCTTACCAGGCCATTCATCCTTTTGGGGTAGGAGTCCTGGACCCGACGACCTCCCGGACGTCCACGAAATGGCCGTGAATGGCCGCCGCGGCGGCCATGGCGGGCGACACGAGGTGCGTGCGCCCTCCCTTGCCTTGCCTTCCCTCGAAGTTCCGGTTCGACGTGGAGGCGCAGCGCTCGCCCGGTGCGAGGATGTCCGGGTTCATCCCCAGGCACATCGAGCACCCTGGCTCGCGCCACTCGAAGCCGGCGTCGGTGAAGACCTTGTCGAGACCCTCGGCCTCGGCCTGCATCTTGACGGGGTAGGAGCCGGGCACGACGAGCACGCGCACGCCGGGTGCGGCGCGGTGGCCGTCGGCGACCCGTGCGGCGGCGCGGAGGTCCTCGATCCGCCCGTTGGTGCACGAGCCGATGAACACCCGGTCCAGGGTGAGGTCGGTGATGGCCTCCCCGCCGCGCAAGCCCATGTAGGCCAGCGCGCGGGTGGCCTGCTCGGGGTCGCGGGTCTCGTCGGGACGGGGCACGTGGCCGGTCACGGGAACGCTCATCGCGGGCGTGGTACCCCAGGTCACCGTGGGCGCGAAGGTCGACGCGTCCATCTCGACGACAGTGGAGAACGTCGCGCCAGCATCGGTGTGCAGGCCACGCCACTCCTCTAGCGCCGCGTCCCACGCCTCACCTTCTGGGGCGTGGGGGCGACCTTTCAGGTAAGCGAACGTGGTCTCGTCTGGAGCGACGAGACCTGCGCGGGCGCCGGCTTCGATCGACATGTTGCACACGGTCATCCGGCCTTCCATCGAGAGCGACTCGACGGCCTCGCCGGTGTACTCGAGGACGTGCCCTACGCCGCCCTCGACCCCGATATGGCTGATCACCGACAGGATGAGGTCCTTCGCGGTCACGCCGAACGGCAGCGAGCCGCGAATCCGGACGGCCATGGTCTTTGGTCTGGCCTGTGGCAGACATTGGGTGGCGAGGACGTGCTCGACCTCGCTCGTTCCGATCCCAAAGGCGAGCGCGCCGAACGCCCCATGCGTGGCCGTATGGCTATCGCCGCACACCACCGTCATCCCGGGTTCGGTCAGGCCGAGCTCGGGACCGATCATGTGCACGATGCCCTGGTTACGGGACACCATGTCGAACAGCCGCACCCCAAACTCGGCGCAGTTGGCCGCCAGGGTGTCCATCTGCTGCTTGGACAGAGGGTCGGTGACCGGCAGGGATCGGTCCGTCGTGGGTACGTTGTGGTCCATGACCGCGAGGGTCAGGTCCGGGCGCCGGACCTTGCGGCCGGCGAGGCGGAGGCCCTCAAAGGCTTGAGGGCTCGTGACCTCGTGGACGAGGTGGAGATCGACGTAGAGCAGGTCCGGCTCGCCATCGGCCGAGCGAACGACGTGCCGGTCCCAGATCTTCTCGGCCAGGGTGGTGGGTTTTTGCATGAAGAACCTCAGGGGGTCATCTGCTGCGCGTCGCGTTTGCGGTCGCGCAGCCGGACGGACTTGTTCAGCGCGTTGAGGAACGCGCGCGCGCTCGCCTCTACGATGTCGGTCGAGACGCCACGCCCCGTGAAGCGGGTGCCGTCGACCTCCACCTGGCAGGTGACGTCGCCGAGGGCGTCGATCCCCCCGGTGACCGCGGCGACGTTGAACGTCACGAGCGTGCCGTCGATGCCGACCGCGCGGCGGATCGCGCCGCACGCCGCGTCGACCATGCCATCTCCCATGGAGGACTCGTCGATGATCGAGTCGTCCTCGGACCGGCGGATGCGCACCGTCGCGGTGGGCGCGATGGCGGTACCGCCTGAGACCTGGATGCTGACGAGCTCGAAGGTCTCGTGCTCGGTGATGTAGGCCTCGTCGGCGACGATCGCCTCGAGATCCTTGTCGGAGATCTGGATCTTACGATCCGCCAGCTCCTTGAAGCGCAGGAACGCGCGACCGATCTCCTCGGGGGACAGGGTGTAGCCCATGTCTTGGAGCGTTCGCGCGAACGCGTGGCGCCCGGAGTGCTTCCCCAACACGATCTGTGCGCCCACGACGCCGACGTCCTCGGCGCGCATGATCTCGTAGGTCAGCCGGTCCTGCAGCACACCATGCTGGTGGATCCCCGACTCGTGCGCGAACGCGTTACGGCCGACCACGGCCTTGTTGAACTGGACGGGATAGCCGGTCAACGCGCTGACCAGGCGGGACGTCCGGGCGATCTCGCGCGTGTTCACGCTGGTCGACAAGCCGATGAGATCGCTTCGCGTGGACAGCGCCATCACGATCTCTTCCATCGAGCAGTTCCCCGCGCGCTCGCCGATGCCGTTGACGGCGACCTCGATCTGCCGTGCGCCGTTGCGGGCCGCCTCGATCGAGTTGGCGACGGCGAGGCCCAGGTCATTGTGGCAGTGGACGCTGATGGTGACGTCGTGGCCCACTCGCTGCACGAGCTGACCGATCAGCTGGCCGAACTCGTGTGGCACTGCGTACCCGACCGTGTCGGGGATATTCACCGTGGTCGCGCCTGCCTCGACTACCGCGTCGACGATCCGCTTCAGGAACTCGACGTCCGTGCGCGTCGCGTCCTGCGGGGAGAACTCCACGTCGTCCGTATAGGTGAGCGCCCGACACACCCCGTCGACCGCCTGGGCCAGGATCTGGTCCTCGCTCGCCCCGCGCAGCAAGTGGACGCGATGGATCTCAGACGTGGACATGAACACGTGGATCCGTGGCCGATTGGCGGGCTTCAGGGACTCCGCCGCACGGTCGATGTCGCCGGGATGGCAGCGGGCGAGGGCGGCGATCACCGGCGCGTCGGGGGCCGTGCCTACCGAGTCGGCGATGGCGCGCACACCCTCGAAGTCGCCTTGGGACGTGATCGGGAACCCAGCCTCGATGATGTCGACGTGCAGCCGGGCCAGCTGCTCGGCGATCTCCAGCTTCTCCTTGACGTCCAGAGAGATGCCGGGGGCTTGCTCGCCGTCACGCAGCGTGGTGTCGAAGATGCGGACCTGCGGGAACGTGCTCATGGATCACTCCTCGAATCCCTTGTCGCGATGGGCGCACCCTAGGCGGCCAGGGTCTCCGCGGGGGGCTTGAGTGCGACGTGACCGCCCCGCGGCGTCAAAGGATGAGGAGAAGGCCCGCCAGTAACGCACGCGCGTGCCAGACCCCAATGGGGGACAGAGCCGGCGTACGTCTCGCGCTCATCGCCTCTAGGTGTACGGCGTCGGAGCCCGGCCGTCAACCTGGTTGGGCCGAAATGCGTTACACCGAAGCAACGCCGGATCACTACGATGAGGGTTTCATGGAGGTCATGCTGCGGTGCGCGGTGCCGGACGAGCCGGGAAGGCTGGCGGAGCTCGCGGGCGCGATCGGCGAGGCCGGGGGCGACATCGATGCCGTCGACGTCGTCGAGTCCGGGAACGGGATGGCGCTCGACGACGTGTTCGTACGAGTGGACGGTCCGGATGGACTCCGATGCGTCGTGGAGAACGTCCGGGCGGTCAAGGGTGTGGAGCTGGTTCACGCCGGCCCGTCCCGTGGCCACCCTGGTGACGGAGTGACCCGAGCGGCGATCGGCCTGGAAGCGATCCTGTCCGGCGCGATGACGATGGAGCACGGCGTCGAGGCGCTCGTCGGCGGCCTTCTCCGCGCCACCCGGGTGACGCTCGACCCTCCGGAGAAGGCACCACCCGGCAACGACCGCGTACTCGTGCTCCCCTTCAGAGGCCGGGCGCTCGTGCTCCACCGCGACTACCGCTTCACCGAGACGGAGATCGACCGGGCACGCTCCCTCCTCCGCGTGTGCCGTGAGGCCGCCAGAGCGGTCGGCGGGGGCATCGCCTCGCCCTAGGCGGGGCTCGGCTCGGTCTTGTCCCAGACGGCGTGTTGGAGGTTGGCGAGGATGCGCCGGTTCGCCGTGAGCAGGGACTCACCCTCGGCGATCGCCTGGGCGGCGATGAGTCGGTCGAAGGGATCGCGGGTCCACGTCAGCCTGACGGCCTGGCGGATGACCGATTCGAAGGGCGTTGTCGAGACCTCGAGACCGACCGTCGGTCTGAGGTCGTCGATGATCACGCTCGCGGGGACGGAGATCTTGCCTACATCGAACAAGTAGGCAAGCTCTAACTCGACCATCGGCGAGACCATGAGCGGTGCGGTATTCAGGCGCCGTCGCACGGCCTCGGGGATGCGGTCGCGTCGATCCTCGTGCAACCATACGACGACATGGGTGTCAAGATGCATCGATATCAGGCTCCGGGTTCCAGTAGACGGACCAGTCCATGTGGATTAGATCGTCGGGATCACCGATGATGGTTCCCGGATGTGGGACGAGCCGATCGAGCTTCGAGCGCGGTTTCTCTGGCACGATCCGCAGCTTCTTGCCCTTGCGCTCGATCTCAAGGGGAACGCCGGTCTCGAGCACCTCGTCTAGCAGGTTGTAGATGTTCTGCCGCAACTCCGACGCGGTCACCGCCATGCCACCACCTCCTTGTACGCACTGTAGTCTATCACTCGTACGTCCTTGTATCCATGAAAAAGAAGCATACCGCGTCGCCGGCTACAAGGGGCAACTCGCTGTCCGTGCCTACCGGCGCGCCGTTCAGCGTGACGGCCACGCGCCTTTCGAGCACGAGCCCGACGGCCGCCGCGGCACCGGCTAGCGTGGCGGCGCGGACCGTCGCCAGCGTCCCATGGCGCTGCACGGTCACCAGGGGAGCGGGCCGGACGCGGGCGGCCTCGTACTCGGCCGGCTCGTTGAGGTTGACGACGGAGTCCAGGCCCGGGTCCACCGCGGCCAATGCCGCCCCGTCCAGGCGCGCGACCTCGCACTCGTCCAGCAGCAAGGTGAGCCGCAGGCGCTGGGTGGCGACCATCCGCGCGGCCAGGTCCGCGAGCGTCGTGCGGTATGCCGCCGCGAGAGGCTGCGGGTAGCCCCGGACCACCGGCAGCCCGATGTCCGCGCCACTGTCGAGCGCGCGGAGCACGAGACGGGCGAAGGCCGGGTGCAAGAAGGGCAGGTCGGTCGAGCAGGCAAAGGCGGCCTCGGCGCGGTCGGAGACGGCCGCCAGCCCTGTCGCCAGGCCTTGCAGTGGCCCGAGGCCCTCGCGGGGATCCTCGACCACCTCCACCTCGGCGCTTAATGCGGGCAGGGACTGTCCCGGAGCTCGCACGACCACCACCGGCCCGCCGACCGCCCGCGCGACCAACCCCGTGACGTGGCGCAGCAAGGTGGAGCCATGCCACTCCAATCCGGCCTTCGCCGTCCCCATCCGCGACGACCGCCCGCCAGCGAGCACGATCCCCGCGGCCACGTCCATGCGGCTACAGCACCGCGATGAGGTGGGTGGGATGCTCGACGCAGTCGGCGACGAGGCGGAGGAAGCCAGACGCCTCGGCGCCGTCAGCGAGCCGGTGGTCGAAGGTGACCGACAGCCGCACTACCTTGCGCGGCTTGACGGCACCCTTGTGGACCCAGGGACGGTCCGCGATCCGTCCAACGCCGAGGATCGCGGCCTCAGGGAAGTTGACGATCGGGGTCCCGCCGTCGACTCCGAGCGAGCCGTAGTTTGAGACCGTGAAGGTGCCTCCGGCGAGGTCGCTGGGTTGGGCTGTGCCTTCGCGGGCGAGTGTCGTAAGCCGGCTCAGCTCGACCGCGATCCGCAACAGCGACATGGTGTGGGCGTCCTTGATCACCGGTACCACGAGGCCGCGCTCGGTCGCGGCGGCGAAGCCGAGGTTGACGTGCGGGGCGAGGACGACCTCATCGCGCTCGGTGTCCAGCGAGCTGTTGAGCGAGGGGAACTCGCGGAGACCGGCGACACATGCGCGCAGGATGATCGCGAGCGCGGGCATGCGCACACCCGGGTGGGCCTCGGCGAGACGGCGGCGGAGCCTCCACAGCCGTGTCGCGTCGCAGTCGACATACGCGGAGGCGTCCGGGATCTGCTGTCGCGCCGCGCTCATCTTCGCCGCCATCGCCTTGCGCGCACCTCGCAAGGGGATGCTCTCGGTCGACAGCGCGGCCTGCACCGGCTTCGCGGCCGCTTGTACGTCTTCGCGGGTGATTACGCCATCCGGCCCGCTGCCGCTCACGTCCGCCAGGTCGACGCCGAGATCTTTGGCGAGCTTGCGCACCGGGGGCTTCGCCCGCGGGTGGGAAGGTGGCGAAGAGCCACGCGCGTCGTGGTGAGCGCGACGGGGGGACCGGCCGGTCCCCGTCCCGTAGCCGACAAGCACGCTGCCCGGCCCGTCGCCCGTCGAGGCAGGTCCGACCTCTACCGTGATCAGCGGCTGGCCAACCTGGACCTGGGCGCCCTCGTCCGCGTGCAAGGTCAAGACGGTGCCAGGGAACGGCGAGGGGATCTCGACGACCGCCTTCTCAGTCTCGACCGCGGCCACTGGCTGGTCGCTGGCGACGGTGTCGCCAACGGCGACAAGCCAATGGACGACCTCAGCCTCGATCAGGCCCTCGCCGAGGTCGGGAAGCAAGAAGACCTTGGCGACCATACTTAGTACCCGAGTGAGCGTTCGATCGCGTCGAGGATACGGTTGGTGTCGGGGAGATAAAACTCCTCCAGCTTCGCCGCCGGGTACGGGATGTCGAACCCACCCACGCGGAGAACCGGCGCCTCGAGATCGTAGAACGCGCGCTCGGTGACTATGGCGGCGATCTCGGCGCCGAACCCGGCGAACACCGAGGCCTCGTGGACGACGACGGCCCGGCCGGTGCGCCGGACACTGCCGACCAGCGCGTCGGTGTCGAGGGGGTTGAGGGTCCGCAGGTCGAGGACCTCCAGGTCCCAACCTTCCCGCTCGGCCGCTGCGGCGGCGTCAAGGCAGGTCCTCACCATGGGGCCGTACGCCACGATCGTTGCGGTCGTCCCCGGGCGCCGGACGACCGCGCGCCCGAAGGCGTGCGTCCGGACCGGCAAGGACACCTCCTCTTTGAGCCAGTAGCGACGTTTGGGCTCAAAGAAGATGACCGGGTCAGGGTGGGTAATGGCCTCGCGGAGCAACGAGTACGCGTCGGAGGGGGTGCCGGGCGTCACGACCTTGAGCCCCGCGGTGTGGAGAAAGTAGGTCTCAGGACTCTCGGAGTGGTGCTCGACGGCGCCGATCCCCCCGCCGTAGGGAATCCGCACGACCACGGGCACGGCCACCCTGCCGCGTGACCGGTTCCGCAGCTTGGCGAGGTGGCTGGTGATCTGCTCGAAGGCTGGGTAGACGAAGCCGTCGAACTGGATCTCTACCACGGGTTTCCACCCATAGAGGGCCATACCGATCGCGGTTCCAATGATGCCGGACTCGGCGAGCGGGGTGTCGAAGCAGCGCGCTTCCCCGAACCGCTCCGCAAGACGATCGGTGATGCGGAACACCCCGCCGAGGGCTCCGACATCCTCGCCGAACGTGAGGACCCGATCGTCGGAGGCCATCGCGTCGTGCAGGGCGGTGTTCAGCGCCTGCGCCATCGTGATCGCCATGGGCTACCCCGCCATCTTCCCACCCGCGGGAACCGCCGACGCGCCCCACCTATCCCCGCCCGCCGGTGCCGCGCCAGCGGCACCCTCACCCAGCTCGCGCTCGAGAAGCGCCCGCTGCTCCGCGAAGCGCTCGGGAGGATCGGCGTAGACGTGCTCGAACAGCTCCCGCGGATCGCCGTGTGGCGCGTCGTAGACCTCGGCGCGAAGACGAGTGGCGTGCTCACGTGCCTCCTCGTCGATCTCGGCATGGAGCGCGTCGTCGAGCATTCCCTCGGATCGCAGGAACACCTCGAGACGCGCGATCGGGTCGCGCGCGCTCCACCTGGCGAGCTCTGAGGCTGGTTGGTACCGGCTCGGATCGTCCGCGGTGGTGTGAGCCCCCATCCGGTAGGTCACGGCCTCGACAAGGCTTGGGCCCTCACCTCGCCGTGCTCGTGCCACCGCCTCCTGAACGACCGCGTACGTGGCAAGCACGTCGTTGCCGTCGCAGCGGTACCCCGGCATCCCGTACCCGATCGCCTTATGGGCGATCGTGGGAGCCTTCATCTGCTTGTCGAGGGGCACGCTGATGGCGTAGTAGTTGTTCTGCACGAAGAAGACGCAGGACGCTTGGTACACCGCGGCGAAATTCATCGCCTCGTGCGTATCGCCCTCCGAGATCGCGCCATCGCCGAAGCAGCTCAGGACGACCAGATCGGCCCCGTCGAGCCGCGCACCCATCGCGAAACCCGCGGCATGCAGCGTCTGCGTTCCGACCGGGATCGACATCAGCATGACATGCCGCTCGGAGGGATCGTGGTCGGACAACCATGTGCCACGGTACAAGTGGAGGATGCGCGCGGGGTCCACGCCGCGGACCAATGCGATCCCTAGGTCCCGGTGCGAGGGAAAGACCCAGTCCTGGGCATCCAAGGCGTACGCCGCCCCCACCTGTGCGGCCTCTTGGCCGTACAGGGACGGGTACACGGCGAGCTGACCTTGGCGCTGAAGGTTGATCGCCTGCCGGTCGAGGTGGCGTGCCAGGACCATGAAGCGGTACAAGTTGTGGAGGTCCCGTTCCTCCAGATCCAACTTATAGCCCTCAACCTCGTGGAAGACGCCCCGCTCGTCCAAGAGCTGCACCGGTTGGCGCGGTGGCAGCAGCGTATGAGCGTCAGGCTGTCCCAGATCATGAGCGGCGTTGCCCATCACAGGCCCCTTATGACTCCGGTCCGGGATCGCCGGGCCGGGCAGGCGAAAGGCGCATTGGCGACCGCCCGCCGGCCGCCGGGTTACGACGACCGGTGGCGGTCGGACGCAGCGTACACCACGTGGATCCTCGATGCCCTCGCGCGACGGTGACGACTTCCTACAGTAGGGGGTGATGAAGATGAAGAACGACCCCGCGCTGCTGCTCGTCGCTCACGGGACGCGTAACCCAGATGGCGCCGAGGAGATGCGCGTGCTGACTGGCCTGTTGCGTGACCGGCTCCACGTCCCGGTCGCGCATGCCTGGCTCGAGGACTTTGCCCAGCCTGACGTCGACGAGACCGTAGGCGGTCTCGCCGCGGCAGGGGTAGGGCAGATCGTGAGCCTTCCCCTACTCACGCTCGGCGCGGGCCACGCGAAGACCGACGTGCCCACGCTGGTTGCCGAGGCCCGCCTTTCCTACCCGACGGTGGAGATCATGCACGGCCGGGTGCTCGGCTTACACCCGGCGTTGTTCGCGCTCGCGCACCGGCGCGTGACCAGTGTGTCACCAGGAGAGGGACGGCGGGATGAGGTGCTCGTCGTCGCGGCGTCGGGCTCGTCAGACCCGGACGCGAACGGCGACCTCGCCAAGGCCGCGCGTTTCCTCGCCGAGGGCACTGGCCATGTCTGGGTCGAGCATTGCTTCGCCGGTGTGACGTGGCCGAGCATCGATGAGGTCCTGCGGCGCGTAGCGGTCGCGGGTGCGCGGCGAACCGTGATCTTCAGCTGGTCGCTGCTCGCCGGGCTGCTCGAGCGGCGCGTGGCCGAGTTGGCTGCGGGCGTCGCCGCAGAGACCGGGCTGGAGATCGTCGACGCCGGCCGGTTCGGCCCCGACCCGCTGCTTGTCGACGCCGTCGCCGACCGTTACCACGAAGTTCTCAAAGGTGATATCCGCGCCAACTGCGACCTCTGCTGTTATCGCGTCCCCCTCCCAGGCCTCGAGCGCCGCGTCGCCGCGCCGTCAGGCGGGGGTGTCCGCTCGTAAGGGGGTTACTCGACTACCCCGGCTTGCACCCGGCGAGACGAGCGCCAGAGCGAATGCTCTCGGGAGAGCGCCCGTTCGGCGTCGCGGACGAAGGCAGCCCATGACTCCTCGGTCTGCTGCCACGGGACCAACGCGCGGATGGAGGCCAGCTCAGTGGCCGCGACCGAGTAGGCGCAAGCGAGTGCTTGACGTTGCCGGGTCTGTACCCAGGCGGCCAGGGCGGCACCGGCCGCGGCGAGCAGGCCAAGTGTGCCTGCGGCGGGCTCAGGCAGGCCGCCGGTGGCGGCTTTCGCCAGTGCCGTGATCCCGCCGAGCGCCTCGATTGTCACCAACACTGCGGCCCACCGCCGCCCCAGGACCGCGTTCAACTTGGCTTTACCCGCGTACCAGGCTTGCTGATCGGTGATCCGGTGGGTCTCGTAGGTGGCCTTGCGCGCGTCGAGCGTGTCCGCCCGAAGCGCCCGCATCTGGTCCGTGATCTGCTGCCCAGGGCCCAGCGTTGTGGAGAGGTCAAGCCCGTCGAGGTCGTGGAGCACGTCGTTCAGCCGCTCGACGAGCAGCCGGTCGGCCTGCTCTGCGGTGATCGCCGTAAGGGAGAACGGCTCGCCACCAACGGCGTAGCGCCATGCCAACGTCTTCGCTGACTCCGCGGCGGCGCGGCCCTCGTACCAGACACGCTCGGGCTGCGTCTGCAGGATGAACAGCTCCGCGGCCAGCGCGGCGAAGAACCCCACGGCGGCGAGGATGCCCGCGTAGTCCGTTCCCCCCACAACCCAGCTCAGCCCTCCGGCCCCCGCGGCCACCACCATCATCACGAGTCGGACCTTCGTGGCGCGGAGGAAACGCCGCTGGCCCTCCAAGGAGCTGGCGTCCGCGGCATCGCAAATGACCGGCAGCTCTAGAGCCGCCGGTTGCCGCACCGTCCCACTTCTGCTCCCTTGGATGCCGTCAGTGTGCCACCCGGTGTCAGGGTCGGGCTAGTACCCAAACTCCGACTTAGTACCTGCCTCATAAATACGGTGGCGCATCCATCGCACGGGCATCCCACTCGCGGCGTTGCGCCTCGCTTGCATATGGCCCCTCTCATGGCCCCTGCGTCGCCACCCGTGAAGTATGAAAATGGGACAGAGCCC
The DNA here is from genome assembly GCA_050743625.1 of Egibacteraceae bacterium. Lineage (GTDB taxonomy): Bacteria > Actinomycetota > Nitriliruptoria > Euzebyales > Egibacteraceae > JBOGED01. The sequence goes on along the minus strand of JBOGED010000451.1, from coordinate 295 downwards.
CGCACTGCTGGCTATTTCGTCTCACCTCCGGATATAGGATTCCTTTCAAGGTTTGGCGCGCCTTGCGAGCGGCGCAGTGTTGCCCTCGGCACGCACCGTATTTCTGCAGCGGAGTACTTATTAAGGCCCAGGCAACAATACCGTGGCTGTTTCCGCCCGAAGCCCGCACTGACTTAGGGACAATGCCGCCAACTTTGGGGTCTTGGTAGGCGCCGAGTGCGGTTACGGGTAACCGCAGGTTCGATGCCGCTAGCTGGCCGGCCAGAGCGGTGTCGGTGAGTTTTCTGGACGTTGA
>JBOGED010000450.1:0-4734 GCA_050743625.1 Egibacteraceae bacterium | reverse complement strand
CCTCTGGCTCGTGCGTTTTGACATCGAGCGGCGCAGGGTCTGATACTGGCGCGTTTTCTCGCCGCCGACATCAGCCACGACCACCGCCAGCCACTTCCCCGACCCGAAGGAGCCTTCCCCATGGGCCTCCGCCCGACCCTGCCTCTGGCTGCCCTCGTTTCCGCAGTCGCCATCGCCGCGTGTGGGCCCAGCTCAACACCTGCGGAGAACGCCCAGGTCGCCGGCTGGTATGTCAGCACGACCTCAAGCCTGGAGGACTCGCGCCTACTCGCCGACGGCGACCCATTGCGGGCCGATATCCCGATCATCGTGACCTACGTGCCGAGCGGCAGGGTCGCAGGCATGGACGTGGTCAACATGCGGTTGAACGGCCAGACGATCAACGACGACCAAGACGGGCCTCCGTACACGATGCAAGCCGCGGCCGCCCCGTGGGACCCGGACGCTGGCGAGTACACCCTGACCGCCTTCGAGATGGTCGGCGACCAGACCATGCACCAGAACACCATCACGATCACCCGCATGACAGGGACCGCCGCGGCCTAAACCCGGATCCACCGGCCAGGGCCGCCTCCCTCCTTCAGTCCATCGTTGTCCGCCACCGTTCGCCGGACTTGTATGGCGTCAGGAAGCCGGCGAGCGGTCCGCCAGGGCGCCGTTGGGGAGAAGCTCGACTCGGCCGTTCCGCTCTGTCCCATAGCCCACGAGGCGCTTCTCTATGTACCCGTGGTGGTTGCGGTACTGCTCGTGGACCGGTCGGAGCAGAGGTGTCTTCAGGGCTATCCCGCCGATGGCCATGCGGTACTCGATAGGTGCCGAGGTGATGACCACCGCGTCGGGGGCAGCGGCTCGCACCTCGTGAGCGAGCTGCTCTGGCGTGTAGTCCAGATGCGACAGCTCGATGATGTGAACGGGGCAGGCGAAGATGCGCTCCAGCTCAACCCGCCGCTTGTCCTCGATGCGGGCGAGTGGGGCGGGGACCGGGCTGATGAGCAGGACGTTGGCTGGCACCGCGAGGTCTCAGTGGCGACGTGCGGCCTCGGCCTCCAGCGCTCGGGCGGCCAACTCGAAGACGACCCGGGGGTTGAACGGCCGCCCCTGGTCGCAGTCGAGCTCCAACATCTCGACAAGGGTCGAGGTGTCGGAGTCTTGGTACGGCCGGCTCTTGCGGTTCTCGACGGTGGTGGCAGCCCGCACGTCCGGGGTGGGAATTCTCATAGCGACACGGTAGACGATGGGGCGCTCGGGGCGAAGCACCGCGACCGTTCGATTGGCGGATGGTCACCTGCGTACGGTAGGCGTTGACGAACGACGGGGACCGGGTACGCGGTGGGCGTGCTGGCCTCGCGGTTGTGGTCGCCGGCCGCGGCAACGGCTCACCGCAGCGCGGTGCTCCGAACGCGCCAAGTGCGATGAGCCTCACCGACGTGTGCTGGGACGCGTGTTTGAGAGCCGCGAGGCGCCCTGACATGTCGGCGCGGACCCGGCCGATCGGGCATATCCGTACGAGCTGGTCACCGGCCCCCTTTCTCTACAGTCCCTGGTGTCGTTGGGGACGATGAGGAGGGCCGGCATGACCGATGTTACGGAGCTGGTTGCGCGCAGCGGGGACCTGAAACGGGAGCTGGTGGCGTTCGGGCGGCGCCCGCGCTTTGCCAAGGCGTTCCGCGCCACGATCGGCGGTGCCGGCGATCTCTTCGCCGGTGACGAGGACGAGCTCATCGGCAAGATCGACTCCTTCGTCCTGCGACATCGCCTCGCCGACGGGCGTACGGTCATCGACCACTTCGTTGCCGCCCGCCGCGATCTTTCCGAGCAGGACCGGGAGATGCTGCTGAGCTGGCGGGACCCCGTCGACGGCATGTTCGAGGTCCAGCGAAGGGACGGGGACGCGCTGGTCTTGCACAACTTGATCGACGAGCTGACCTACCGGACCCACTCCAACGTGGGAACCGCGGTGTTCGCGCGGATGCCGAGGCGGTCGTTCATGCTCACCCGGGTGGTCCCGGTCGGGGAGGACTGGCTGCTCAGCGGCTGCCAGAGCTTGCTCCCCGCCTCCGCTCGCGCGCAGGTCGCAAAAGTGGTTGCGGACCTGTGTCTGAGTCGTCCGGCGTTGGTCTTCCGTAACCCGGAGAAGCTCGAGCGCGGGTGGGAGCTTCAACGCCAAGAGCGTGCGCGTTTCGTCGAGTTCTTCGGCGCTGACCTCGTGGTCCTGCCGGCCGAGCAGATGCGCGAACAACTGCTGGCCTACAGCCAGGATGGGACGCGTCGAGCCGCCGGTGGGGAGCAGCCGCTTTGCCTTGAATGGCCGCTGCCCGGTGGCTTGGGCGTGCCAGAGACCATCGGCGCGATCTACGACGAGGTCGAGGGCCTCGGGTTCTTCGCGGACTTCGGGTTGGTCGCGGAGGCGTTCGCCAACCCCGAGCGCGCCACCCGCCAGCCTTACCGGCGGACGATCCAGGGTTACCTGAGGGACGGCTCCGTCTCCCCGCTGCCGTTCCGCCGGCTCGCCGATCAAGACCCGGGCAACGCGAGCCGTGTGTTCCAACTGCTGCTGAAGCGACCCTCCTTCACTTGGGCGGCGGACGGAGAAGCGCTCCTCCGCCGCCGTAAGGCCGCCTTCTTCGACAAACCGTCGCTGCCGAGCATTATCCCCATCGGCGGGATCGCCCTCGAGCATTACGACCGCGTGGCGGCCGGCCACGGGGGGCGCGGCCCCAAACGGCACGGCCAGGTCGCTTAGGAGCGGCCGGCTCGGCTGTCCTTGTCGTGCGTTCCCGCGCTCAGGACCGAGCCGGCCTTGCGCCCATCGCGATGGCGAGGTTGGCGCCGAAGATCGTGACGCCCAGTGGCAGGTGGACGTCGAGGGTGCCGGCAAAGCCGGAGTCGATCTGTAGGTAGAGGACGGCGACGGTGCCGAGCGCGACCAGCGCCGGCCAACCGGGGGCGCGCCCCCGCCGCCAGGCCATCACGGCGAGTACCAGGACGATCAGCGAGGCCAGCGTCACTCTCTCCGTGCCTATCTGCTCATGCAAGGCGAGCGCCGCAGAGGACCCGCCCAAGGCCGCTCCCGCCAGGAACGCCTGCCACACGACGAGCAGCGCTTGCAACGCCGCCGCGCAGCGAAGGACGGGAAGGGTCCAGCGCCAGCGCTTCCGCGGCATGCTCGTAGGCGCTCGGGACTCTGTTCTCATCTGTTGGCCTCCAAGTAGGTGAGCACAGCGAGGACGCGGCGGTGGTCGTCTGGGGTAGGTGGCAGGCCAAGCTTGGCGAGGACCGAGGAGATGTGCTTCTCGACGGCCCCTTCGGTGACCACCAGGACGGAGGCGATGGCCGCGTTGGAGCGGCCCTGTGCCATCAGCCTCAGGACGTCGAACTCTCGGGGAGTCAAGCGCTCCAGCGCGCTGGAGGCATGACGGCGATTGACGAGCTGAGCCACAACGTCGGGATCGATCACCGTGCCACCGGAGCTGACCTGCACGACCGCCTCCAGGAACTCGCCGACCTCTGCCACCCGATCCTTGAGAAGGTAGCCGACTCCACGGGCCCCCTGAGCGACCAGCTCGGCCGCGTACCGCTCCTCGACGTACTGCGACAAGATGAGAATGGCGGTGTCAGGCCAGCGGCTCCGGATCTCAAGCGCCGCGCGCAGGCCGTCGTCGGTGTGGGTTGGTGGCATGCGTACATCGACGACGGCGAGGTCGGGTCGATGGTCGCGAATCGCCGTCACGAGCGCCTCGGCATCGCCGGCGACGGCGGCGACGCAGATCTCAGCCTCCTCCAACAGATGGCGCAACCCTTCGCGCATCAGGACCGAGTCCTCGCCGATCACGACTCGCACGGCAGCTCCACGCGGACGATCGTCGGACCTCCCGCGGGGCTGCTCAGGGCGAGCGTGCCGTCCAGAGCGGCGACGCGGTCCGCCAGGCCCTTGAGACCCGCTCCCCCGGCGTCCGCCCCGCCGCGGCCGTCGTCGGTCACGTCGACCACCAGCCGCCCGTCCTGTCGGGACACGCAGATCGCCGCACTGGTGGCCCGCGCGTGCTTGGCCACGTTCGCGAGGGCTTCCGCGACGACGAAGTAGGCGGCGGACTCGACCGCGTCTGGGAAACGCCCGTCCGGGCAGGTCACGACCACCGGCACGGGCGAGCGCGCGGCCAGGGCGGACAAGGCCGCGTTCAACCCTCGATCGGCGAGGATGGCGGGGTGAATACCACGAGCGAGGTCGCGCAGCTCCACCAGCGCCTGCTTCGCGTGCTCGTGGGCGGCGTCCACCAGGGCACGTGCCCCGGCGGGGTCGCTGTCGAACCGCTGCCGCGCCCGCCCGAGGCTCATCGCCAGGGTCACGAGCCGCGCTTGCGCGCCGTCGTGCAGGTCACGTTCGATCCTCCGGCGATCCGCGGCCTCGGCCTGGACACCGTGATCCCGAGCAGCTCGAGCATGCGCGACCAGGCTCCCCGCCGTCGGTCCCAGCAACGCGCTGGCCAGCGCCGCCTGCAGGTGCGCCGCGCCGCGGACCAGGAGCGGGGTGAGGACCCAGAGGAACAGAAGCCCGAGGACGGCCACGACACCCAGCTCGGCGGCCGACTCAACCCGCCACACCGGCCGGCCTGGCGTGGGGACCAAAGGCAGTGACCGGTTCGGCAACCGGTCCACGTACACCGGTAACGCCACTGCCGCCAGCGGCACCCACCATGCCATCCAGGCGACGGCGAAGCCGGTGAGCTGTCGCTT
>JBOGED010000449.1:0-8713 GCA_050743625.1 Egibacteraceae bacterium | reverse complement strand
AAAGAACTCTCTAGGCCAACGCGGCGTCGAGGGTGATCTCCGTGTTGCCTTTCACCAGCTGTGAGATGGGGCAGCCATCCTTGGCGGCGTTCGCGGCATCGAGAAAGCCTTGCTCGTCCATACCCTCGACCTGGCCACGAACTTTCAGGTCGATATTGGTGACGGCGAACCCGCCCTCGACTGGCCCGAACGTGACCGTCGCGGAGGTGTCAAGCCGCTGCGGGGTGCCCCCGGCCTGGCCGATCACGAGCGAGAGCGCCATCGAGTAGCAGGCGGCATGGGCAGCCGCGACGAGCTCCTCAGGGCTCGTAAGGCCACCAGGCTGCTCCGACCGGGCGGGCCAAGAGACGTCAAACGATCCAATCCCAGAGGACTCGAGGGTCACTGACCCCTTGCCGTCCACCAGACCGCCTTCCCACGTCGCTGACGCTTTGCGCTGCGTTGCCATGCTGACTCCTTATGATCGGCCAATAACGCGTCAAAGCATAGCGAGCGCTTACACGTCGACGTTGTCCGCGTACTTCGCGTTGGCCTCGATCCAGTCACGACGGTCAGAGGCGGACTCGCCCATCAAGAGTGAGAACACGGTGTCCGCCGCTTCGGCGTGTGCGACCGTGATCCGGAGGAGGGTGCGGCGAGCGGGATCCATGGTCGTATCCCAAAGCTGCGTAGGATCCATCTCGCCGAGGCCTTTGAACCGGCTGATCTCGGCGTTCTTGAACTCGCGAGCCAGTAAGCGGTCACGCTCGGCGTCACTCATCGCGTACACCCGCTTCGTGCCCTTGCGAAGCTGATAGAGAGGGGGTTGCGCGAGATAGACGTGACCGCCGTCGACCAACTTTGGCATCAGGCGGTAGAAGAACGTGAGCAGCAAGGTCGTGATGTGACCCCCGTCGATGTCGGCGTCCGCCGTCAAGATGACCTTGTGGTAGCGCAGCCGGCTGTAGTCGAAGTCGTCGCCGATGCCGGTACCGATCGCCTTGATGAGGCTCTGGATCTCGGCGTTCGCAAGCACCCTGCGCAGTTGCGCCTTCTCCACGTTCAAGACCTTGCCGCGCAGCGGCAGGATGGCTTGGGTATGCCGGTCGCGCGCCATCTTGGACGACCCGCCGGCCGAGTCACCCTCGACGACGAACAGCTCCGACTCCACAGGATTCCGCGAAGAGCAGTCGGACAGCTTCCCGGGCAACCCCGCCGACTGCGTATCGAGCAGGCCTTTCCGCCGGGTCAGATCGCGAGCATGGCGGGCGGCCTCGCGCGCCTTCGCGACGATAATGGCCTTGCGAGCCACCTTGCGACCCAGGGCGGGGTTCGCGGTGAGCCACTCCCCCAGCGCCTCGTTGACGACCCGCTCGACGAACCGGCGCATGACCGCGCTGCCGAGCTTGCCCTTCGTCTGGCCCTCGAACTGAGGGTCGGGCATCTTGACGCTGATCACCGCGACCATTCCCTCACGAAGGTCGTCGCCTGACAGCGCCTGCGGGTCGCTACGCGCGAACGCCCTGTTCGCCTGGCCCCACCGGTTCACGGTGCCGGTGATCGCCTTGCGAAACCCCTCCTCGTGCGCGCCACCGTCAGGGGTGCGAATCACGTTCACGTAGGAGCGCACCCGCTCGTCAAACCCGCCCGCCGACCAGTTCACGACGATGTCACATGCGAGCTGGCGCCCCTCGAACGGCTCGCTCCGCGCGATCGTCACTGGCTTGGCCAGCAGCGGCTCGTCATCGCCGAGGAGCTCTGCCACAAAGTCGACGAGACCACCACGGAAGGCGAACGTCTGCTCGTGGCCAGTTCGCTCGTCGGTGAAGTCGATCCGCAATCCGGGGTTCAACAGCGCCGTCTCGCGCAACCGGGTGGCGATGCGATCCGCCTCCAGCTCGACGCTGTCGAACACTTGCGGGTCAGGCCAGAACCGGACGGTCGTGCTCGTGCGACTCCCCTTGCCGATCACTTCGAGCTTGCGCGTCCGCTTGCCTCGGGAGAACGCCATCGCGTGGCGCTGGCCGTCACGCACGACCTCGACCTCGCACTTACGGGACAAGGCATTGACCACCGACACACCGACTCCGTGAAGGCCACCGGACACGGCGTATGCCTGCTGATCGAACTTCCCACCCGCGTGCAGCTTGGTGAGGACGACCTCGACGGCGGGCTTGCGCTCCTTCGGATGCGGCTCGACAGGGATCCCACGCCCGTCGTCCGTCACCTCGACGCCTGCGTCGCCCAAGACCGTCACCCGGATCCGCGTCGCATACCCGGCGAGATGCTCGTCCACCGCGTTGTCGACGACCTCCCACACGAGGTGGTGCAACCCCCGTGTATCGGTCGAACCCACATACATCCCGGGCCGCTTTCGCACCGCCTCGAGCCCCTCGAGGACGTTGATCGACCCGGCGGTATACGCTGAGGCGGGCGGCGCGCCCGGATCGCGAGGGGTCACAGGCAGGTTCCTTCCTTCAGGGCACTGCAGTATTGTGCGCGCCGGACCGGGTCCCGCCGCGGAGGCGGAGCGGCGACCGTACCATGCGACCCGGCTGAGCAGCCCGTCTGGACAGTTCACGGACAGTTGACCAGTCGGTGTGGCACGCGCATCGTCCAAGGCAATGAGTGCCCGCCCGACACGCCGAGCGCTCTTCGTCGATGACCGGCACGGGGCGCTGCGGGTGACGTGGCACGAAGCGAAAGAGCGTGTCGTCTTCAGCCTATGGCGATCCGACGTCTGCGTGGGCACATGCCAGATGACGTTAGAGGACACCGATCGGTTGCTGCGCTTCCTGCGGTCGCACATGGGCCCGCACGAGGCGCACGACGTTTGAGAGGTCCTGTCCTAAGGGCACAGGGTCAGGTATGGCCGCGTCCCAACTCGACGGTGACACCGACCGTATCTGTGAGAACGCTCGAAGGAGCATGTGATGAGCATCCTCGATGACGCCCCGACGGTGGCGGCCCCTGCTCGCCTCGACCGCCTCGATTTCCTCGGCGCCGCGGCCGAGTGGGATAGCGGCACGCCGACGTTTCGCTTCTATGTCGACGGGGAGTGGCACCAGGCGGACGACACGTTCGAGGTGACGACGCCCATCGACGGGAGCTTGTTGGCCAGAGCACAACGAGCGAGCACGAAGGACGTCGAGCAGGCCATCGACGCGGCGGTCCGGGCACGGACGCGGTGGGCGGGCACGCCGGCCGCCGAGCGGATCCGCCTCTGCGAGGCCGCGGCCGGCCTTATGGAGGAGCGGCTCGACGCGGTCTCGGCGGCGATCACGCTGGATCTGGGGAAGACCCGATCGTCGGCGAACTCCGAGGCGAACGCCACGGCCGAGCGGCTCGCGATGGTGCGCGAGGAGGTCCGGAAGATCACTGGCGAGTATCTTCAGGGCGACTGGATCCCGGACACGGTCGGCAAGCAGGCGTTCGTGCTCCGGGAGCCGGTCGGCACCATCGCCGCGATCGGACCCTTCAACTACCCGCTGTTCCTGTCCGCCTCGAAGATCATCCCGGCGATCGCGGCGGGTAACACCGTCGTCGCGAAGGCGCCGTCGGACGCGCCTGTGCCGCTGCTGCTGTTCGCCCGCGTACTGGAGGACGCGGGCTTGCCTGCGGGGGTACTCAACGTTATTACCGGTGCTGGTAGCCAGATCGGGGATCTTCTCGCGCAGCACCCGGCGGTGGGGATGGTCTCGTTTACCGGCTCGAGCCAGGTCGGCCGGCGGATCAGCGAGCTCACGGGCCCGAAGCGGTTGCACCTGGAGCTGGGTGGCAATGCGGCCGCGATCGTCCTGGCCGACGCCGACCTGGAGGTGGCGGTCGCCGCGACGGTCGAAGGGGGATACAAGAGCTCGGGGCAGCGCTGCGACGCGATCAGCCGGGTGCTCGTGGAGCGCTCGATCTACGACGACTTCGTGAGCCGCCTGGTCGTCCAGGCGCGGTCGTGGACGCTGGGTGATCCCCGCGCGGAGGACACGAAGGTCGGCCCGCTCGTGTCGGCAAGGGCGGCACAGCGGGTCAACGGCTTCGTGTTGGACGCGGTCGACAAGGGCGCCGAACTCTTGTGCGGCGGTGAGCACGAGGCCGCGTACCATCAGCCGACCGTCCTCGCGAACGTCCCACATACCGCCGAGATCCTGTGGGAAGAACAGTTCGGTCCGGTGCTGCCAGTACTCCCGGTGGACAACGCCGAGGAGGCATTGCAGATCGCGAACCAGTCCCGGTATGGGCTGGACTCCGCGGTGTTCACCTCCAACCTCGACCGCGCGTGGAAGGTCGCCCGCGGCCTGGAATGCGGCATGGTCACGATCAACGGCGCCCCCGCCCACGGCATCGGCCACTTCCCATTCGGTGGCCGCAAGCCCGACTCCGGCGTCGGCCGCGAGGGACTCGGCTACTCAATCGACGAATGCACCGAGCTGAAGACTGTGGTCATGCCCGCGTAATGCGTACGGAGGGTAGCCAGACTGCAGTTTTTCCTTCCGGATCCGGAGGAAAACTGCAGGTTAGGCGCGCGCTGCAGAACAAGACCGCAGGTTTCCTCCGAATGCAGAGGAAAGCTGTGCCTTCCCGGCACGCGGTCAGGTCATCAGCTACATCCGGACGTCGATCCGCACTGGGGGCAGCAGCACGACCCTTACTGCACGCACCAGAATAGCCCGGTATGTCCGGTCGTGATTGCCGCTTTTATCCCGAATTTCCTACACATGGATGCACCCCCCGGCATATCTGATGCTGTCGCGATGCTGTCGGAAGCCGCCCAGGACCTCGTCAATGTAGGTTGATGACGGCGTCAGCCCTCCGTCACGCAGGTGACCGTGATCCGCACCGGTGGGCCACGTCACCGTGCCGTCCCCTAAACGCGTTGAGGGCCTCCCATGGGGAGGCCCTCGGTGACGCTCAATGTCAAGATGTTGCACGGCAGAGCCGACCGCAGCGTGAGAGTGCCGCAGAACGCGCCCGGCGCCGCTTTGCGATGTTTGCCCCTAAGCTTGCCTGCTGTGCCTTGAGTTGTGATCGTGCGCTCTTGTGATTACCCCTAGTGCCCACGGCTGTCACGCGTGATACTCGGACCAAGGTGGCGGAAGGCAACGTCGATGGCGGAAGATGAGGTTCAGGTTCCAATTGTCTGGGTCGACGTCGACCAGACCCCTATCCAGTTCGCGAATCAATTTGTTAGCCAGTTTCAGTCCAACGAATTCATCGTTACTATAGGTCAGCTTGCGCCACCGATGATTCTCGGCCCTCCTGAGGAGCGTGCCGAGCAGTTCCAAAACCTTGCGTTTGTTACTGTGCGGCCGCTGGCGCGGTTCGGGTTGCCGGCCTCCAGGCTTCGTGAACTGATCCAAGTGCTATCCGAGAACCTGGAGGGCTACGAGCGCCAATTCGGAGGCCAATGATTATGGCGACCATGTTGACTATCAGCCCAGCGGCCACGATGGTTGCGCGGGAGGCGCTGTCCGTCGCGTCGCAGCGGCTCTCGACGAACGCTCCGCCGCGACCCTCTCGAATACCGTTCTCTCTTCCGAGTTCCCAGCTGTACTACTGGACTCGCCGATGGCAGGAGGACGAAGCCGAGGCGGTCGACGAACTCGCGCGCGGCGAGGGTCACCTGTTCACGGACACCGCTGAAGCGCTGCGGTGGCTCCTCTCGGACGAGGACTGACGACGCGCGGTGCCACAGCTCGAGATCCCGGATCACTTCAGGAAGGTGCTCCACAGCAAACCGGCCGCGCTTCAGGCGGCGGTCCTGAAGTGCGTCGCCCGCCTGGGGGACAATCCCCGCCATCCCGGTCTGCGAACCCATCGACTGCAAGGCGCGAAGGGGGTATGGGAGGCCTACGTCGACAAGGCGAACCGGGTGACCTTCCACTACGGCGTCGACGGCCGCATCGTCCTTCGGAATAACTGCAACCACGACATCCTCACCCGCAGCCCGTAGACCTGCCCCGTCGGAGAACCGAAGGCTTTACCCGCTGTGGCCGCGTTACGCGGGACGGATTTGAACCGCAGACCTGCAGGTTATGAGCCTGCCGAGCCACCGGACTGCTCTACCGTGCACCCGAATCATACCGAGTCGCCAGGGTCCGGGACGGTTTGGGCGGTTCGGCTCGTTCGCATAGTCGAGTCGACGAGCGTCGCGAGTAACGTGAGCGGCGTGATGCCGGCGGTGAACGCCAGCCCCACCAGTATGAATAGGCCGATTGGCGCGTAGCCCAGTTGGGCGTAGCCGAAGCGCCATGCCCACATCGCCGCGGCGATCCCCATGGGCAGCGCGGCCCAACAGAGCAGGCGGCGGAGCACGCGTCGCGACAAGGCGACCTCGACCGGCGGGTCCTCGGGTCGCGTGTCCTGGGTGATGCTGGTCATCTCGAAGGCCTCCTATATGAGACGCACGAAGCTTTGACGGGTCAGATGAGCGCCTCTGAGGCGCAGGACGCGATCGCGTACTGACCCTGAGAGGTGACCTCGGTCACGACTTCGCCGTCCACAGAGATGCGGCATGTGATGGTGCCGTCGCCCGCGTTCTGGGCGGTTACCTGCGGCACCGCCACCGCGCCGAGCCCCTTCTCCATGGTGACCTCTTTGCGCCAGGGCAGCGTGACCTCGTTCTCTTGGGCGACCCCAGCGGAGCCGTTCGCGCCATAAGTGATGTTGTTAGCCTGCGTAGGCCCGCTGACCTCATACACCACTACGGCGGTTCCTCCAGTGCCGGGGACGGATCCGCAGGCGGTGAGGGCGGCCGCGAGTACCGCCGCGGTGAGCAGGGAGGTTGCGGTGCGGGGAGTGCGGGTGATGCTGTTCATGTCGATCCCTCCTTGGGGGTTCGGCCACGCCCCGGGGCCGTCCTGTCGGTCGCCGGGGCAACTGCTTGTACAGGCGCGCAGGAAGGTCAGGAGGATACGGGAGGCTTTAGCCGTGTCCGTGGCCGTTTGACCGACTGGCCGCAACTGTTGGCCGCGGTCATACGTCTGCTCTGTTGTAACTAAATATCAGAGTGCCCCGGCGAGGCGCCAACCTCCCGGGGCGTGGTCCACAAGGAGCAACTTGTGAACGGGCGTGATTCTATTCCCGAGCCGACGGACCTGATTGGTCGTCTGACTCGTTTCCTGGCCGGCCCGGAGATCTCGGCCGCGGCGGTGGCCGATGTGGTGGCCGACCATGTGGCCGGCGGTGGCCATCTGACCGGGCGGGGACTGGCTGACGCGGTGTCCGACCGCCTGCGGGTGGGGCCGCGGATGGCTATGCGGATCCTGGAGGGGTTCGCCGCCGGGCAGCTCGACGGCCAGCAGGCGGTGGCCCGATGACCGCCGCGGTCTTCGACGCGGACGCGCGGACACGGCGGCGCGCGCTGGTGGTCGCGCGGCTGGGCATCATCGCGCTGGCCGTTGGGTGCTTCCGGCTGACCTTTGACGCGCTGCAGTATGCGGCGGCGGACTACGGCGCGGTCTATCCCGGGTTGGCGTGGATCTACGCGCTGCTGCCCGATACGGCGATCGTGATCTGCGCCGCGCTTGGCTATGTCGCCAGCCTGGACGGGAGACGGCCGCTCCCCCACCGTCGTGTTGGCCACGGCTATCGAGGTCGTCGCGTGTCTGTTGAGCACGTGGGCCAACGTGGTGGCCGCGGAGAACAACCTCCCAGGAATGGTCATGGCCGGCGTGCCCTCGCCGCTGCTGTTCGCATGCATCGAGCTGATCAAGGCGGACCTGCGGCGGACACGCCGGCATCGCCTGGCCGTCGCGTACGACGAGTCGGTCACGGCCACACCCGAGGCCGCAGCGGTCGAGGACATGTCCGCGGACATCCCCGCCGGACAGCGAGGGGGACAGCGGGCGTGGCCGCAGTCACTTGCGATCGGTCCCGACCGGCTACGATGACCGTGACCACGGGGACATGTCCGCGGACACCGAGGCGGACACCGAGGGGACCGCGCTCGTGTGGCCGATCTCGTGACCGCGCATGTGGCCGCGGGCGGCAAGGTCACGGACCCGTCATTGACCGTGGCCGTGGCCAAGGCCATCGGGCTCAGTGACCGGACCGCGAGGCGGCGGCTCAAGCCCTACCGCGTGGGCCAGGTGGCCGTGACCGCGGCCGGGGGTGCGGCGTGACCGCCCGACGCAAGCATCGTGGCCGTAGCCGGTATGAGCAGGTCTGGGTGGGCGGTGTCCGCGTTGATCACGCCCGGGCCCGGACACGCAAGGCGGTCAAGACGCGTGTCCGCACGGCCACCAAGCCGGCCCGCGCCCGCGTGTCGAAGATGACCGCGCCGGTGCGGCCCAGACGCCAGACGTGGAATCGCGACAAGGCGTTCGCCCGTCAGCAGTCGGCGCAGCGGCGTCAGTTGCGGTCCTCGGTGCGTAGCGCACAGGCGCGGCTCGATAAGTTGCACAAGCGGATGGCTGACACGGGCAAGGCCATCGGCTGGTCCAGGCTGGGCGGGGACACCCTGGCCGAGATCCGCGGACGCGTCCTGGCCATCCCCGACGGCGCCATCTCGCCGGTGTGGAACGACGAGAAGAGTGTGTGGGAGATCGTCGGCGACGGCGGAGTCATTACCCGCATCGGGCAGCGCAAAGGCGTCTACGCCCAGCTGTTCGGTCACGCGCTGGGCGACCTGCACAGCTTGTTGGCGAGGTCGACAGCCTAGAAGCCGAGAACGATCAGCTGCGCGCCCTGGTGGCCGCGCTGCAAGCCCAGGCGGGGGCGTGCTCGTGTGGGGGTGGTG
>JBOGED010000448.1:0-20674 GCA_050743625.1 Egibacteraceae bacterium | reverse complement strand
GTGCTGGATCCCGGCGATATACCGCCGGGATCCAGCACACAACAGATCCGAGGACGGACGCACCATGGTGACGATGCTGGGCTCGCTGCGGACACACGCGGCGGGGACGCTCCGTGAGGAGCACGTGGGTACCGAGGTGGTGCTCGCGGGATGGGTGGCACGGCGCAGGGATCACGGCGGGGTGGCGTTCTGTGACCTGCGGGATGCCTCGGGAATCGTGCAGGTGGTCGCGGACCCGTCAGCGTCGGAGGCGCTCGAGGCCGTGGGAGACCTGCGGGCCGAGTACGTCGTGCGGGTCCACGGCACCGTGCGGCGGCGACCCGAGGGCAATGAGAACGCCGCGCTACCCACCGGCGACATCGAGGTCGCGGCGCGCGAGCTGGAGATCCTCTCGGCGGCGGCGACCCCTCCGTTCCCGGTCGAGGACGAGACCGATGCCGACGAGGTGCTCCGGCTGGAGCACCGCTACCTCGACCTGCGCCGCCCGAAGGCCGTCCAACCGATCCGTACGCGGGCGCGGATCAATTCGGTGATGCGCGCGGTCCTGGAGGAGCATGGGTTCGTCGAGGTCGAGACCCCCGTGCTGACCAAGTCGACGCCTGAGGGGGCGCGCGACTTCCTTGTGCCGTCGCGCCTGCGTCAGGGGAGCTTCTACGCGCTGCCCCAGTCTCCGCAGATCTTCAAGCAGCTGTTGATGGTCGCCGGCCTGGAGCGCTACTACCAGATCGCCCGCTGCTTCCGTGACGAGGACTTCCGAGCGGACCGCCAGCCAGAGTTCACGCAGCTCGACCTCGAGGCGAGCTTCGTCACCGAGGAGGACCTGTTCGGCCTGGTCGAGGTGATCTTTGTCGCGCTGTGGCGAGAGGTGCGCGGCGCTGAGCTGCCGACGCCGTTCCCCCGGATGACGTACGACGAGGCGATGCGTCGTTACGGCAGCGACAAGCCCGACACGCGGTACGGCCTAGAGCTCGTCGACCTTGGCGCCGTGTTCGCCACGACCGAGGTCGGGGTCTTCAAGCGCGTGCTTGACGGAGGTGGCTCGGTACTCGGCCTATGCCTACCCGGAGGTAACCCGCTCACCCGGCGTGAGCTTGACGAGCTTGTCGACTTCGCGCGACGGCGGAAGGGTGGCTTGGCCTGGGCCGTCGTCGAGCCGGACGGCGAGCTGCGCTCTCCCTTGCGCAAGTTCATGCGCGACGACGAGGTCGAGGGCTTGCGGAAGGCCGCCGAGGCTGAGCCCGGTGACACGCTGCTGCTCGCCGCCGACCAGACCCGAAAGGCGCAGGACCTCCTCGGCTTGGTGAGGGTCGACCTGGCCCGAAAACGAGGCCTCGCGCCAGCCGACCAGACACACTTTCTCTGGATCGTCGAGCCACCGATGTTCGAGTGGAACGACGATGAACGTCGCTGGGACGCCGTCCACCACCCCTTTACCCAGCCGAGCGAGCGGTTCGTCGCCCACCTGGAGGAGGACCCGGGCGCGGTCACCGCGCGCGCGTTCGACGTCGTGCTAAACGGCGTCGAGCTCGGGAGCGGCAGCCTGCGTATCCACGACCGAAACCTGCAGGCAAGCGTCTTCAAGCTGCTGGGCATCACCGCCGAGGAGGCCGAGTCGCGCTTCGACTTCCTGCTGCGCGGGTTGTCCTATGGCGCGCCCCCACACGGCGGCATCGGCCTCGGCCTCGACCGCATCGTCATGCTCATGACCGGTAGCGCGTCGTTGCGGGACGTGATCGCGTTCCCGAAGACCCAGAGCGGCGGAGATCCTCTCGCGGGCGCCCCCGCGCCCGTCTACCCGTCCCAGCTGAGCGAGCTCGGCCTCATCCTCCGCCGATAAGGTCCTTCTGTGCTGGATCCACGCCATATATGGCGTGGATCCAGCACACATCTTCAGGCGAGAGCCCAGACCGCGGTTACGGTGACCGCGACCTCTTGCTCGCCGGGCGCGATGGGCACGGCGGCGGCGCTCTCGGTCCGTGCCTGGTCGAATGGCACCGGTGGCGGGGAGGGGGCGGTCACCTCGGACACGCTAATCAGCGCGCCGAGCGGCCGGTCCGCGAGCCGTGCGTACTGCTCCGCCTTGGCGCGGGCCTGGGCGAAGGCGGCGTCGCGGGCTTGCTCGAGGAGCGCGGCGTTGTCCTCCAGCGCGAACGCGACGCCCTCGACCCGCGCGGCGTCCCCACCCGCCGTAACCACGGCGTTCAGCACGTCGCCGATCCGTCCGATATCTCGCAGCTTCGCCTCGACGAGGTTCCGTACGGTGTACCCGCTGATCACCGGCGGAGCCCCTTGCGGGAACTGGAGCTCGGGTTGTACTGAAAAGTCGCGTGTCTGGATGTCCGCGGGGGCGACGCCCTGCTCGCGCAGCGCGCCAAGAAGGGCCTCTGCCGCTCCGTTCGCCGCGTCGAGCGCCGCCTGCACGTTGTCGCGTGTGACGCTCACGCCGACGGTGACCCGTAGCACGTCGGGCATACCCGACACTCTCCCGAGGCCACTGACGGTGATGCCCTGGCTCACGTGTTCACCGGCCGGCACGCCCGTGGTAAGTGACAGGTTCGGGGTATCACTGCCACAGGCCGCCAGTGCGAGCGCAAGCGGAAGGATCCAAAGACGACGCATTTCCCCACCCAGTGGTCGCTACCGTTGTTACCTCTTGGACGTGTGAGTGCCACATGAGGTTCCGCCGACGAGGGAAATGTCATTTTTCGCCCACTTGGACAATGGGAGCGGGTAGGCTGATCGTCTAGTGCGAGATCACCTAAGAGGTCATCGATGAAAAAGAGTGTACTGTTTGCAAGCATAGCCGCGATCGTGGTGATTATCGGGTTCGTCATACTCGGGATCCTCGTTGAAGACGCGAGTTTCGCCGGCATCGCCGCTATCGTCGCCGCCGTGTCGTTCGGGGCTGCCATGCTGGGCTTGATGTCGCTGTTGCTCACCTTGGTGGGCACGGTTCGCGAGTTGACCAGTACGGTCACCCAGCTGACCAACCAGGCCGTTCCCATGCTCGCGGGTCTGAACGAGACTGTTTCGGGTGTGAACACCGAGCTTGCGCGAGTCGATGCCATTGTGGGTAGCGTCCAGCACATCTCGACTCAGGCGACGAGCATCGCCGACGTCGTGCACGCCGCGGTCGCGAACCCGTTGATCAAGGCGATCGCATTCGTCACCGGCACACGCGTGGCCGTCAAGGCGGCCAAAAAAGTCGGATAGTGCACCCTTCCGGAATTACGCTCGCGCATCCATCGCGCGGGATCCCTGCTCGCGGCGTTGCGCCTCGCTTACATAGCCTGGCGGCTATGGGATACGTTCAAGATCGGACGCGCCTTGCGAGCATGGCGCAGTGACGCTCTCGATGCGGACCGTCCTTCCGCCAGGGAGCACGGACAAGACCACGAAGTGAGGCTGTAGATGTTCAAGCGCTTGTTCTTCGCGATGGTTGGGCTGGGTGCGGGCGTGGCGCTGGGTGGCTATGCGGTCCGTAAGGTCGAGCGTGGCCGGCGTCGGCTGACGCGCCAGGGGATGGCAGACATGACCGGGGCGACGGCCAGTCGGATGCGCGATCGCATCGCCATCGCCGTGGAAGCTGGCCGCGCTGCGGCCGCTGAGCGGGAAGCCGAGCTCCGCGCGGCGTACGGTAGTGCCCAGGCTGCGCAGTTGAACTCTGACGGCGTGCGCCGACCCACCTAACCCTCCCGCTCACGAGGCGATTACGCAATGCGCACCAGCGATATCCGCTCCACCTTTCTCGAGTTCTTCCGCCAGCGCGACCATCGCATCTGGCCGTCGTCCTCGTTGATTCCCAACGACCCGACGATGCTGCTCACGGTCGCCGGGATGGTGCAGTTCAAGCCCTACTTCCAGGGCGAGGCCATCCCCCCGCATCCCCGGGCGGCCAGCGTCCAGAAGTGCGTCCGCACACTCGATATCGAGAACGTCGGCGAGACGACCCGGCACTTCACGCTGTTCGAGATGCTCGGCAACTTCAGCTTCGGCGACTACTTCAAGCGCGAGGCGATCGCCTGGGCCTGGGAGCTGTCGACCAGCCCGCCACCGCACGGATTTGGCTTCGACCCCGAGCGTATCTGGGCGACGGTCTACCTCGACGACGACGAGGCCGAGCGACTGTGGCTGTCCGAGAGCGACGTCCCTGCCGGGCGGATCGTCCGGCGTGACAAGAAGGACAACTTCTGGGACACGGGCGGTCCCGGGCCCTGCGGGCCGTGCAGCGAGCTGTACTACGACCGCGGTCCGGAGTACGGGCTCCAGGGCGGCCCGGCGGTCGACGAGTCGCGCTACCTGGAGTTCTGGAACCTCGTGTTCATGCAGTTCGAGCGCGACGCGGCCGGCGACATCGTCGGTGAGCTGCCCAAGCAGAACGTCGACACCGGCATGGGTCTCGAGCGCATGGCCATGCTGCTCCAGGACGTCCCCAACGCCTACGAGATCGACGTCGTCCGCCCGATGCTGGACCAGGCGAGCGAGCTCACTGGCGTCGCGTACGGGTCCGGTGGACGTGAGGATGTGTTTCTCAGAGTCATCGCCGAGCACTCGCGCGCGGCCAGCTTCCTGATCGCCGATGGAGTGCTCCCCTCGAACGAGGCGCGTGGCTACATCCTGCGCCGCCTCATCCGCCGGACGGTGCGCAGCGTGCGCAAGCTCGGCACGGACCGGCCCATCATGCGCACGATGACGAGCACGGTCATCGACACGCTCGGCGACGCTTGGCCGGAGCTGCGCCAGCAGGCCCAGCTCATCACGCGTGTGGCGATCGCCGAGGAGGAGGCGTTCTCGCGCACGCTCCGCACCGGTCTCGTGATGTTGGACTCCGCGATCGCGGATGCGCGGCGGCGCAAGTCGACGACCCTGCAGGGCGAGACCGCCTTCACCCTGCACGACACCTACGGCTTTCCGATCGACCTCACCCTTGAGATCGCTCGCGAGCAGGGCTTCGACCTGGACCGTGATGCCTTCGCCGCCGCGATGTCCGAGCAGCGCGAACGAGCCCGGGCGGCGATCAAGCGCGGCGGCGCCACGACCCCGATCCAGACGTACCGCAAGGCTGGCCCTTCCGAGTTCCTCGGCTATACCGACGAGGCCGCCGAGACGCATCTCGCCGCGATCGTCGCCGGCGCCGACCTGGTCGACCGGGCCAGCGAGGGCGACGAGGTCCAGATCGTCTTGCCTCAGACGCCGTTCTACGCGGAGAAGGGTGGGCAGCTCGGTGACCATGGGCTGATCACCACCCCGACCGGCCGGTTCCTCGTCACCGATACGACCACCCCCGTCGAAGGGGTCATCGTCCACCACGGGCGCGTCGCCGCGGGAGAGCTGGCCACGGGTCAAGACGCGTACGCCGAGATCGACCACGCCCGCCGTGCCTCGATCAAGCGTGGGCACACCGCGACGCACATCCTGCACGCGACGCTGAAAGACGTGCTGGGCGAGCACGCGACCCAAGCCGGGTCGGCGATCGACGCGGGACGGTTCCGCTTCGATTTCCCCCATTTCGAGGGCGTGTCGCGCGACCAGGTCGCGGAGCTTGAAGACGTGATCAACGTCCGCATCGTCGCGGACCCCGACGTCGACACCCTCGAGACCTCCCAAGAGGAGGCTCGCCGCATAGGCGCGACCGCGTTGTTCGGGGAGAAGTACGGCGATCGGGTGCGGGTTGTGAGTATCGGCGATTTCTCCAAGGAGCTGTGCGGCGGCACGCACGTGGAACACGGCGCTGAGGTCGGCCACTTCACGGTGCTCTCGGAGGGCTCCATCGCGGCGAACCTCCGCCGGATCGAGGCGGTGACCGGTCCGGAGGCGTTCGCGTTCCTCGCACGCGAGCGGCTCGTCGCCGACCAGGTGGCGAAGCTACTCAAGGTCCCGACCGACGAGGCCGCGGAACGCGTCGCTGAGCTGCTCGACCGCCTCCGGGCGGCGGAGAAGGCGCTTGCCCAGGCGCGGACAGACGTGCTGCTGGCCTCGGCGGACGGGTTGGTCCGAGGCGCGGAGGCGGTGGGAGAGGCGCGTGTGGTCGCCGCCGCCGTCGACGGCGCCGACCGCGAGGGGCTGCGGAGCCTCGCGCTCGAGGTCCGCAACCGGTTGCGGACCGGTGTCGTGGTGCTCGGTACCGTGACGCCGGAGGGCACGGCCCAACTGGTCGCGGCGGTAAGCGCGGACCTGGCTGATCGAGGCATCGCGGCGCGCGAGATCCTTGCGCCGGGAGCGCGGCTCGTCGGGGGCGGCGCGGGCGGCAAGGGTGAGATCGCACAAGCTGGTGGCCGTGAGGGCGCCAAGCTTGGTGACGCGCTCGACGCCGTGCGCGCGGCGGCCATCGAACGCCTTGGGTGAAACGACGGCGTCCTACCCCGCCCTTGGCGTCGACGTCGGGACGGTGCGCGTCGGTTTGGCGATCAGTGATCCCGGCGGGCTCGTCGCGACTCCGCTCGAGTCAATCGCCGGCGGGCGGGATCTCGTGGCTCGATTGGCTGACTTGGCGAGGGCGCGGCGGTGTCACACCGTTGTAGTCGGGTTGCCAAGGGCGCTTTCTGGTCGTGAGACCGCCAGCACCGCCTCGGCTCGGGCGGTCGCCGATGGCCTCCGCAACCTCGGCCTGAATGTCGAGTTTTGGGACGAGCGGCTATCTTCCGTCGAGGCCGAGCGTGTCCTGCTTGGTGCCGGGGTACGCCGTGCCGAGCGCAAGGCTGGACGAGACGCGATAGCCGCGACGATCATCCTGCAGGGCTGGCTCGACGGGCGGCCCAGACCGGAGTAATTAGCAGATGGCGCTTTCGAGCGGGTCGAAGGGTTTCCTCGTCCTCCTCGTACTGATCGTCGCGCTTACCGGTACGGCGCTCTGGAGGCTGCGGGCTCCGATGGAGCCGGTGCCCGCCGAGGGACAGCGCGTCACGGTGCCGATCCGGCAAGGCATGGGCGTCTCGGAGATCGGTGATCTGCTGGAGCGCCAGGATCTCATCCGTTCCTCCGTGGCGTTCACAATCCTCGCTCGACTTCAGGGGACCGTGATCCAAGCCGGGACGTACGAGGTGCCGCGCGGGTCCGGCTTGAACGACGTGCTGGACGTGCTGGCGGCGGGACCACCGCCGCCTCCGGCGTTCACGGTCACGATCCCCGAAGGGCTTACCGTCGAGCAGACGTTGGGGCGGATCGCAGCGGCCGACGGTAGCCCGTTCACCACCGACGACTTGAGGGCCGCGTTGGCCGGTATCGCGGTGCCGGAATGGGTGCCGATCGGGAGCATGCCGGCGAACGCGCAGCCATTCGAGGGGCTCCTGTTCCCGAATACGTACGAGTTCCGCCTCGACGCGAGCCCGCGGGATGTCCTCACCCGGCTCGTGCGGGAGACCGATGAGGTGATGGCCTCCATCATCCGCGCCTCATCTGGGCTGGAGCCCTACGACACGCTCATCCTCGCGTCGCTCGTCGAGCGCGAGGCCCGTTTGGAGGAGGAGCGGCCGCGTATCAGTGCGGTCATCCACAACCGGCTGGAGGAGGGGCAACGCCTAGAGATCGACGCGACGGTGCTGTACGCCTTGGGAGAGCAGAAGGACCGGGTGCTGCGATCCGACCTCGAGATCGACTCGCCGTGGAACACCTACCGCAACTCGGGGCTCCCGCCTACCCCGATCTCCGGAGTCGGCGAGGCCTCGATCCGTGCCGCCGCCCATCC
This sequence comes from Egibacteraceae bacterium, assembly GCA_050743625.1. Taxonomy (GTDB): domain Bacteria; phylum Actinomycetota; class Nitriliruptoria; order Euzebyales; family Egibacteraceae; genus JBOGED01. The sequence goes on along the minus strand of JBOGED010000448.1, from coordinate 12,990 downwards.
CGCCGACGAGGACTTCCTCTACTACGTGGTCGAGCCGGACACCGGCCGCCACCGCTTCAGCCGCACCTTCGCCGAGCACCAGCAAGCCATCGCCGACATCCGCCGCCAGAGCGGGTGACGCTCCGCGCCGCCCGGCCTTTTCCTGCACTGTGCAGACTAATGCCGGGGTACCGGCATAACTCTGCACAATGGCGGTGTGGGGGCCTACACCTGGGAGGGTGACCGCGTGAGCCGCCGTATATCCCCCGCAAGCCGTCTCGCCTGCCTTCTCGGCCATCCTGTGGCGCATAGCGTCTCGCCCCAGATCCACAACGCGGCGTTCGCCGCTGCTGGGGTTGACGCCGTGTACCTGGCGTTCGACGTGCCGCCTTCCCGGGTCCCCGAGGCGGTCGCCGGGCTGCGCGCGCTCGGGATGCTCGGCGCGAACGTGACGGTGCCGCACAAGCGGGCGGTATGGGAGTTGGCCGACGCGCGGACCCCTGAGGCGGAGCTGGTCGGCGCGGCGAACACGTTGTTCTGGGACGCGGGCGCGTTGATCGCCGACAACACCGACGCGGGCGGGTTGCAAGAGGTCCTCCTACGTGACGTGCGGCTGGGGCCCGGCGATCCGGTGTTGCTGTTCGGGGCCGGGGGAGCAGCCAGGGCGTCAGCGGTCGCACTCGGCCGCTTGGGCGCGCGGCTGCAGGTCCGCGCCCGGCGTCCCGAGGCTGCCGCGCAGATCGCCAGCCTGGCCGCGGAGCACGGCGCGACGCTGTCCGCCCTGAGCGTCCCGCGGCTCGTCATCAACGCGACCCCGCTCGGGCTCCACGGAGAGCCGTTGCCCGCGCCCCTCATGGCGCTCGGAGGGGATCAGGTCGCGCTTGACCTGGTCTACGGCCCGTCCGACACCCCGTTTCTCGCCGCCGCCCGCGCAAATGGCGCCGCCGCGTTCGACGGGCTGGGGATGCTTGTCGCCCAAGCCGCGCTCGCCTGGACCCGCTGGACGGGCCGCCCCGCCCCGCTCGCGGCGATGCGCGCAGCGGCGGAGGCCGCGCTCGGCCGCTGATCAGCTTTCTTGTACCAAACGTGTTACCCGAAACGTGTAGTGAGCGGTGACACACTGACCGTAGTGCGCACGACGGAAACGACGAAGACTGGACCGCTGCGCGCTGAAGGCCCGGTCCGTGAGCCTGGCTATGCGGCGTTCATCTCCTACAGCCATGCCGCTGACGGTCGGCTCGCCCCTGCCGTGCAGCGCGGCCTCGAGCGGCTGGCCAAGCCGTGGTACCGCCGGCGTGCCTTGCGCGTGTTTCGCGACGACAGCGGGCTAGCGGTCACCCCCGCGCTGTGGTCCACGATCGTCGCCGCGCTCGACAGCTCCGACTACTTGGTGCTGCTCGCATCTCCAGAAGCCGCCCGGTCGGAGTGGGTGGGCCGGGAGGTCGAGCACTGGACGGCCACGAAGCCCGTCGAGCGGATCCTCTTGGTCGTCACGGACGGAGAGCTGCATTGGGATGACAACGTCAGCGACTTCGACCAAGGGTCGACCGCTCTCCCGCCGTCGCTGCCGGGTGTCTTCTCCGAGGCGCCGCGATGGCTAGACCTGAGCTGGGCTCACAAAGAGACTCAGCTCGACCTGCGCCACAGCCGCTTCCGTGACGCGATCGCGCAGCTCGCCGCCCCAATCCACGGCCGGGCTAAGGACGACCTGGAAGCCGAGGACATCAACCTCCACCGCCGCGCCCTCCGCCAGGCCTGGTCGGCCGTAGTGATGCTGGTCGTGCTCGCGCTGGTGGCGTCGCTGGGATGGAACAGCGCGGTCTCCAACGAGCGCACCGCCCGCGCTCGTGAGCTAGCCGCTCGGGCGACGACGTACTTCGATCAGCACCCCTTGTCGCTGCTCTTGAGCCTTGAGAGCCTGCGCGTGTCCCGGACCGATGAGGCCCGTGACACGCTGCTGCGCGGACTTTTGGACCCTCGCCACAACGCCGTCGCGCTCAGGGCCCACACCGGCTCGGTCCGGGATGTGGCGTTCAGTCCGGACGGTACAACCATCGCCACCGCCAGCGAGGATCAGACGGTGCGTCTATGGAGTCCCGCCGCCGGTGAGCAGATCGGCCAGCCCCTGATTGGTCACGCCGGTCCGGTCTTGAGCGTGACGTTCAACCCAGATGGAAGAACAATCGCCACCGGTGGCGAAGATGGCGCTGTGCGGCTGTGGAATGCGGCCACCGGCCAACCGGTGGGGCCGCCCCTGACCGGCCATGCCTATGCGGTTCCGGTGGTCGCGTTCAGCCCAGACGGCAAGGTCCTCGCCTCCGGTGGCGAAGACGGTGTGCGGCTCTGGAACACCGCTACCGGTCAACCCATCGGCCAGCCCGTCCCGCTGTTGACTGGCAACACTCTGCTCTGGCAGATCGCGTTCAGCTCAGACAGCAGCATGATCGCCTTCAGCAGAGGTTTGGCAGTTGAGCTGCGGGACGCCTACACCGGCCAGCCACTCGGTCAACCCCTCACCGGCCACACCGACTCGGTTCGAGGGGTGGCGTTCAGCCCAGACGGCAGCATGATCGCTTCCAGTAGCGATGACCAGACGGTGCTGCTGTGGGACATCGCCACTGGTCAGCGGATCGGCCAGCCCTTGACCGGCCATAGCTCTGAGGTCTGGGATGTGGCGTTCAAGCCTGATGGCACGACGATCGCTTCCGCCGGCGAGGATGGGACAGTGCGGCTATGGGACACTGCAGAGATCCAATCAGGCGTCCAATCGGTCGGTCGGCCGCTGATCGGCCACACCGACGGGGTCTGGGCCGTGGCGTTCAGTCGGACGGGTCGAGGATTGCCTCCGCGAGCGATGACCAGACGGTGCGGCTGTGGGACACCACAGCCGGCCAACCGCTTGGCCAATCTCTGACCGGCCACTCCGCTTCGGTCGAGGCAGTGGCGTTCAGTCCTAGTGGCCAGATCGTTGCCTCCGCCGGTCTCGACGGCACGGTAGGGCTTTGGAACGCCGTGACGGGTGAGCCGATCGGTCAGCCCCTGACCGGCCACACTCAGGGAGTTCAGGGGGTGGCGTTCAGCCCAGACGGCAAGCTGATCGCCTCTGCCAGCAACGACGAGACAGTACGGTTGTGGGATATCGCCGCCGGGCAGCCCATCGGTCGACCCCTGACCGGCCATACCGGCGGCGCTACTGATGTGGCATTCAGCCCGGGCAACAGGATCCTCGCTTTGGCTGGCAGGGACGGCGCGATCCGTCTGTGGGACTTCACTACGGGTCGGCTGGTTGGCGAACCGCTGGCCGGTCACGCCGGCCTCATATGGAGCATCTCGTTCAGCCCGAACGGCGGGATCCTCGCCTCCGCCGGTGATCAAACGGTGCGTCTGTGGGACGTGACCACCGGACAGCCGATCGGGCGGCCCCTGACCGGCCATACCGGCGACGTCCATGGGGTAGCGTTCAGCCCGAACGGGGAGATTCTCGCTTCTGCCAGCTACGATCAGACCGTGCGGTTGTGGGATCCTGTCACCGGCCAACAGATCGGCCCGCCCCTGATCGGACACGGCGGCACGGTCTATGCGGCGGTGTTCAGCCCGGACGGCAAAGTGGTCGCGTCGTCCAGTGACGACCAGACGGTGCGGTTGTGGGACGTCGCCACCGGCCAACCGGTGGGGCCGCCCCTGACCGGTCATACCAGTTCGGTTTCCGATGTGGCGTTCAGCCCAGACGGCAGGACGATCGTCTCCGCCAGCTCTGATAGCACGGTGCGGCTGTGGCCGATCACCATCGATGCCTGGATCGACTACGCTTGCACGCTCGCCGAGCGCAACCTCACCCAAGAGGAGTGGGTCGAGTTCGTCGGCCAAGACAGGCCATATGTACGGGCCTGTCCTTATCTACCGTCCGGGCAAGACGCGCTCGTCGACGCGCCGGCTGCTCGCTCCCGCCAGGTGATGAGTTATCCGCGGTGCAGAGCCGCGAGGCGCTGGCGGCATTCAGATTCAGCTGGGATGAAAATAGCCCGTCGAGGGTGCCGCCCGCGGCATGGGATGCTTTCCTCCGAATCCGAAGGAAAGCTGCAAATTTAACCTGACAGATCTCACCTGACCTGCAGTTTTCCTCCGTATACGGAGGAAAACTGCAGTGGACCGGCTGAAGCGCCCATGTTCCGCAGGGAGTTGCGCCCGTCGACTGGTGGTCCCTCCAGCGCCAGGATTGAACTACTTCGTTGTTGTTTATTGTTTTTCTTGACGGCCAGTGTGGCTACTGTTCAAGATGATGAGGTTGTTGCGAACCTTGGCAGAGGGCGCACAACCGTGTATCGATGTCCGGTCGGGGGGCGACCGGCAACGCGAGATGACGGGGAGCTGGCCCCGGCTGGCTCGGAGGAGAACCTTGGCATGGCGTCGATTGAAGAGGACCATCTTTGGACGGTGGCGGAGGTCGCCGACCATATGCGCGTTTCCAACATGACGGTGTACCGCCTTATCAAGGGCGGGCAGCTGCCGGCAATCCGGGTAGGGAAGAACTACCGGATCCGCGGCGGCGACCTCTCCGATTATCTCAACGCATCCCGCACCGGCCGCAAAGAGACCGGAACCTAGCTGGAGCGTGCGCAAGAGGTAGCCTCCCGGCCATATGGTCTTGCGCTACCTCACAGCCGGAGAGTCTCACGGCCCGGCGCTTGTCGGCATCCTCGAAGGGATGCCCGCTGGCGTACCAGTCGATCGGGTTGAGCTCGACCGGCAGATGAGCCGTCGGCGCCTCGGCCACGGGCGGTCACCGCGAATGGGCTTCGAGGTCGATCGCCTCGAAGTACTCGGCGGAGTTCGGCACGGCCTGACGATTGGCTCGCCTGTGGCGGTGGTGATCCACAACACCGAGTGGCCAAAGTGGACTCGGGTCATGAGCGTCGACCCGCCTGGCGATGCTGATGCCCTCGAGCAGACCGGGCGAGGCGCGCCGCTTACCCGCCCGCGGCCCGGTCACGCCGACCTCGTGGGGATGCAGAAGTACGCGTTCGACGAGGCGCGGAACGTGCTGGAACGGGCGAGCGCCCGTGAGACGGCGACGCGAGTCGCGCTCGCCTACTTCGCCCGGGCGCTGCTGGAGCAGGTCGGAGTGGGCGTGGTCTCGCACGTCGTGCGGATCGCCGAGGTCGCGGTCCCCGAGGAGGCGCCCGCCCCCGGCCCCGGAGATCTCGACACCGTCGACGCCGATCCGGTCCGCTGCCTCCACCATGACACGTCAGCCCGGATGCAAGACCGCATCGACCGCGCGAAAGCCGAGCGGGACACTTTGGGAGGAGTCGTAGAGGTGCTCGCGTACGGCCTTCCCCCAGGTCTTGGCAGCCACGTCCACTGGGACCGTAAGCTCGACACCCGGCTGGCCGCCGCGATGATGAGCGTCCAGGCATTCAAGGGTGTCGAGGTCGGCGACGGCTTCCACACCGCGGAGGTGCCCGGCTCGAAAGCCCACGACGAGATCGTGCGGGACCAGGACGGGCGGATCAGCAGGCGGACCGGCAGGGCAGGCGGTCTCGAAGGAGGTATGACGACTGGCGACGTCCTGCGCGTTCGCGCCGCGATGAAGCCGCTCTCCAGCCTGGCGCGCCCGCTCGCGACGGTGGATGTGCGCACGGGCGAGCCGGCCGAGGCGATCCAGCAACGGTCTGATACCTGCGCGGTTCCCAGAGCGGCAGTGGTCGCCGAGGCGGTCGTCGCGCTCACCTTGGCGGATGCCCTGCTGGAGAAGACCGGCGGCGACCACCTCGATGAGGTGGCGCGCAACCTCGCGGCGTACCGAGCGACCACCCACCGGCCATGATCCTCGCGCCTGGCCGCAACCTCGTCTTGATCGGCATGATGGGCTCGGGCAAGACCGTCGTCGGCCAGCTCGTCGCGGCACAGCTCCAGCGTCCGCACGTCGACACCGACGCGCTCATCGAGGCTGAGGCGCGGATGACGATCGTCCAGCTGTTCGAGACGGAGGGCGAGCGCGCCTTCCGGGCGCGTGAGGCCGAGGCGATCCGCTGGGTCTCCGCGCTGCGTGGGCAGGTCCTCTCGGTGGGTGGCGGTGCGGTCGTCCATCCCGCGAACGTCACGGCGCTCCGCGCAACCGGCGACCTCGTGCTGCTCCACGCGGAGGTCGCCGAGCTCGCGCGACGGCTCGCCGCTTGCGAGAATCGGCCGCTGATCAAGGACCATGGCGATCTCGTGGCCAGGCTCGAGCAGCTGCGGCCGCAACGCGAGGGCGCCTACCGCCGAGCGGCGGCGCACACTATCGACACCACCGGGCGGACGCCCAAGGAGGTCGCGGGCGCCGTGCTGGCCTGGGCTCGCACACAGCCCGGCCTTCTCACCAGAGACGAACGGGAGCCATGATGTGCTCGAACGCCTCGAACGCACAGAGGCCGGCCGATGCGGTCCAGCGCATTCCCGTGCTTCTGCCAGGTCAAGCCTACGATGTGGTCGTGGGCGCGGGCCTCCTCGACCGCCTGTGCTCCCATGTGCAACCACCCCCTCACGCGCGCCGCGCCGCGCTGGTGACATGCGCGCCCGTTGGGACTCGGTACGCCAGCCGGGTAAGGCGTGCGCTGGCGGACGCTGGCCTCGCGGTCGAGCTCATCACCGTGCCAGACGGTGAGGAGGCGAAGAGCCTCGACGTGCTCGCGAGCATCTACCACCGCTTCGCGGCGATTCCCCTGCGGCGGTTCGACATGGTCGTGGCTCTGGGGGGTGGCGCCGTCGGCGATGTCGCGGGGTTCGCAGCGGCGACCTGGAACCGAGGGGTCGCCCTGCTCCAAGTGCCGACGAGCCTTCTCGCCCAGGTAGACGCGGCGATCGGCGGGAAGACCGCCGTCAACCTGCCCGAAGGCAAGAACCTTGTCGGCGCGTTCCACCAGCCCATCGGGGTCGTCGCCGACACCGGGACGCTCGCGACCTTGCCCAGCAGGGAGCGTCGTGCGGGCCTCGGCGAGGTCGCCAAGTACGGGTTCATCGCCGACGTCGCGGTCCTCGAGCTCCTGGAGGCCCGCCCAGGGGACGCGGTCGCGGGTGACGCCGACCTCCTCGCCGAGATCGTGCGCCGCGGGGTCGCCGTGAAGGCACGGATCGTCGCGGCGGACGAGCGCGAGTCTGGCGAGCGCGCCCTCCTCAACTACGGTCACACGGTTGGCCACGCGATCGAGGCGCTGGCCGGCTACCGTACCTACCGGCACGGCGAGGCGGTCAGCCTGGGCATGGTGTTCGCCGCGCGGCTGGGGGAGCGGCTGGGGGTCACGGAACCGGGACTCGCCGCCCGGACCATCGCGCTCCTCAACGGCCTCGGCCTACCCACGGGAGGGCTTCGGATCGATCCCCTCCAAGTGTGGAACGTGCTCGCGAGGGATAAAAAGGCGTTGGGAGGCGTCCGGTTCGTGCTGTGCCGCCGGCCGGGGGTCGCCATGGTCGTCGACCAGCCCGACCGCCGGTTGGTCGACGAGATCCTGCGATCGTTGGCATGACACCGCTGAGGCTTCGCGCATGATCTTGCTGGTCAATGGCCCCAACCTCGCGCAGCTGGGGACTCGTGACCCCGCCGTCTATGGCACAGCTACGCTCGCCGACCTCATCGCCGCGGCCCGCGAGGAGCATCCCGACGTCGAGGCCTTCCAGTCGGAGGTCGAAGGTGAGCTGGTCAAGCGGCTGCACGCCGCTCGGAGCGACGGCACCGAGGCCGTGGTAATCAACCCCGGCGCGCTGACCCACTACAGCTACGCCCTGCGGGACGCGCTGGAGCTCCTCGCCGTGCCCAAGGTCGAGGTCCACCTCTCACAGACCCATGCTCGCGAGTCCTTCCGCCGCCACAGCGTCGTCAGCCCGGTGGTGCATGTCACGATCACGGGCGCGGGGGCCTTCGGGTACCGGCTCGCCGTCCGCGCCGCTTTGGAGTTGATGCGCTCGTGAGCGTCGAACGGCGTGCGCGGTTGGCCGGGCGGCTCGCCGAGGCGGAGCTGGACGCGCTGCTCGTCACCCGCGAGGTGAACGTTCGTTGGCTGACCGGCTTCACAGGCAGCGCCGGGAGCTGCCTGGTGCGGGCGGACGGCAGCTGCGTGCTCGCCACTGATGGGCGGTACGCGGAGCAGGCGGCGATACAGGCGCCTGATGTGGAGCTAGTGATCGACCGCACCCGCGAATGGCTGGCGGATCGGCTCGGGCCGGTGGAGCGGCTCGGCGTCGAGAGCCACGCGTTGCCCTGGGATGCCGCGCGCGCGTTGGCCGCCGAGCTGGAGCCCGTGCCGGTCGTTCCGGCTCCCGGCTACGTCGAGGCCTTGCGGAGTATCAAGGACGACGGCGAGCTGGACCTCATCCGGCAAGCGTGCACCATCACCTCTGAGGCGTTCGTGGCACTGCTCGGTTGGCTCGCGCCCGGAATGACCGAGCTCGAGGCCGCCTGGCGCCTGCGGGGCGAGATCGAGCGTCTCGGCGCGGAGGACCTCGCCTTCGAGACGATCCTCGCGAGCGGCCCGAACAGCGGTCTCCCGCATCACCGGCCGAGCATGCGGCGTTTGGAGCGCGGCGATCTCGTCTTGGTTGACTTTGGCGCCAGGGTCGGTGGGTATCGCGCGGACATGACTCGAGTGGTGGCGCTGGGCTCCATAGACTCCAGGCTCCTTGAGGTCTATGGGATCGTCCGCGAGGCGCAAGCGGCCGGCGTCGCCGCCGCGGCGGACGGGACCCCCGCGCGAGCGGTCGACGCCGCCTGCCGCGAGCTGCTCGCGGCTTCAGGTCATGGTGAGCAGTTCGTACATGGGACTGGGCACGGCCTTGGCCTGGAGATTCACGAGCAGCCGATCCTCAACGGAGGGTCGGATGCTACACTGACCGCACGCATGACGGTGACCGTCGAGCCTGGTGTGTACTTGCCGGGGGTCGGCGGAGTGCGGGTCGAGGACACCGTAGCGGTCCTCCCCTCCGGTCCCGAGCCGCTGACCACCGCCACCCACGACCTCGTCGTCCTATGAGATGCCCGCTCCCTGGAGGCTTCCTACATCATGGTGTCCACCAACAACCTCAAGAACGGTATGACCCTGAGGCTCGACGGTGAGCTGTGGCGCGTCGACTTCTTCCAGCACGTGAAGCCCGGCAAAGGCAGCGCGTTCGTCCGCACGACGCTGAAGGGTGTACAAAACAGCAAGACCATCGACCGGACCTTCCGCGCCGGCGAGGAGCTCGAGCAGGCGTTCTTGAGCAAGAAGCCACTCCAGTACCTCTACCGGGACGGAGACAACTTCGTGTTCATGGACACTGAGACGTTCGAGCAGGTCTTCGTGCCCGAGGCCGCACTCGGCGAGAGCACCAGTTGGGTCAAGGAAGGCGACACGATCGACCTCGTGTTCCACGACGCCAACGTGGTCGACGTGAACCTCGCGGCCAGCGTGGAGCTAGAGGTCGCTGACACAGAGCCGGGCCTCCAAGGCGATCGTGTCTCGGGCGCCACCAAGCCGGCGACACTCGAGACCGGTGCGGTCGTCCAGGTGCCGCTGTTCGTGAACATCGGTCAGCGGGTCAAGGTCGATACTCGCACCGGCGAGTATCTCTCCCGGGCTTGACGTGGCCAAGCCGAAGACGGCCTCGCGCCGCGCCGCTCGCCGGCGAGCGCTGGAGATCCTGTACGAGGCGGATCTCAAGGACCGGCCCTTCGGCGTGGTGCTCGACGCGCATCTGGAGACCGACGAGCCCCCGCCGGAGTTCACGCAGGAGCTCGTCCGCGGCGTCGACGCGCACCGTGGTGACCTCGACGACGTCATCCAGCGCCACTCGCGCGACTGGCGTCTGGCGCGCATGCCCGTGATCGACCGCAACCTGCTGCGCATCGGCTTGTACGAGATCCTCCACCGCCCCGACATCCCCACCGCCGTCGCCATCGACGAGGCCGTCGAGCTCGCAAAAGAGCTCTCGACCGACGACTCCGCCCGCTTCGTCAACGGCCTCCTGTCCCGCGCCGCCCCTGAATCGTAGGTGTGTCGACTGGGGTCCGGAAAAGCGGGTCCGAGTCGACACACCCCGCTTGTACAACCGGCGATGCAGGGTAAGATTCTGCTAATTGATGGGGCTATGTGGGCGGTAGAGGGGCGTTCCTCAGCGCGCTCAGTGCCGAAGAGCGTGAAGACTTGGGTCAAATAGGCCGAACCCGTGATTTTCATCATGGGGAGACGCTGTTCCATGAGGGAGACCCCTCGAACCATGTAGCGATCGTTCTGACCGGGCATGTAAAGGTTTCCTCCTCATCCGAGGGCGGAGTCGAATCCCTTCTCGCGATTCGCGGCGAGGGTGACTCTGAAGCGAGGCTGCGGCTATATCGTCGACACACTCGCGCCTGAACACGCTGGACGGCTTACAGACGACCGGCTCGATCGTCTCAGCGAGGACCTGAGAGAGTTCGGCGGATATCTCGCGATCACCATCGACCTCCGGGCTGTGTCTCGCCGCATGATCGCCGCCGACTATCTCATCGAATGCGAGGAGCCACCCAACGCCGTCGAGGTGTTGCGCCGCCATCTTGACGCGCTTCCTGAGGGCACTGAGTTCACAGAGTTGGTCAGTCGCCAGGAGATCGTGGACTTCCTGCAGACCAAGCCCCTGCCCCAGGATGTGGTGCAGTTGGCCAAGGACTTGGCCGGTGCAGTGCGCGAGGACCGTGTCGATGTCCTGCTGTCGAGCCTGTGTGATCATGTGAGCAAGGACGTCGAGGAGTGGTTCCAGCAGCACACGGACCGCGCGGACCGGGCGTTCATGCTCGCCTTGGCAGTGTTCAACGGCGAAACCTATCAGAACGTACTCGACGGTGCCGACCGGCTCGACTCGCGGCTCCAGCGGATCGCGGAGCCGGACAGTGACGGGAGGCGACCAGTATTTGGAACAGGCAAGAGCGAGCAGCTCGCCAAGGCTCGGGCGCGGCGCCGGTCTGCTTGGGAGCACCGCAGTTTAGGCACCCTGCCGTCGAGATCGTCGAGTTCGAGAATCCTCGAGTGGCTTCTGCGGTCCTCGACTTCGTCTGGGACGAGTACGGCGATACACGACGGGCGTTCTCGACTGGCTGAGCGACCTGGCTGCAGACCCCGACATCCGGCTTCGCGCGCGGGCGGCGATGGCCATTGGCCGGTTGAGCCTGACCGGCTTCGGTCACATCCATGATGAGATCTTGAGTGGCTGGGCAGGTGCCAAGGCCTATCGACTGCGACAGTCCGTTGCGTGGATGCTCGCCATCCCAGCGGAGGACGCCACGATTGCCCCCGCCGTGCGTGCCCTGCTGCGCGATTGGTCCGACCCGGACAGCAGCCGTTGGCGCAAGCTCACGGCCGCCAACGCCTACGGCTCGTACGTCGGCCAGCTATTCCCCGACGCAGCACTGAGCGGACTCCGAAGAATTGCCGATTACCCTGTGGACGAAGGCATCGGCCGAGCGGTGAGTTACAGCATGGCAAGCCTTTTCGAGACGGGGTACGAGCGTGAGGTTGTCGAGGCGCTCGTCGAGTGGACGGCGGCGGACGACCAGCCGCGCGAGCGTCTGGCACACTCTGGTCGAATAGAGATCGGTGTCCGCTCCTTCGTGTGGATCACCGAGCTTGCGACCGTCGAGCCGCCGCCCGAGGGTGAGCCTTGGCCAGCTCTGTTGGCGCTCACGGAGAACGATCCCGGCGCGGTCGCCGACGTCGCAACGCTGCTACGGCGCGCGGACAGGGCGAAAACGCTTGGCGCGATGAACGCCCTCAAGGCATGGGCGCACCAGGCGGACAAAGATTGGCGGCTGGTCGATCTCATCTGGTCTGTCCTCGAGGTCTTCGCCGATGTCGCACACCGCGAGCAGCGCCTTCGGTTCTACCTCGAGAAGTGGGCCGACGACGCCAAAGAGCCATCGAGGGCGGCGGCGACGCTGCTCGAGAAGCTGCAGCAGAGGGGGTACGCACATGGTTGACGATAGCTACAACTTAATCTCGGAGCCGCTGGAGCCGCCACGGACCCGATTCGGTCGACGGCCTGTGCCACCCCGGGCGGGTATCGCGTACGTCTTCATCACCAGTGACGGGCGCATGCTGGAGTCCAGTCTCCACCAGTCCAACGGTGAGGACTGGACCAGTCGCCGTTTGTAGACGATGTATGAGGTGGATGTCTCCGAGCATCTGCTTGAATTCGGCTGTAAGCTGCCGTGCCTCCAAGACGTCGGTCATTTCCTCGCCGATATCCATCTCGCGTGGAAGGTCGACTACCCGTTGGAGGTCGTCCGCCGAAATCTCCGCTACGCTCCCGGCGAGCTGCGACCCTGGGTAATCGCCCGTATGCACGAGATTACTGAGGTCATCGATGTACGAGAGCGCGCCTTCGCGCAGAAACGGATTAACGAAGAGTTGGGCGTTGCGGAGGGCGTCAAGCTCTCAATCGGACTGGAGATCTGCAGGTTGAGCGCTACTCTCACGCTGGACCAGGCAGCGAGCGAGCACGTGGCCAACCTCACGACCATCATCCGTGGTGAAGAGGCTGACCAGCGCAAGCAGCAGTCCTCGCTTGCGAGGAAGGAACACTGGCAGCAGGCGATCTCTGGTGGCTATCGCGCATTCCTGCCGGCGTATCTCGCTGAGCATCCAGAGCACGCCGGGCGGGTGCTGGATCTGTTGCGCGCCGACGAGGCAGCCTCTCTGGACCGTAACCTTGCAGCGTTCAGAGCCATGCTCGACGCGGATGTCATGGACGAATCTGATCTCCACCAGTGGCAGGGGCGGGTTCTCGACTTTCTGGAAACCCAGGCCAGCCTGCGAAAATCAGAGTTCGGGTCGATCGCTTCGGGATCGCCCGAACCGCAAGAGGTCGGCTCTGGGCAGACGGGTCCGGGCGGACACGAGGAGGACCCAGGGCGATCGGCAAAGTCGTGGGTGGTTGTGGGGGTGTAGGAGGGGGATTTGATCTGTTTTGGTTCGGTAGGGTGCCCGCGACGGGCGTCGCGGCTGCTGTGTGGGGGTTGCGGACAGGACG
>JBOGED010000447.1:0-11618 GCA_050743625.1 Egibacteraceae bacterium | reverse complement strand
CGCTTGACGTGGTCGAGCGCTCACGCGGTGCGGCGCCTGTGATGGTCGGGGCATCCGGCCAGCGTCGGGAGGACCGTGGTTGGCGCCGCTGATCGGAGTGCGGGCGGCGGAGGTGGGCGGGTAGCTTCTCGGCATGAATCTGGTCGATGTCGCCTTGCTTGCCGCGCTGGTGTACGTGGGGTTACGCGGGTTTCGGCAGGGGGCGCTGTCGCAGGTCGCGGCCTTCGTGGGGGCGGCGGGCGGGCTGGTTGGGGGTGCGACGGCGGCGCCCGAGCTCGCGAGGGCGGCTGGCGTGCGGCCTGGTCCCGACCTTGCGCTGCTCACCTTGGGGTTGCTTGTCGGGATCGTGTTGCTGTGTCAGGGGATCGGGTTCGCGGTCGGCCTGCGTCTCCGCTCGGGAGCGCAGAAGCTCGGAGTGGGTGCTCTGGATCGCGCCGCGGGGGTCATCGTCGGCTTCGGCGGGCTGGTGATCACGGTCTGGCTCCTTGCATCGGTACTCGTCCAAGGCCCGGTTCCCAGCCTGGCCACCCAGCTGCGCCAGTCGCAACTGGTGACCGCCATCGCCGCCGCGCTTCCCACGCCACCCGACGTGTTCGGCCGCGTGTCGGTCTATCTCGACCGGCAGGGCTTTCCGCAGGTGTTCGCGGAGATTCGCGGCGCGACGTCACCACCCGTCGAACCGGCCACGGATGTCGCGGTCGCGGCCGCGTCGTCCCGGGGACAGCTGAGTACGGTCCAAGTCGAGTCCCTGGGTTGTGGAGGAATCTCCAGCGGCAGCGGGTTCGTGACCGCGCCCGGGTTCGTCGTGACGAACGCGCACGTCGTGGCCGGTGGCCGCGTGGTGAGCGTCCGCGATCCCCGCGGCACGCACGAGGCGATCGCCATCCATGTCGATCCGGGCATCGATCTCGCGGTCCTCTGGTCGCCTGAGACCACCGCCGCGCCGATCGACTGGGTCCGGACCCCGAGCGACCGGGGCACGGCTGGCGCCACGCTCGGTTTCCCCGGAGGGCAGCACGTGCTCAACGTCCGTCCCGCCGTCGTCCGGGACCGGCTGGAGGCGATCGGCCGGGACATCTACGGGCAGGGAGCCGTCAGGCGTAACATCCTCATGCTGTCCTCGGGGGTCCGTTCGGGGGACTCTGGTGGGCCTTTTGTGACGAGCGAGGGCCTTGTCGGCGGGGTGGTGTTCGCGGCCGCCGCCGGGGAGCCCGGAGTGGGTTATGCGTTGACCGCCGAGCAGGTCCGCGGCGACATCGCTGGCGCGATTGCCCGCAACGCGGCTGTCAGCACCGGCTCATGCCGGTATTGACGTACCCGTAACCTCAACTGGCCGATTTTCCTACAGTGTCGGCGGCGCGCGCACCACGCGAGCCGAGAGGTTGCTCGGGGCCCGTGGTTGAGTCCCGGCGGGTCTGGCGCTCCATCTCGGCGTTGATCTCCGCGCCGAGCAGCAGGGCGAAGCTGGTCAAGAAGAGCCAGAGCAGCAAGATGATGATCCCGGCGACGGTTCCGTAGGTCGCCCCATAATTACTGAAGTTGCTGATATATAAAGAAAACAGTCCCGACCCAATCAGCCATAGGGCTGTCGCGACGATCGCTCCCCAGCTGACCCATCGCACCTTGGCCGCCTGGCGGTTCGGTGCATAGCGATAGAGCAGGCCCAGGCCCGTGACGGCCAGCAGCGCCAGCGCCGGCCAGCGGACGGCCGTCACCACTGTCTCACCGATCCTGCCCAGACCGAGCGAATCGATGACCGCCGGCAGGATGGCGATCAGCCCGATCGCGATAAGGCCGGTCGCCAACGCGCCGAGAGTGAGCAGCAACGCGAGCGCGCGCAGTTTCAGGAACCCACGCGTCTCCACCTCGCCATAGACGACATTGATGCCCCGGACGATCCCGTTCGCTCCCGCGGAGGCGCTGTATAGCGCGACGAGCAGGCTGACTACGCTGGCGATCGAGAGACCTCTCGGAGATGACGTTGCCGCACGGATCTGGTTCTGGATGATCTCGCCGGCCTCCGGTAGACCGGCGAGGAAGCCGCTCACCTGCCGCTCGATCTCCGCCGGATCCGCCACCAGGCCGTACAGCGTGACGGCCGCGATCACGGTGGGGAACAACGCCAGCACGGCGTAGTACGCCAGGCCCGCGGCCAAGAGCGGCACGTTGTCGGCTCTCACCTCTGCGATTACCCGGCTCAGGATGTCCCTCCACCCCGCGAGAGGAATCTGTCGGGGCGTGGTGGCGCGCCGGCCTCTGTGATGGTCTTTGCCTTGGCGGTCGCTTGCCATGTCACTCCACCCTTGACTGCTCGAACAAGGAAGAAGTACCCATGACGGCGAGGACCGACTCCCAATTCTTACGGCCACAGCGCAGGGATGAACGGATAAGGGGGCGTGCATGCGGATCGCGGGCGTGGTAGCGGTGGTAACCGGCGGTGCGTCCGGGCTAGGCAAGGCGACCGTCGAGGGTCTGTCGGCCGCCGGCGCGAAAGTCGTCATCGCGGACCTGCCCTCCTCGCACGGTCCGGCCGTGGCCGGCAAGCTTGGCGACCTCGCCGTCTTCATGCCGGCGGACGTCACCAGCGAGGACGACGTCATCGCGGTCCTGGACAGGGCCACCGAGCTGGGTCCCCTCCGTATCGTGGTCAGCTGCGCCGGTCTCGGCACGCCGGGTCGCGTGCTTTCCCGAAGCGGGCCGCTCCCGCTTCAGCGGTTCACCCAGGTCGTCCAAGTGAATCTCATCGGGACCTTCAACGTGCTCCGGTTGGCCGCCGCCCGGATGGCCGAGCAGCCGCCCGTCGACGGCGACCGTGGCGTCATCGTCAACACCGCGTCGATCGCCGCCTGGGAGGGGCAAGTCGGGCAGGTCGCCTACTCGGCCTCGAAGAGCGGCGTCGTCGGGCTCACGCTGCCTGCGGCCCGTGACCTGGCCGATCACCAGATCCGTGTCTGCGCCATCGCGCCGGGCCTCTTCGACACCCCCATGCTCGCCGGCGTCCCGGCGCAGGCGCTCCAGGACCTGGCCGCGGCCGTCCCGCACCCCGCGCGACTGGGCGATCCAGCCGAGTTCGCCGCGCTCGTCCGCCACATTGTGGAGAACCCCATGCTCAACGGCGTCGTGATCCGCCTCGACGGCGCCCTCCGCATGGCCCCGCGCTGATATCGCCGACCACCGTTAGCATCGGGCGCATGCCTGAGTACCAGTTCGTGATGAAGGGGCTGACGAAGGTCGTGCCCCCGAACAAGGAGATCCTCTCCAACATCTGGCTTTCGTTCTTCCCCGGCGCGAAGATCGGGGTGATCGGGCCGAACGGGGCGGGCAAGTCGACGTTGCTGCGGATCATGGCGGGCTTGGATACCGCGTTCGAGGGTGAGGCGTGGCCTGGCCACGGGGTCAGCGTCGGCCACCTTGCGCAGGAGCCCTGGTTGGATGCGGGCAAGGACGTGCGCGGCAACGTTCTGGAGGGTGTCGGAGGCGCCGCTGAGCTGCTGCGGCGCTTCGAGCAGCTCTCCCAACGGATGGCGGAGCCGCTCGACGACGACGCGCTCGCCAAGGTGTACGAGGAGTTCGCCGAGGTCCAAGACGCGATCGAGGCGGCCGGCGCCTGGGACCTGGATCGCACGGTAGAGATCGCCATGGACGCGCTGCGGGTCCCGGCTGGAGACACCGACGTGGCGGTCCTGTCGGGTGGCGAGCGGCGGCGGGTGGCGTTGTGCCGGCTGCTGTTGTCCCGGCCCGACCTGCTGCTGCTCGACGAGCCGACAAACCACCTCGACGCCGAGAGCGTCGCCTGGCTGGAGCGGCATCTGCAGGAATATCCCGGGACGGTCGTGGCGATCACGCATGACCGTTACTTCTTGGACAACGTCGCCGGGTGGATCCTCGAGCTGGACCGCGGGAAGGGGATCCCGTTCGAGGGCAACTACTCCAGCTGGCTCGACCAGAAACGGCAGCGGCTGCAACGCGAGGAGAAGCAAGAGTCCGCTCGCCAGAAGACCCTCGAGCGTGAGCTGGAGTGGGCGCGTATGTCACCGCGC
Organism: Egibacteraceae bacterium; assembly: GCA_050743625.1. Lineage (GTDB taxonomy): Bacteria > Actinomycetota > Nitriliruptoria > Euzebyales > Egibacteraceae > JBOGED01. The sequence goes on along the minus strand of JBOGED010000447.1, from coordinate 7,578 downwards.
GCCCGGCACGCCAAGTCGAAGGCCCGCCTGGCGACCTATGAGTCCCTGCTGGCGCGGGCGCCGAGGCAGCGGATGTCCAACGCCGAGATCGCGATCCCGAACGGGCCCCGCCTTGGCGACCTGGTCGTCGAGGCACACGGCGTGGCCAAGGGTTACGGCGACCGGCTCCTCGTCGAGGAGCTGAACCTGGCCCTCCCGCCTGGCGGCATCGTGGGCGTGATCGGCCCGAACGGGGCTGGCAAGACGACGTTGTTCCGGATGATCGTCGGCGCGGAGAGGCCTGACTCGGGGATGCTCCGGGTTGGCGACACCGTCCAGCTCGCCTACGTCGACCAGAGCCGCGACGCGTTGGAACCCGGGAACACGGTGTTCGAGGAGATCACCGGAGGGGGCGAGGAGATCGCGCTCGGCCCCCTGCGGGTCCCCTCGCGAGCTTACGTCGCGTCGTTCAACTTCAAAGGCGCCGACCAGCAGAAGAAGGTGGGGGAGTGCTCCGGCGGCGAGCGCAACCGCATCCATCTCGCGAAGCTGCTCCGCAGTGGGGGGAACCTCCTGCTGCTCGACGAGCCGACGAACGACCTCGACGTCGACACGCTGCGGGCGTTGGAGGACGCGCTGCTCGACTTCGCCGGTTGCGCCGTCGTGATCAGCCACGACCGCTGGTTCCTCGACCGGATCGCGACCCACATCCTCGCGTTCGAGGGGAACAGCCAAGCCCGGTTCTTCGAGGGTAGCTACAGCGAGTATGAGGCGGATCGGCGGCGGCGGTTGGAGGCGGCCGGCGTGGACTTGAGCCAGCCGCACCGCATCAAGTACAAACCGCTCGCCCGGCGCGAGTGAGGGACGATTCCCGGACACGAGTGAGCCCCCCGTGGTCGGGCGGGGGGCTCAAGCGCTCGTCGGCGGAGTGCGGGCGGTTCCGCCTGGCGCCTCGTGCACGCTTATTTTGCCCTACCGAGACGGGTTGCACACTACAGGCAGCAACAATCTAGAGATTTTTTTCGAGATGGGGGATCATTCGCCAGGAAATCCCAGGACAGCCGATAGCCGGATCAGCGTCTCGCCCGCGCCCGCGCTGGCGGCCTCGTCCAGAATGGCGAGCGCCCGCGGCGTGTCGAGGTCGTCGGCCATCGCGCTGGCGAACGCGGCCTCGAGCCGTGGGTTGGTACCGCCGGAGCCGGCCGCTTCTCTCCAGCGCTTCACTCCCATCGCGGCCTCTTCGAGGCCTTGCTCGTCGTAGTCCCAATCCTGGCGGTAGTGGTGGGACAGGAGGTACCGGCGGACCGCTTCGGGCTCGAAGCGCTCGACGAGGTCCCGGACGAAGATGAGGTTGCCGAGCGACTTCGACATCTTGACGCCGTCGAGGCCGACCATCCCCACGTGAGCCCAGACCCGGGCGAACGGCCCTTGCCCGGTCAGGTACTCGGATTGCAGGATCTCCGCCTCATGGTGAGGGAACACCAGATCGCTGCCGCCTCCATGGACGTCGATGACCGAGCCAAGCTCCTCCATCGCCATGACCGAGCACTCGATGTGCCAGCCGGGCCTCCCGGGTCCCCAGTCGCTCGGCCACGAGGGCTCCCCTGTCGCGCTTGGCTGCCAGAGCAGGAAGTCGAGCGGGTCCCTCTTTCCTACCGCATCCGGATCGCCCCCCTTCGCCGCGAACTGCCGGAGCATCTCGGGGCGGTCCAACCGAGAGAACGACCCGAACCTCGATGCCGCGCCGGTGTCGAAGTAGACCCGGTCGTCAGGCAACGCGTACGCCATACCGGAGCGGACCAACCCGCGGATCGCCTGGACGATCGCGGGGATCGTGCGAGTCGCCCGAGGCTCGGCGTCGGGGCGGCGGAGACCGAGACTGGCGAGATCGCGGTGAAACCGCTCGATCTCGCGGCGCGCGAGATCAAGGTAGTCGACGTCCAGCTCTTTGGCCTTGCGGAGGATGTCGTCATCGACGTCCGTCACGTTACGCACGTAGCGCACACGGTGGCCAAGATGCTCGAGATAACGTACGAGGACGTCGAACACCGTGTACGTGGACGCATGCCCGAGATGGGTCGAGTCATACGGCGTGATCCCGCACACGTAGACCCGTACCGTATGGCCCGCCGGCACCGTCACCCTGCGGAGCGTGCGCGTATCCAGCAACTTCATACCGTGAAGAGCGTCCGCGGACCCCGATCCTATTCCTTCGACGCCCGTTCAAGTCTTATGGCCAGGGTTCGGCACGCACCTGGCCACAAGGGCAACACGAAGGCCCGGCCGCCTGCGCAGTCAACAAGAGGCCGGGCCGGGGGCACCCTGGGGCCCCGTAGAGGCCATGATCCCCGTGCTCGTTCATGCGGGCCATAGCCACTTCCGGCCGTTTCGCCCCGCACCGCCCGTACTAGTGTCGCCTACATCTGGATGCACAGATCACCCGGAGAGGCGACCACGAGGTCGCCGACGGATGCCTCCTCGATGCCCCACCGCTGGAAGACCGAAGGAATAGCGCACCAACACATCGACCACGTCTTGTCGATAACGCTTGTCCAAGCGCCTACCCGCGCTGCAGCGCGACGATGGGCGCCCAGCTGTGGCGGTGGAGAGGGCACGGCCCGAGGGAGCGCAGCGACCCTTGGTGCTCAGGCGAGGGGTACCCCTTGTTCCGGGAGAACCCGTAGAGCGGATAGGTCGGGCACGCATCGGTCATGAGCTGATCTCGGGTGACCTTCGCGACGATCGATGCGGCGGCGATCGAGGCCGAGCGTGCATCCCCGTGGATGATCCGCTCGTTGTGTGTCCCGACACCCGCGAGGAAGTCCCAGTTCCCGTCCAGCAGGCACACGTCGGGGCGGACCGGCAGCCCGCTGACCGCGCGCCGCGCGGCGAGGCGCATCGCCTCGGTCATGCCCATCGCGTCGATCTCGTCGCTGCTCGCATGCCCGATCGAGGCGGCCAGGGCGAAGTCCATGATGCGCGCCGCCAGCTCGGACCGTCGCTGCGGGTCGAGCATCTTCGAATCCCGCAGCTTGTACATCCGCCGGTCGGCGGGAAGCACGACCGCGCCATACGTCACCGGCCCCGCCCACGCGCCCCGCCCGACCTCATCGACGCCGGCGACGACGGCTCCTTCCGCCCACCAGTCGCGCTCGTACGCCAAGCCAGGAACGTCCGGGAGCCGCTTCCGGCGCCCTCCGGAGTACTGGACGTTCTTCCGGTTGCTGACGGGCCTCATGGCGATGATGTTAATGCTTCCGTCAGGAAGCCCCTTAGAGGTAGAGGCCGGTCGACCCGGCCGAGCGCTCCTGAGAGGCGACCGCGTGGACGTCGCGCTCTCGCACGATCAAGAAGAGGTCTCCACGAACGTCGACCTCGATCACGCTGTCGGGTAGGAACAGCACCTTGTCACCTGCTTCGATCGTCCGCACAAGCGGGCCGACCTCAGTCACCTCGGCCCATAGCCCGCGCCGATCAGCGCTCTTTGCGGTGGCGGGGATGAGGATCCCGGCGCGGGTGCGGCGATCCCCCTCGTCGGGCGCGCGACACAGGATCCGGTCGGCGGTGACGCGCACCGCCAACTTGGAGTCCTCGTCGGGGCAGCCGTGTGGTGGGAAGGTGGATTCTGAGGTCATCGTGAAAAGAGGATAACCGCCTCGCACCAAGTCCACCGTGCGAGGATAGGACCAGTCACCAGGGACCAAGGAGTACGGGGGATGCGGAAAACCGTCCGAGTGTTCAGCGAGATGAGCCCCGCACAGCGCCTCGGGACGGCGATCGCTCGATTGCCCTTCCCCGCCCAGCGCGCGTTGTGCGAGGTCGCCGAGCGTGAGGACCTCCCACTGGTCGCGGGATCTTGGCAGACCGATGACGGGGGTTGCTTGATCGCCAACGTGGTGCGAGTGGTCGTGGCCGAGCCGGCCGAGCCGCAGCTCACCCTGGACCTTCGGGTCCTTCACCTGTTCCCAGAGCTGTCCAGCCTCGACCTGAACCGGCTGATCGTGGCTTGGGACGAGGCGGCGAGCCAGGCCGGCCGTGCCACCGACGCGGTCCTGCGCAACCTGCTGCGCGGTGCCTTGGCACGGGCCGGCCTGATGCCAACCGCCGCTACTCGCGGGGAGTCGCACCAAGCGTCGCGGTGACCTCGCGTTCCTCATCGCCGCGCACGACGGTGAGCCGGATCTGGTCCCCGGGCTCCAGCGCGCGGACACGCGCGGTCAGATCGACGGCGGATTCGAGGGGTTGGCCGTCCACGGCAGTGATGATGTCGCCGCGCCGCAAGCCGGCCTGATCCGCGCTGCTGGACGGGACGACATCACGCACCACCGCGCCGTTGGACGGAAGGCCGTAGAGCTCGGCGATGTCCGGCCCGACAGATTCGATGCTCACGCCGAGCTGGGCGCGCTCGATGAACCCTTGGTCGATGAGCTGCTCAGCGGCCGGCACGACGCTGGTGATCGGGACGGCGAAACCGATGCCGTCGTTCGAGCCGCTGGGTGAGATGATCGCGGTGTTCAGGCCGATCACGCGAGCGTGGTCATCGACCAGGGGGCCACCTGAGTTGCCTGGGTTGATTGCCGCGTCGGTCTGGATCGTGTCGAGCAAGGAGCCGCCGCCTGGAGGGTTGACTTGGCGGCCGATCTGGCTCACGACTCCCGCCGTGACCGTGCTGTCGAACCCGAACGGGGAGCCGACCGCGACCACCGGCGCACCGACTGGGGGCGCCTCGGTCGCGAACTGCGGGACCGGGAGGCCGGATACGTCGATCCTCAGGACCGCAAGGTCGATGGTCGGGTCGGTGCCGACGACCTGAGCCTCGTACATCTCGCCATCGGGAAGCTGGACGTCGACCCGGCGAGCGCTGGACACGACGTGGTTGTTCGTCAGCAGGTACCCGTCGGCGCGGAACACCACGGCGGAGCCAGACCCCTCGCCGATCGGGCCGGCAACGTCCACCCTCGCCACCGAGGGGAGGATCCGCGCCGCGATCGTCTGGACCGGAAGCGCTCCGGTCGCGTCGGGACCGGGCAGTACCGCGGTGCCCGACTCGGGCGAGACTGACGAGCTGGGCGCGGGCGCCTCATCAGGAGGGAGAAGGGCCCGCGTCATCGGTACGGTGATCCCCACCGAGACGACCGCGGCCACCACCGCCGCCGCCGCGATTGGCCTCCATCCTCCCCGACGCCCATCCACCCGCCCGGACGCGTCGACAGCGTTCCGGCTCAGATCCGCAGCTTCTGCTGCGGGCCCCTCCGGAGGCGCGTCGGGGGGCGGTGGGGAGATTGGGATCGGCTCCGTCGAGACGGGTGATCGTTCTTCGTCGGTGTCGTACATGGCGCCCCTTTCTCGGCTTGGCACACTCCACGGTATGAGGGAGACAACCAAGGGCTTCTCCAGCGAGGGCAAAGATCGGGCAAAAACCGTGTTGCTCGTCGAGGACGACGACGGCATCGCGACACCGCTCGCCGCGGCGCTTCGCGGCGACGCCTACGACGTCGTGCGCGTCGCCACCGGCGCGGAGGCGCTTGACGCCGCCGTACCAGGCGTGGCGGCCGTCGTGTTGGACCTGGGCCTCCCTGACATCGATGGGGTGGAGGTGTGCCGGCGGTTGCGCGACCTGCTCCCCGACGTGCCCGTGCTGATCTTGACCGCTCGGACGTCCGAGGCGGACATCGTAGTCGGTCTTGACGCGGGGGCTGACGACTACGTGACCAAGCCGTTCCGGCTCGCCGAGCTCCTCGCAAGGCTCCGGGCGTTGCTCCGCCGAGCGGGGGCGGCGGAGCACCAGAAGGACTCGCCGGTCAAGGAGGTTCAAGACGTCCGTGTCGACACGTCTGCCCGAAGGGCCTGGCGCGGCGGCGAGGAGCTAGAGCTGACCCCCAAGGAGTTCGACCTGCTCGCGCTGCTCGTCGACCGAGCGGGAAGGGTCGTGACACGCGAACAGATCATGGCCGACGTCTGGGACACGAACTGGTTCGGGTCGACGAAGACGCTCGACATGCACGTGTCGTGGCTACGCCGGAAGCTGGGCGACGACGCGACGGCCCCGCGCTACCTCACGACGGTCCGCGGAGTCGGGTTACGGTTCGAGACTAGTGGTCCGTAGCGGAGGTCCTTTATGCATCGAGACTGGGGTCTGCGCCCGTCTCGCAAGGCGCGAGGAGGGCGCATATCGGTGAGCATATGTAACCGACGAGCAACGTCGCGAGACGGGATGCAGACGCAGTCGAATGCCAAAGGATTTCCGTTTCGGGCCACTCGTGCGTAGGCAGCTCTTGAAGTCGACGATCGCCGCCGTTGCGGCGGCGGTCCTACTGCTCGGCCTGCCCTTGGCGGTCGCCGTGCGGATCGTGCTGCAACGGGAGGCGCTCGAGGCGCTTCAAGAGCTGGCTGAGGCGGTCGTGGCCCCGATCGACCAGCGCAACCTCACGGCGCTCGAGCAGATCCTGTTCCTCGACGAGGTCGCGCGCCTGAGACCGGGCCTGAGGTTGATTCTGTTCGATCCGCGCACCGGCCTGCAGGCGGACACCGGCGCTCCCCCTCAGGTTCCACCCGAGTTCGATGCCGACACTCGGGGGGCCACCGGTGGCCAGGCTCGCAGGAGCATCGACGGCGGTGTCCTCGTGGTGTCGGTGCCGGTCAGGACTGGTGGTGTGTTATGGGTTGTCAATGACGACGATGCGCTGATCTCCAGCATCAAGCAGTCATGGGTGGCGATCGGTGGCCTCGCGTTCTTTGCCCTGTTCACCGCGGCAATGATGGCCCGGATACAGGGTGAGCGCCTGGCCGCGCCGCTCGAGTCGCTCGCCGAGGCCGCGCGGCGGCTTGGTGACGGCGACTTCTCCGCCCGGGTGCCCCACAGCGGCTTGCCCGAGGCGGACGACGTCGCGAAGGCGCTCCACGAGACCGCGGCGCAGTTGGGAGCGATGCTTGACCGCAGCCGCTCGTTCGGTGCCGACGCCTCGCACCAGCTCCGCACCCCACTGACCGCGCTGCGCCTCGACCTCGAGGCGCTCGACGGCACGGGCGCCGATCCCGAGCTGGTCGGCGCGGCGATCCGTGAGGCCGATCGGCTGGAGGCGACGATCGCCGAGCTGCTGAGCCTCGCCGATGCGCCAGGCGGCGTGACGGACGGCTCGTTCGATGTCGCCGAGCTGGCTTCGGCCCGCCTGGACGCATGGCAGTCCTTGGCGCGGTCGGCGGGACGCAAGGTCGTCCTCGACGCCTCACCCGTACCACCGGTCCGCGCGCGCCCCGGAGCGATCGGGCAATCCTTGCAGGTGCTGCTCGACAACGCGCTCGAGCACGGCGCCGGGACGATCACCGTCAGCGTCCAAGCGGTGGCCGCGGGTGGTGGTCTCGGCCTGACGGGGGAAGGGCGCGACACCAAGTGGGTCCGCCTCTGCGTCACGGATGAGGGTCCGGGAATCCCACCCGAGCGCCGGGAAGGGCTGCTATCCGGGAGAGCGGACACGGTGACCGGGCGAGGGCTCGTCCTCGCCCGCCAGCTCGTTGAGGCCGAAGGTGGTCGCCTGACGTTGGAGCGCGCCGCCCCAGGCGCGGTGCTCTGCCTGCTGGTCCCCGTCGCGTAGCTGTGTG
>JBOGED010000446.1:0-14420 GCA_050743625.1 Egibacteraceae bacterium | reverse complement strand
GTGAAACAAGGACCCCGCGGAGGCTCGCACAGCCTTGGGATTCCACGGATCGACGCTGCCCGCGGTGAGCACAACGGCGTCCACGCCACCCGCGTCGGCGACCCGGACGAGAGCGCCGACGTTGCCTGGATCCGCTACCCGCGTACCCACGACGAGAAGCGTCGCAGTCGCGAGGATACTAGTCAAATGCGGCCGCGATACCTCCGCCACACCGACTACTCCCTGAGGAGTCACCGTGCTGGAGATGCTCGACAGCACCTCCTCGGTCACCCGGATTACGTTGATGCCGTGACCCGCTGCCCGTGCCGCAAGCTCGGGATGGCGAGCGAGACTCGCATCCGTCACGAACAGGTCGCGCAGGCAGCCCAGCGCCTCCCCGACGGCCTGAGGTCCCTCGACCAGGAATGCATCCGCACGCTCACGCCCGCGGCGGGCGGCAAGCTTGCGGGCAGCCTTCACCGCGCTGTTCTGTGTGCTCGCGACGAGATGCATCAGTCCATCGGTCGGGCGGTCGGGAGAGGATCAGCTGGGCTCCGCGACGGGGTTTTCCAGGGCTTGCTTGGCGATGCCGACCAACGCGCGGAACGCGCTCGGGTCACGCACGGCGAGATCGGCGAGGACCTTACGGTCCACCTCGACGTCGGCGCGCTTCAGCCCGTTGATGAACCGGCTATAGGACAGCCCGTCTTGCCGGGCCGCGGCGTTGATCCTGGTGATCCACAGCTTGCGGAAATCACCCTTGCGCCGCCGCCGGTCGCGGTACGAGTACCGCAGGGCGTGCATGACGGACTCGTTCGCAACCTTGTATCGCCGGCTGTGAGCTCCACGGAACCCTTTCGCGCGGTTCATCACTGTACGGCGCGACTTGCGCCCGTGCACCCCACGCTTTACGCGTGCCATCTGCGCTCGACTCCTTCAGTCTTGTGTCAGTCCCCTCCCGGCAGGCGCTAGCGGCCACCGAGCAGACGCTTGATCCTGTTCGCGTCACCACCGGACAACGTGGTCTCTTGGTTAAGGCGCCGCTTCCGCGTGGAGGACTTCTTCTCGAGGATGTGATTCATGCCCATCCTCTGCCGGATGACCTTACCGTTCTTCGTCAGGCGGAAGCGCTTCTTGGCTCCCGAGTGTGTCTTTTGCTTGGGCATCGTGTTGCGTCCTTGTCGTGCTCATCAGCCCGCTTGCGCTTCTGGCTGCTGCCGGTCGCGGGCACTTTGGAGTAACTCCTTGTGCGGGGCGAGGACCATGGTCATGTTGCGACCCTCGGTGTTCGGCGCGCTCTCCACGTAGGCGAGCGCCTCCATGTCAGCGGCCAGGCGGTCGAGCAATCGCTTCCCCAACTCTTGGTGGGCCATCTCGCGCCCGCGGAACATGATCGTTGCCTTGACCTTGCTGCCATCGCGGAGAAAGCGCTCGACGTGCCGCGACTTCGTCGCGTAGTCATGGTTGTCGATCTTCGGCCGCATCTTCATCTCCTTGATGACGATGTGGCTCTGGCGCTTCCGCGCCTCCTTCGCCTTGACGGCTTGCTGGTACTTGTACTTCCCGTAATCCATGATGCGGCACACGGGTGGACGCGCGTTCGCCGCTACCTCGACCAAGTCCATATCTTGTTCGCGGGCCAGTCTCAGCGCCTCTGCCAGGGGGGTAATGCCGACCTGCTCGCCGTCTAGTCCGATCAGGCGGACCTCCGGAACCCTGATGCGCTCATTGACCCGAGGTTCTCGGTCGATCTGGAATCCTCCTCGTCCGGTGGGGGCGGGACCCTGCCGGATCCCCGCGTGAAGAAGGCGGGCGACGCCGGCATGGCGAGGCGAGTGCAAGAACGGTAAAGCCGCTGCGCAGACGCAGCGGCCCAGACGAAGTCGAAGCGCACGCACGCGTCCCTTTACTGGGACGAGCGCGTGACACCTGTGGACCCGCACTGGGGTAACAACCGTCTCCACGGTTGGGCCTCGCCGGGTGGGAAGCGTGCCGCTCCCTCTTGTTGGCGTCGGTGCCTATTACGTGATTACGTATCGCTGCGGCATCACGCCGGAGCGAACGCTGTGGCAGTGTACCGCCGCAGCCCAGCGCGGTCGAGCAGGACGCTTAACGGGGGCGTGGATCCCTGCCAGGTATCCATAGCCGATCCGTCATCGGCTTCTCGGGTGGCGGCTCCCGTGTTGGCCTCGGCTCACCAGCTTGCGCGCCGGAGGCGCCCTGTGACGCGCTTGCGGATGGCTGTTCCCGCGCGGCCAACTGCTGCTCAGCCTGAACCTGCAGCAGTTGGAGCTGACCGATACCGTCACGCATCTGCTTCGCGAGGTTCGCGGGCAGGCCACTGGCCGCCGCTTGAACCAGCCCGCTCAGGCCGTCGATCAGCGCCCGAGCGTCGCCGCGACCGAGCTTCGCCTCGGCCCACGCGCCGAGCATCGTGTACGCCTGAGTAAGGAGATCGGCGACGGGCGCTTCCCGGACCTGCGCGACGTACTGGCGCAGTTCCTCTTCGGAGAGCTGCTGCTGGCTTGCCATAGGCATCATCCTAGCGAGCCTCGTCCTTCCCCGACCGTTGACGAGTCGTCGACGGTCGGGCCAGTGAGGGAAACGCGCCTAGCGAGCCGCCTCGACCAGGCGCGTGCCGACGAGCAAGGCGAGCAACGCCCCGGCGGCGAGATACGGACCGAACGGCATCAGGTCCGCGCGGTGGCGGCGACGCGCGACGAGTAGCCCAACCGCTGCCAACCCACCAAGCATGAACCCGCCGAGCACGCCGACGACCAGCTCACCCCAGCCGAGGTAGCCGAGGCCGACGCCGATGAACGCGGCGAGCTTCACGTCTCCCATGCCCATCCCGCGAGGGTTGACCAGCGCCACGGTGAGCAGCGCACCAAACGCGCCGACGCCGCCCAACAACGCTCGGGACGCCACCTGAGGCTGGCCGTTCAGGATCGCGGCGGCAGTGAGCAGGACGAGCAAGGCCGGGGTCAAGGGATACGTCAGGCGGTTGGGGATCCGCCGCGTCCGCGCATCGATCACCGCCACGACCAGCAGCATCCACGTGAACAGCAGGAGCCCGGCGAGGGCCCAGTCCAGACCCGTCCGCAACGCCACCGCCCCGAAGGCCGACCCCATCGCCACCTCGAGCACCGGCCACCGCACCCTCTCGCCCCCGGCCAGCCGATGGACGACCCGATTGGCGAACGCGCCAGCGATCAGGCCCATGACACAGCAGAGAGCGGCAAGCATGCCCGGATTGTATCGGCTGAGCGGGATGTCGCCTGTGACGCTATTGTGCAGGGTAGCCAGGTATACCGGACTTGGAACTCACGGATTGGTGTCTCGCCATCAGCGCGCGGCCGGGGCGTAACGTAACGGGTCACACTTCGGCTTTCCTCCGGATCCGGAGGAAAGCCGAAGGTCAACCAGCGCGCCAGCCGGAGGACGCAACAATCCTGCGTATGGGGAGGAAACTGCGCCTTCCCGGACCGCGGTCAAGGCTGGCCTATCCGCGCGGCCACTTACTCTGCACAGCAGCTCATGCCGGCTGCCGCCGTCACCCCGGGATGATGAGAACCCGGCAAACCGGGCGATGTGCGGCCCCTTTAGGAGAAACACCCCAGTCGGTTGGAGCGCTTCGCCGTACTGTGCGCCAGTTTAGGCCGCCGGCACAAATAACTTGGCCACTTCGCACGGCTATGACCTCGGTCAACGCCAGTCCACCACCAGCTTCTGCGCGCCGCCGCGCAAAAGCTGGCCCCACCACAACCACATCGAGGATCCCGCCCGACTGACCTGAGGTTTGCGCGCCGACGCGCAAAACCTCAATCCGTAACCTGGGCACGATTAACTTGTCCGTTTTAGGAAGTTACGGGCGGGTCACCCCAGTGCCGGGGTGTGTCGACTCACTCGTCTATATGACGACCCAGCCGACACACCCCGGCGCCCCGCCCGCCCCGCCACCAGCACGTCTGCGGTCGCGGGCGTCTACGCCCACAACCGCACACGGCCAGCCCAAGACGCGCGAGCACCCGAGCCAGGTGACGCGTCCCGGGCGGGCTGGACGCCGCAACCCCACAACCTGCCTTTCAACCACGTCATTGATGCCCAAGGCCTAGTCCGGTATACCGGACTAACCCTGCACAGCAGCTCATGCCGGCTGGCGCCGTCACCCCGGAGGATGAGAATGCATCAGGGGCATCTTCTGATGCGCGGCTGCGCCTATTCTCATCACAGTGCAGGAACAATGGCGCCGCAGCTCTTAAGGCAGAACCGGCAAACCGGGCGACGTGTAGCCGATTCTCATCTCAGTGCGGGGCCCGGGGCGGGGCCGGGGGTTGGGCGAGGGAGCTGACCATGCGGGCTAGCTGATCGGCGTAGTGAGCCAAGAACTCTTCTCTGGTGGGATCGGCTCCGAAGATGCTCGACGCCAGCTGGGGAAGCGTCGCGGGAGCGGCCGCCGCGGCCATGAACGCCAGCAGGAAGCAGCGAGGGTCGAGGTCGCCGGCGAGCTCTCCCTCAGTCTGGCGGCGACGCAGGTCTTCCAACGCTTGACGCATGCGCGTTCCGCGGCTTTCCGCACCCGGGTCCCCGCTGTCGGCGGTCAGCCCTTCCCAGGCGAGCAGCCGGGTGACCTCGCGATGCCGAGGTGTCGTGGGCACGTAGCTCGCGGCGAGCTCGGCGAGGGGGGTAGCGTCCAGGACCCGATCGGCGTCGGATTCGGTCCAGTCGCTGACGATGGTCCTGTAGAGCCCTGCCTTGCCTCCGAAGTAGTACGAGATCAGCTGTTTGTTCACCCCGGCGCGGTCCGCGATCTCGCTTACCCGCGCGCCGGCGTAGCCCTTCGCGGCGAACTCCGCCGTCGCCACGGTCAGGATGCGCTTGCGGGTTCGTTCGGGATCGCGTTGCCGCTGGGTAGGGGTGGGTGAGCGCCGCCCACGCCTCGCGAGCGGAGGGCCGTCAGCACTGGTCATTCTTGGATCCTAGGACCCTCCCGCCTGGAACTCAACCATACGTATGGTTGACATTGTCATCCATTAGTTGATACTGCGCATGCGGTGAACCTCACGGGGAAGGAGAACGCAATGCGGGATGAGCAGACCTCGGTTCTGGTGGTCGGCGGTGGACTCACCGGATTGTCCAGCGCGGTGTTCTTGGCCTGGCACGGCGTGCCATGCACCGTCGTCGAACGCCACCCTGACCTCCTCATTCACCCACGCCTTCGTGGCATCCTCCCACGCACGGTCGAGCTGTTCCGCCAGGTGGGTCTGGAGCAGGCGATCCGGGCGGCGGCGTTCGCGGATGGGGCGGAGTTCACCTGGACAGCCGTGCGCGCCGAGACCCTCGCCAGCCAGGACGTTATGCCCGCCGAGGAGGTGGAGGCAGAGGACGGCGCGATCGCGGACGCCAGCCCCTCGCCGTTCGGCGCGATCGACCAGGACAAGCTCGAGATCCTGCTGCGCGACAAAGCGCTCCAGCTCGGTGCACAGATGTGGTTCTCGACCGAGCTGACCTCGTTCGAGCAGGACGGCGATGGGGTCACTGCCACCCTCATGGATCAGCGAAACGGCGCCGAACGCACGGTGCGGGCGGACTACCTCATCGCGGCGGACGGGAACGCCAGCCCAGTGCGGCGGCGCCTGGGCGTCGAGGTCGACGGCCCTGGGCCGTTGTTCCACACGATCACGGCCATCGTCGAGGCCGACCTCAACCCTGCGTTGAGAGGCCGCGAGGTCAGCATCGCCTACCTACAGCGGCCGCAACCGTTCACCGTCCTGATGGCGCACGACTCCGCTGGGCTTCGCTGGGTGTTCGGCACCGGGTACTCACCGGACCACGAGTCGATCGACGACTACGGCGACGAGCGGGTCGCCGACCTGATCCGCGAGGCCGCGGGCCTGCCCGGCGCCGAGATCACGCTGCGCCCGCAGATTCCCGGCACGGACCGCAAGGTGCTCGGGTTCACCATCGGAGCTCAGGTCGCGCGGGAGTACCGCGCGGGACGCGTGTTTCTTGTCGGCGACGCGGCGCATGTGGTGCCGCCGACAGGAGGTCTCGGCGGGAACACCGGCATCCAGGACGCCCACAACCTCGCGTGGAAGCTTGCCGCCGTGCTGAGCGGCCATGCGGGAGAACCGTTGCTCGACACCTACCACCTGGAGCGGCACCCGGCTGGAGTGCTCACCATGCGGCAGGCGCTGGCCCGCTTCGGCGCTCGTATGGGACCGGGTGCGTCGGAGCCGCTCGTCGACTACGCCGCCCTGGCGTATGGGTACCAGTATCGCTCGCCGGCCGTGGTTGGAGCGTCGGGCAACGTCTCACCGGTGATGCCCTCCGAGCTGAGCGGCCAGCCGGGCACGCGTGCACCGCACGTGACCGTTATCCGCAGCGGTAAGGAGATCTCCACCATCGACCTGTACGGAAGGCGCTTCGTGCTGCTCGCGGGCGTCGACGGGGAGGCGTGGGCGTCGGCCGCGGACCGTGTCGCCCGGAAGCTCCGCGTGCCGCTCGATGTGTACCGGCTCGGGGTTGAGCTGAACCCAAGTGATGCGCAAGATCGCCACGGGATCGAGGCCGAGGGTGCGCTGCTGGTGCGGCCCGACGGCTTCGTGGCCTGGCGCCGCCCTGAAGCCACCGGCGAACCCGCGGCCGAGCTGGAGGAAGCGCTGCGTTCGGTCCTGGCGAGGTGCCTGACCGACGGGACCTACTTCAGCTCGGCGAGCAGGCGGGCGGTCTCGATCGCGGCGAGGGCGGCGTCGGATCCTTTGTTGCCAAGCTTTCCTCCCGCTCGGTCGATCGCCTGCTCGACCGTTTCGGTGGTGAGCACGCCGAAGGTGATCGGGACGCCAGTGGCGGCGGCGATGTGCCCGACCTCGGCGGCTTGGCCAGCGACGTAGTCGAAGTGCGCGGTCTGACCGCGCACGACGCAGCCGAGGGCGACGACCGCGTCGAAACGGCCGCTGGACGCGAGCCGGCGAGCGACGATTGGGATCTCGTACGCGCCGGGAACCCAGGCCAGCTCGAGGTCGTCGTCGCCCACGCCGTGGCGGCGTAGGCAGTCCGAGGCGCCAGCGACGAGCTGCGCAACGATGGACGAGTTGAACCGCGAGGCGACGAGGGCGATCCGCAACCCCGTGCCATCGAGGGCGCCTTCGTGAATCCGCATCAGTCCTCCATCAGGTTGAGGTTGGTAAGCTGGTGACCGAGCTTGAGCTTCTTGGCTAGGAGATAGTGCAGGTTCTCCTGCGTCGGCGTGGTCTCTAGCGGTACGCGCTCGACGATCTCAAGGCCGTACCCCTCGAGCCCCGCGCGCTTGGCGGGGTTGTTCGTGAGCAACCGCAGCGTAGACAGGCCGAGATCGGCGAGGATCTGCGCGCCCGTGCCGTAGTCGCGCAGGTCGGCGGGGAAGCCGAGCTCGATGTTCGCCTCGACGGTGTCTCGCCCCCCCTCTTGGAGCTTGTACGCCTGAAGCTTGTGCATGATCCCGATCCCGCGACCCTCATGGCCGCGGATGTAGACGATCACGCCCTCACCCTCCTCGGCGATCTTGCGCATCGCGTCGCGCAGCTGCGTGCCGCAGTCGCAGCGCAGCGAGCTGAACACGTCACCGGTGAGGCACTCGGAGTGCATGCGCACCAGGACCTTCGGCTTGCCAAGCGGCTCGCCGCAGACGAGCGCGACGTGCTGGTGCCCGTCCATCTCGGACTGGTACCCGATCGCCGTGAAGGGGCCAAAGGGAGTGGGAATCGTGGCCTCGGCGACCCTGTGGACGAGCTGCTCATGCGTGCGCCGGTGCGCGATCAGATCGGCGATCGAGAGTACCAGCAGCCCGTGGTCGTCCGCGAAACGCCTCAGATCGGGGAGTCGCGCCATCGTCCCGTCGTCGTTGACCACCTCGCACAACACTCCCGCGGGCTGCAGCCCCGCGAGGCGGGCGAGATCGACGGCGGCCTCCGTGTGCCCGGCGCGCTTGAGCACCCCGCCCTCCGTGTACCGCAACGGGAAGATGTGTCCTGGACGCGCGAAGTCTTCGGCGCGCGAGGCGGGATCGGCAAGTGCGCGCACGGTCGACGCCCGGTCGGCCGCCGAGATCCCGGTGGTCGTGCCGTGCCGATAGTCGACCGAAACCGTGAACGCCGTCCGGTTGAGATCCGTGTTCGCCGAGACCATCAACGGGATCCGCAGCTCATCCAGCCGCTCCCCCGTCACCGGCATGCAGATCACACCGGACGTGTAGCGGACGAAGAAGGCGAGCTGGGAGGCCGTCACCTTCTCGGCCGCCATGATGAGGTCCCCCTCATTCTCACGATCGGCGTCGTCGACGACGACGACGATCCCCCCATCGGCAACGACTTTGATCGCGTCTTCAATCGTGGCGAACATCACGGCTCCCCGGTCTTGGATGGACTGCGTGTGGGATAAAGAGTCAAGATCACGTCGGAACCGGCTTTCTCGACGCGATCGATCCGCAGGCGTGGCGCCGCCGCGAGCGTATGGATCCCCTCACCGGTAAGCGCCGGCACACCACCCGCGCCTAACAGCAGCCCGGCAATGTGCGCCACCACCTTGTCCACCAGCCCTGCGGCCAGGAACGCCCCGGCAACCTGAGCGCCCCCCTCAACGAGGACGCTCCGGACCCCGCGTTCCCACAGCCGGGCGAGCACCTCCGCCGGGCCCGGCTCGTGGAGGATCAGGGCGTCATGCACACGAGCGTGTGCGGGGACCCGGCCACGCCGGTCGAGCACCACCCGCAACGGCTGTGGACCCTCGTAGCCGGCGAGCCGCACCGTGAGCCGCGGGTCGTCCGCGAGCACAGTGCCCGAGCCGACCACGACGGCGTCGACCTCAGCCCGCAGGACGTGCGCGCGCTCGCGAGCCTTCTCGCCGGTCAACCACCGCGAGGTCCCGTCGGCGGCGGCGATCCTCCCGTCGAGGCTGGTCGCCAGCTTGAGCACCACGAAGGGCCGGCCAGTCGCCACCGTGTGAAAGAACACCTCGTTCTGGCGCCGCGCCTCGGCCTGTAGGACTCCCATCGCCACCTCAACGCCCGAGGCGCGGAGCAGCGCGGCGCCGCCGGCAGCGACCGGCCACGGGTCAGCGACACCGACGACGACGCGCGAGACCTCCGCGTCGAGCAGCGCCTGTACGCAGGGTCCGGTGAGACCGGTGTGGGCGCAGGGCTCCAGCGTGACGTAGGCGCACGAGCCCTTGGCCTCGGTACCTGCCTCCCCCAGCGCCACGATCTCGGCGTGAGGCCCGCCGCGCCGGGAGTGCCAGCCCTCTCCCGCGACTATCCCGTCCCGAACAATCACGCACCCGACCAGCGGGTTCGGAGAGACCGTGTAGCGACCACGCTCGGCGAGTGCCAGCGCCCGCCACATCCATCGCTCGTCGTCCGAACTCACCCCAGTCGCGCCTCCTGCCTGCCTTGCCAGGCCGCGCGAGGGGCAACGATGGAAGCGCGCGTGAGCGGCGCCCGCGGCGGGGCGTCGCCTGCCGTGCGCCCTCTCCCATCCGGACTCTCACCGTCGGCTCTGGCCTTGAACCAGATCAACCGGCGCCGCTGGCGCCGGGTCGCGGGCTCCCCCCTTCACGGGGGCTACCGCCGGTCGGGAATTCCACCCTGCCCTGAAGGCGCGGCGACGATCCATGCAGATCGTCGCCGCCCAGCGTAGCGCGAGACGGCCCAGGACCTACCTTCAGCCCCGAAGTGGGGGGCAGAGGTCAGGCGCGACTGAACACGCACACGTACATCGCGTCGGTGCCGTCCGTGTCCGGTGTGAGCTGCGTGCCTGGGTCGGCCTCGAGCGGGGTGCCGGCTCCTTCCAGCTCGGGCGGCTCAGCGGTGAAGGCTTGGCTGTGGGAGGCGAGGAAGGCCCGGGCGACACCGATGGTCTCGGCGATGGGCCACGTGCAGGCGCCGTAGACGAGCTTGCCACCCCGCTTGACCAGCGGCGCCGCGCGCTCAAGGAGGGCGAGCTGGAGCGCGCCGAGCCGGTCAGGGTCCTCCGGCGAGCGGCGCCACCTGACCTCGGGGCGTCGGCGGACCGTGCCGAGGCCGGCGCATGGCGCGTCCACGAGGACGGCATCAAAGGTCTGGGGCCTCCAGGGTGGAGCAAGCCCGTCGGCGGTGACTACGGCAGCCGGCAACCGGAGCCGAGCGGCGGCGTCTGCCACCACGCGGGTGCGCCCGGGGTGGAGGTCAGCGGCGACGACGCGCATGCCAAGCTGGGCGAGGTGGGTCGTCTTTCCACCCGGCGCCGCGCATGCGTCGAGCACGAGCGCCCCCGCGGGTAGGCCAGCCGCCGCCGCACGGCCGACCAGCATCGATGCCTCATCCTGAGGGACCGCGCGACCTTCTGCCACCGCGGGGATCAACGACGGGTTCGCGCCAGGAGCGTTGATAGCCTCGGGCACCCACCGGCCCTCAGACGCCTCGACTCCGGCGGCGCGTAGCTCTCGGATGATCCCGCCGCGGTCACCGACCGCCCGCAACGTCAAGCCGGGGGGGACGTTCCCGGCCTCAAGCATCGCCCGCGCGCGAGGGCCGAAGCGCGCCCGCGCCTCGGTCACGATCCAGGAGGGGTAGCCCAAGGCAAGCCCGAGTCCCTCGGCGGTGTCCTCCGCGGGCCACTTCAGGCCGTCACGCTGGCGCACCAGCCCGCGCAGCACGCCGTTCGCGAACCCGGTCGCACGGGCGCCCACCACGGCGCGGGCGAGGTCGACGGCGGTGTCGACCGCCGCCCGATCGGGGGTACCACCATAGAGCACCTGCCAAGCGCCCAGGCGCAGGACGTCGAGCAGACCCTCCTCCACCCGGGCCAAGGGCCGCGTGAGCACCTGCCCGAGCGCCCAGTCGAGCGTGCCCTGGAAACGCAACGTCGAGTAGGCGAGGTTGGCCGCGAAACCGCGATCGCGCCCGTCGAGGTTCGCCCGTTGCAACGCGCTGTCCATCGCCTGAGGCGACCACGCCCCATCCGAGTGGACACGCCGCAGCACCTGCCACGCCACGCGCCGGGACGCGAGGCCAGCGAGCTCAACGACCAAGGCGCTCGCCCACAGGACGGTAGCCGTTCACGAACTCCGCTCCTCCCATCCGCGCCTTCCCCGCTGGTTGCACAACCTGAAGCCGCAAGCCACCGCTGCCGCAGGCGACCACCGGGCCGTCGGGGTCGGCGCGGACGATCTCACCATGTGGTCCGTCGACCTCGACGGGCAACGCGGTGTGGATCTTGAGCCGCCAGCCACGGAAGGTCGTGTGCGCGCCGGGCGCGGGATTGAATGCGCGGATCGCCCGGTCAAGCCGCCCTGAGGCCTCGCTCCACTCCAAGAGAGCATCACCCGGATCGATCTTGGGCGCGTACGAGGCGAGCGTGTCATCCTGTACAACCGGCGTCAGGGACCCCTCGACGAATCCACGCACGGCCTCGACCAGGACTGGCGCGCCCAGCTCCGCGAGCCTGGCGGTCAGCTCACCAGCGGTCTCGCGGGACCCGATGGGGATCTCTGTGCCGAGTAGCACAGGTCCTGTATCCATGCCCTTGTCGAGCACGAAGCACGTGACGCCGGTCCGTACGTCACCCGCGAGCAGGCTGTGGGCCACCGGAGCGGCGCCGCGCCAGGCGGGCAGCAACGAGAAGTGGAGGTTGACGAACCCTCGCCCTCCAGCCTGGAGCACGGCGAGTGGGAGGATCGAGCCGTAGGCGACGACCGCGCAGGCATCGACTCGCAAGGCGTCGAGGTCTTCGAGCACCTCACGCGGCTTGCCGGGCTGCCAGACGGGCACCGCCGCGCGGCCTGCCGCGATCTTCACGGGAGATGGCCGCAGCTCGTAGCCGCGGCCAGCCGGTCGGTCGGGGTTTGTGACCACGGCGCATACGTCGATACCAGGCTCGGCCAGGAGCGCTTCGAGGGCGGGGACGGCCGGGCTCGGCGTGCCCCAGAAGACGACGCGCATCAGATCACGGGACCTTCGTAGGACTGGCCGGGAAGATCGAGCTCCCCGCGGCGGATGCGGCGCATCGCCTCTTTGCGGTCGTGCCGGGCGAGATGGTCGATGAACAGGATCCCGTTCAGGTGGTCCAGCTCGTGCAGGAGCATCCGCGCATCGATGCCCTCGCCCTTCACATGGATGGGCTCACCGTGGATGTCATACCCCTGCAGGTGCGCGCGCAGTGGCCGCTTCGTCGGGTAGAAGAGCCCGGGGAACGACAGGCAGCCCTCCTCACCCAGCTCCAGCTCCTCCGAGAGCTCGACGATCTCCGGGTTCACCAGGTCACCCTCCGGGATGACGCTGGAGGCCCACACGAACAAGCGCTTGAGCACCCCGACCTGGTTCGCGGCGATCGCGGCCCCGCCCGCCGCGCCGAGCGTGAGCCGCAGGTCGGCAGCCAGCCGCCGGAGAGCTTCGTCGAACTCGGTGACCTCGGCCGCGCGTTCACGCAGGACGGGATCGCCGAAGATCCGGATACGCAACGGGGGCATGCGGGTGCCTCATTCTCATTCGGTCGTGGCCGGGTCGACGTCCACGCGGACCTTCCGGCCTTGATAACCCCATGCGTGACGCAGTGGGGTGAGCGCGGCCAGGGTGCCACGCAACGCGGCCGACTTCACGAGCACCCCGCCTTGAGTGGAAGGCCCGAGTACCTCGTCCCCCGGAGGAAGCTGGTCGCGGAGCTGAGCGGCGACGGGTTCACCGCCGTCGGCGAGGCACGTAATGCGGACAAGCCAACCGGCGGGAGGGTACCGTAACTCGGCCCGCCGCTCGGCCTCCCGCTCCCAGAAACCCTCAGGATCCCGCCGCACCAAGGCTTGGATCGCCGGATGGCCGCGCTCGCGTGTCTGCACGACCACGTGCCGGGTCCACCGGGCGACCGCGAGCCAAAGCCGGAGGGCGTCCTCACCCGCGTCCAATGCCCCGCGCCTCAGCATGGCATCGGCGTCCACGATGACCGCGAGGTCGGCGTGCGCTCCGTTCAGCCACCCGGGCCGCATCACGACGCTGCCTCGCGTCATCACCGCGATGGCGGGCCTGGTTGACGGACCGGGCGCGTCGAAACCTTCCATACGCACGACCTCCGCCTCCGGATAGCTCTTGGTGAGCTCCTGCGCGAGCCGACCGGCACCGGCTGCCAGCGGCGCCGTGCGATCGTCGCCGCAAGAGGCGCACGGCTCGGCCGGGCCCGCCCACCCGCAGGCGCCGCATCCCCATCCCTGATCGCTCGGCGCCAACGAGCCGATACATACGGGGCATGAGAGCCTGAGGCCGCACCCTCGGCAGGCGAGCACTGCGCCCTGGCCGCGCCGTGCGGCGAGCACGACAGCGGCGCCACCAGCCTCGACGACCTCCGTCAGCGCCCGCGCGGTGCGGTCCGAGAACCGCCCGCGATGCGCGCCAGGCCTTGTGTCGGCGCGGTCGATGACCTCCACGCGGGGAAGGCGGGCGCGTTGCGTCGCGCGGTCGCCCTCGACGGGTTGGAGCAGGCCGTCACGTTGATGTCGCCACGCCGCCGCGCTGGGCAGGTCACCGACCAGCACACAGGTCGCTTGGCTCAACCGAGCCCGCGCGAGGGCGACCTCGCGAGCGTGATGCCGGGGGCTGCGCCGCTCCTTGTAGGCGGGGTTGGCCTCGTCGTCGACGATCACCAGGCCGAGGTCTCGCAGTGGCGCGAAGACCGCGGAGCGTTCCCCCACCAGCAGCCGCACGTGGCCAGCCTGGCCTCGGAGAAAGGCGCGGTAGCGGTCGGCGGCGGAGAGGTCTCCACGCAGGTCGACGCCGTCAGAGCCGGCCGTGTGTAGCGCGATTTGCGGCAATGGCGAGGAGGGATCTGGCGTAAGGACCAGCGCCGACCTTCCCGCGGCGAGCGCGCGAGCCACGAGGTCCGCCGCCATACCCGGGGTGTCGTCGCCCGGTAGCGGGCGCCAGAAAAACGCTTCGGACCCCCCTCGGCTCGCCGCTTGCAGCATCCGCGAGGCGCGGTATGGCCCCCACGCCTGCGCTGGGCACGGCGGGCGGATCGCCTCGGCGCCTTGGCTTGGCGCGGCGGGCCATGCGGCAGCCTCCGCCTCGACCCGCGCGACGCGTGCGGGCAGGGCATGGCGCAGGACGTCGGCGAGCGTGCCCGCATACCGGTCCGCGACCCAGCGGAACAACCGCAGGTCCTCGGCGGTGAACCAGACGGTCGGGCCGTCGACGCCGAGGAGCGGGCGGATCTTCTCCTTGCCTGCCTCGGGTTCGCCGGTGACCTCCACGATCCACCCGGCCCGCCGCCGCCCCGAGAACGACACCCGCACCCGCTGGCCGATTTGGGCCTCCACGCCTTCCGGCACGAGGTAGTCGAACGGCCGGTCCAGATGCGCTGGCGCCACATCCACCACCACCCGCGCGTACCGCTCACCCATGGCGGCCCACCCCCGATCCTGCGCCCCGGCTGATCCTCCTGCAC
>JBOGED010000445.1:0-8023 GCA_050743625.1 Egibacteraceae bacterium | reverse complement strand
CCTCAAGCTTGACCGAGCGAGCCTGACCTGCAGTTTTCCTCCGAATACGGAGGAAAGCTGCGGTGTGACTGGCCCAGGGCGCCTACAGGCCCTTCGACGGTTGGCCTGCGCTCACCGCCACGCGCCTCGATTTTGCGACAGCCTCAATACCGTCGATATCCCGCACACAACACGCCGGCTGCTGACCGCGACGGTCAGACCGAACCAGGACAAACCACAACGTTATTCCTGCCCAGACCCATAGCCTTCCTGACAGGCCGGGAACCCGCAAAGTGCGGACTGATTACAAGCCTTAAGTCAGGAGCAACACACAGCGGTGATCACCGGTGGCTCTCTCCACCCCAGCCCACACCTGCGCGCAAGCCAACGCGACGATCGTGCGGTTGGCCGTCGCCGCCGACGCGGCCTCGCCGAACGCACTCCAGCTGGCCATCCAGGACTTTCATGTGACGCAACGCGTCGCCGCCGTCGGCCAGCATGAGCACGAGGTCACGGGCCACTTTGCCCGGATCATGATCGGTGCACGACCGGCACCCGCCCACCGCCTGGGACAGCCCGTCGGTCAACCCGATACGGTCGGCGGCTCGGCCCAACAACGCAGTGCCTGCCCGACCGGTCATCCCTTTCCGGTCGGCACTCACCTCCGACGGCGCTACATCATGAGCCTTCTTTGCCTTCCTGGTAGCAGTCGTCTTCTAGGTGAGCCCTTCTCCCGGGACGGTTCGTTGTTCACAAACCGGATTATCCCAGGCCAGAAGGGCTTTCCTATGCAACCTCAGCCGCCCAACCGACCGCCACATGAAACATCGAGGCTAGGCAATCGCGATCGCGCAGTTGCAACCTCCCACGCTGCAGAAGCAAGACCCACACCCACAGTCGACGGCTTCGAGACGAGGCGCCGCTTCGCTCAGCCTCCCTCTCGAGCTTCGACTACGGCTTCGAGTAACCCTCTCGGGGCTCGGCGCTGGCGACCGCGACGATTGTGGCGGTGGCCCAGGTCGCGGGGAAGCCCTCGACCTCGCCAGAGTGTTCGCCGCGGGCAGACCACACGAAGGCGAGGTCGCCGGCGTCGTCTTGGACGCGCTTGACAAAGGAGAACTTGGCGTCGGGGAAGGCCGCGCGCATCATCGCGATCAGCCGATGCGCATCCTCCCCGGTGGCGCGCACCCGCCGGTTCACATTGATCCGATTTTCGTCGGCCATCAGGCATCATCCCTTCCAGCGCGGTGCGGCAGCGCCCCGGTCGGTGCAGCCGCCGTATCTTCTCCGTTTTCGGCAACCGAGTAAAGCGCCCGGATCACGGTGGCGGTCGTGAACAGCCTTCGCCAATCCGCAACGACCACGTCGAGCCCGAGGTTGGACTCAGCCCACGTCGTCTGCTCCCAGGGAGCGACGCAATCGGGCCGCGGCACGCGGAGGATCGGCGTGGCTGGCCAACTCCCGTCCGGTAGCTGGTGCGCGACGAGCCAGCGGAGGCCGCGTGCGACGGCCCCGGCCACCGTCGGCTCCGGACATGGGACAGTGCACAGCGCCTGAACCGCGAGCGCGGTGTGGAACGCTTTGCTGCGCCCGTGCTCCGCCGTGGCCCAGCCGCCGTCGGGCCGCTGGCTACCGGCAACCCACGCGATCGCCCGCGAGAGGGATCGCTCTGCGCCGGGCAGTTCGGTGTGGCGACCCAGCTCAGTCATGGCCTCGATCGCACGGCAGGTTGTGTAGAGCCCACCCATCCACCAGTACGCGTCCCAGGCGCCCTCTGCCCTCTGGCACCTCAGCAAGTAGGCCAGCGCGCGTGTGGCACCGGCTCGCTCACGCTCACCGTCCAGGCGAGCGAGCAGCAGCCCGACGACCGCGGTGACGCAGGGGTGCGACGCCGTCCAGCCCGTTACCTCTGGAGTGGTGGAGCGGAAGCGGACGAGCCACGCCTCGGGATCGAGGATCGTCGTGAAGCTGCCGTCGGCATGCTGGGTCGCGAGCAAGCGCTCGCGAGCGGGCGACCAGCGATCCGTCGGCACCTCGGCGCGCGTCGCCAAGAACAGCAGCGCGTTGGCGATCGAGTCGGCGTCGACGGGCCAGTGGTGGTTGTAGCCCCATCCTCCGCCCGGCATCTGGTGCGTCGCCAGCCAGCGCGCGGTGGTCTCCAAGTCCCCCGCGTCGACATCGCACTGCGCCAAGTCCAGCCGACATACCCGGTCACCCATGACGTGCTCTGCTGCCCGAGGAGCATGAAATCACCCCAGTACCCTTCTGGGGCCTGCTCGGTGCGCACGTACGTGGCGGCTGCGCGAGCAGCCGCGTCCAGCTCGTCGCCAGACGGAACGGTCCCGACGCCGCCGTTCAGATGCGGCGGGGCAAGGCGCCCGCGCACCTGCTTGAGCTGGTCCCGACGAATGCGGTGGAGATCGGCCCGAAGCCCCATGACCTCGTCGAGACGGTGGCTGAGCATGGCCCCCCACGACACGGACGGCAGGTCGGTGACGGCGGCGAGCCCGCGGCACAGATGGTCCGCCGCCTCGTCGAGTGCCTGCTCGGCGAGCCCTCCGTAGTGGAAGTGCCGTCCGGCGTGAAGCAGCGTGGCATGGCGCTTGGACTCGGTGACAGCCGCGGCCCCGATCTCATCTGCGAGGCGTGCCGCTACCGGTGACGGATAGCCACGGAGGTAGTCCTCCTTCCAGGACAGGCAGCCCTCGTAGAGCGTGAGGCCGGCGTAGAGGTGCGTCTGAGACTCGTGCACCTGCGGGAGGAGATCAGCGCGGTCGGCGATAGCGGCGAACGCCGCCGCCGTCGCGTGCGGGGTCGAGGCACCGGCTGGGATGACCGGCTCGAGCTGCTCGCGCGCGAGCGCGCGCAGCCAGGCGCAGGCGTCCTCGACCAGAGATGGGTCGGGGTGGCCGGACGGCGTCACATGCTCGAGTTGAGCCGCCATCCCCATCGCGCGGGAGGCGAGGGCGATCCGCCGCGCTGCCTCCATGGGCGCCTTGGCGAAGTGCTCGTACAGCAGGAACGGGAAGTGGTCGAAGGACGATCGCAGCCGGCTGACCGGCGGCTCCCAGTGCTGTTCGCACAGCCACGCTCGCCAGCGATCGCCGAACAGCTGGTCGACCTTGAGGGTCTCGACGATCAGCAGCGACATCAGGCGACCAGGTGGCGGCGGTGGTGTTCGAGGACCGTGCTTACGGTTGGCTGCGCGGCCCCAGGAACGGCACGAGCGCAGTAGGCGACCATGCGATAGCCCAGATAACGGCCCACCGCCGGTGGCACCCATCCCACGAACGGGCCGGGCGGCACCGGGTCGGCGACCGTCCAGAGCTCGGGCGGGTAGTCGATGCTAAGCGCGAGCAGCGCCTTCAGCCACGTGTCGTTGCGGCGGCACCATTCGAGTTCGCCAGCCGACATGCCGACATGGGCTGCGAGATCCTGCTCCGGGAACCGGCGCATCGACGCATGAATGGCCAGCCCGACCTGGCACAGGGCGGTGCCGACCGTGGACGCCGCGCCGCTCTCGTGCAGGACACGCTGCTGCTCTGCGACAAGGCTGGCAGCAGCAACGCGGGGCTCGCGTGTCCGGTCGAGCCAGGCGCGCCACGCACGAGCGACGGGCACGACGATCCCCGGCGTGCCGTTCCAGAACGAGCTGCCGGCGCCAGCCGGTCTCGGCTGATGGGCCGGAGCGGCCTCGGCAGCCGGGTGGAACTGGAAGCTGGCGACCCGCTCCCGCGTGTGCCGGATCGCTGCGAGCCAGCTTCCCTGTGCCATGTCGTCCACGGTGCTTTCCGCCCGGTTGAAGAAGGTCAGCGCGAGCGCGCGCACCTCCTCGACCACGCCGGATCGGCTGAGCAAGTCCCCCACGTCGGAGACGGAAGGCCCGTCGCCCGCCTCTAAGGGCCGCTCCCAGCCCGCCAACTGGAATGCTCGCGTGAGCGTCACGTACAGCGGGCTTCCCACGAGCGGAGCCAGAAGATGCATTTGCGCCTGCGTTCGCGGCGAGCACTGCAGAATATCCAGCGCCATATGGAATGAATCAAAGGCGTCGTCGATCGTCTCGTCGGGAAACCCTATGATGAATGACCCCGTCGGCGCCATGTCGTGATTGATGCACGTGCGCATGACTGGCATAACACGGTCAAGTTCCAGGTGCTTGTGCACAAGGGACTGCATTCTTTGTGAGCCGGTCTCCACGCCGAAGAAGATGCCGACGCAGCCGGCTGCTGCCATCTCGGAAAGCGCATCGTCCACCCGGTCGACTCGCGCGCTGCAGCCCCAACGGAATTCGCACCCGCCGTCGAGCAACGCGTGGCAGAACTTCTGCACCCACCGCCGATCGACCGTCAGCATGTCGTGAACGAGATCGAACCGGTCGACGCCATACTGCTCATGGAGGAACGACATCTCGGCGATCAGGCGCTGCGGCGACTTGATCCGGTAGCGGCGGTTGAAGTACTCGTTGGTCGAGCAGAACGTGCAGGCGTACGGGCAGCCTCGCCCAGCCTCGATCGGAGCAAGACCGACCTGGACCTGGTCCAGCGGATAGCGGTCGAAGGCTGGATACGGCAACGAGTCCAGGTCCTGCGGCAGTGGAGCGTCGACGTTGCGCACGATCGCGTCGTCCGGCCGGCGCCACGTCACGCCGGGCACGCCTTCCAGGTCGTCGCCGCCGGCCCACCGGCCGAGCACCTGGCGCGGGGAGCTGTCGGCCTCGTTGCGCACGATCGCATCGCACCAACCGAAGCGCTCCATGGTCTGCAGGTCGACCACGGTGGCCTGGGGCCCGCCGAGCACGATCTTCACCGTGGGGTCCAGCGCGCGGCATTCCCGGGCTAACGCCAGCGTCTGGGGATACGAGTTGCACATCGTCGTGAGGCCGACGACCTCCGGCTCCTGGTCTAGGATCATGGTCACCACCTGCCGGTGGAACTGTGAACCCTCGTCAGCCCCGCCCTTGGAGGAGCGCAAGCGTCTGATCAATCACGACGGACTCGTGGCCATCCTCGCGGACCGCCGCCGCGAGGCCAAGGAGGTTGAGCGGAACGTACGGGGCTGGCACACGTCCGTGGTGCCAGTCGGCGTTGAAGCACGTCATGAGCGCGAGCCGCATTCCACCCCGTGCTGGTTGAGCGCCCCCGATGACGCGCTGCCGATACGCCGCGAGTATCGGAAGGTCAACCCGTTCAGGCGGTACGGATGCGCTGCAGGCTCTGGAGTGTCTGGTCAGGCGTCGGTGATCTCGGAGACGAGGTGCTCGGTGTTCTGCCAGAAGCTGGACAGAACCGGGGTCAGCACGAGCCGGGATCCCCGGGCTCGGCGTCGCCGCTGAGCCTTCACAGAAGCTGACTGTCAGCTTTCCTCCGGATGCGAAGGAAAGCGACACTGTCCGCCAATCTCTGGCTGGCTGGACTGCAAGTTTCCTCCGGATCCGGAGGAAAGCATCCCATGGGCCTTGCGGCCCACCCGTTGACGGATGAAAATCGCCGCGGCCGAGCGCTGCGGCGTTGCGACCATTTTGTAGTTCGCTCCTATGGTCTATTTTCATCCCAGCTGCGCTCCTGGCACGCCGAGACCTCGAAGGCTCCGCATACGCTTCCCCCAAGTTGATTACACCGACGAACTTACGACTCAGGACACTAGATACAGTCACCGGCCATGAGGATGGGTTCTTCTCCCCTGATGCGTATTATGGGCCGCTAGACCTGTGGCTTCGTGGAGTAGCCGGGCGGGTGGCTGGCTTGGCCGGCCGTCTCGACGAGGCGGAGCAACTGCTCGGCGACGAGCTCGCCGAAGCGGTCACTCCCTGGGCGCAGCGTCGTATCCTGTCCGACCTCAGCCGCGTGCGGGTCGAGAACGGCGAACCCGAGGGGCTTGCAAAGCGCTGAGCGATGCTGTCGACAACGCCCGCGCGCTCAGGGATATGCGAGCAAGACCGTGGATCGCATCCGTTACGTCCGCGGGCGGATGCCGGGGGAGTGGGACGGGCTAAGCTGCGTCGGCGACCTGGACGAGCAACTCGCGCTCGCCAGCTGATCCTCATCCCGCAAACCAAGACGCCCTCCCATCAGGAGCGAGTTCTGGCGGTCATCCGCTGGTCGGCATCCTGCGACACCCTTGCCGGCGTCTTTGGGCGTGTCGCCCTTATGGCCCTGGCCATAAGGCGTCGCCTGGCCACAAGCGCTGGTGGGTATTACGCACAGTCGAAGGCGGACGTCCGTATTGTTGCGGTGAGTTAGAGTCAGGGGCGTACTGCGAGCGTGACCGGCACGGCGTTGGGTCGTCGAGGATGGGGGACACCGACGCTTGCCATGCCACTGGTGCATCGGGACAAGCGCAGCAGGAGGAAAGTTGCAGTGTGACCCGTTACCTTACGCCCGGCTCGCGGGCTGATGGCGAGACACCTATCCGCGCGAGCCCTGAGGCGAAGAACATCGAAACGATCGCTTTTCCTATCGTTTGGCCTATGGAGTCGGTTGGGCGCTCTACCCCATTCTTTGGGCCGCAAGAAATGAAAGGCTCCCACATCGGGAGCCCTTCTTTTCGCAAGCTGATATTAGCTCATTTGCCGTGATGCCTGTATCCTCTAAGCGAGGCCGGCGAGAAAATTGCCAAGGGTGGGAAAGGCACCGGCGAGGATGCGAATGAGGTTGCCAAGATCGAGATCGGCAGCAGGTTGGCTTTGGGCAAAGGCTGCGGGGGCGGCGATCATGATGGTCGCGGCGGACAGGGCGGAAATGAGCAGGATGCGACGGCGCATGGGGTCCTCCTTTTTACTCAAGGGGTGAGGAAAGGATGGCACCAGGAAAAGCGAGGAACCGTATCCCCTACCCCCTGGTGTCGCGGAGGCCAGGATCAGTCCCCATAACCCAACCTGGCCAACCCGAACCTAGTACGAACGGCAAGAATGAGCAACGCAGTCTTTTCTACGTCATATGAAGTACTCGGTCATATGAAGTACTCAGACCCCCCAGTCGACACCTCGCTGCCTGAGAGGTCGGGACGTTCGCCGGCTTACTCCAAGTCCCCTCCGCTGCTCTCGCCGCGGTCCTATTCGGACCAGTCCAGCTCCTCGTCGAGTGGCTCCCCTCCGGGGTCCTCGGCCTTGGCGCGTGCAAGGTCATCGGGGTCGTCGGGAATCTCGACGAGTGTGAGCAGGCCCCGTTCGTCGTCAAAAGTGACCAGCGCGGAGCGGGACCAGCTGCCGTCCTGATCCGGAAGCCAACCCACGGCGCTCGGGTTGCCGTCGACGATCGCGCGAGTGAGGATCACGGCGGGAGAGCGCTCCCAGATGGCCTGCATCTCCTCGCTCAAGGCCTCGCGTCCCTCGCCTACCAGGTCTGGCACCTCAACCTCGTCGGCAACGAGGTCGAGGACCGCGTCGAGGTCGCGCGCGTTGAACGCCTCGATGAAGGCGTCACGGAGCGTCTCGAGGTCAACGTCGTCCAGCGAAGGCGTCGGGTCTGGGTCTGCGGGCGGTAGGCTGCTCATGGCCCGCCAATCTATGCCACGACGTCGCATCACCGCTGCGGTGAATCGTGTGTCGCATCCAAGTTTCGGGTAGGGGTCCTCCATGCCTGCAATGAGCGAGTCCGAGCGGCGCGAGTTCCTGCTGTCGCAACCCCGTACCGCCATAGTGGCGACGGTTCGTGAGGATGGCCGTCCCCATGCCGCGCCGGTGTGGTTCGACCTTGACGGCGACGACCTCGTGTTCACGACGGGGCAGGGTTCCGTCAAGGGCCGCGCCCTTCGGGGAAACCCGCGGGTGGCCATCTGCATCGACGACGATCGACCTCCCTTTGCCTTCGTGATCATCGAGGGGCGCGCATCTCTCATCACTGACGAAGGCGAGGTCCGCAAGTGGGCGGGCTCCATCGGGGGCCGCTACATGGGTGGGGATCGTGCCGAGGAGATGGCGGACCTCAACGGCGGTCCCGATCAGATGGTCGTGCGTGTCACCGCGAGCCGCATCGTGTCCGAGCGCGCGGTCGCTGGCTAGCCGAGTGTCCCGCACATGGGGGCTGTGAGTGGCCCGCGTCCGGCC
>JBOGED010000444.1:0-3967 GCA_050743625.1 Egibacteraceae bacterium | reverse complement strand
GTCGCAGGGTCTCGGTCGTCACAGCGCGGCGGGGGCCTAAGGCACAGCGAGGCGCCGGGGCATTATGCGCCCGGCTTCGTCATCGCCTGCCTTGACCTCCTCGTGGTACTCCGCGTCGGTGTTGACCTTCCACGGGTC
Organism: Egibacteraceae bacterium; assembly: GCA_050743625.1. Classification (GTDB taxonomy): domain Bacteria; phylum Actinomycetota; class Nitriliruptoria; order Euzebyales; family Egibacteraceae; genus JBOGED01. The sequence continues at coordinate 3,829 of JBOGED010000444.1, read as the reverse complement.
CCACCGCTCGCCGAGGATGTTCCGGGCGGCGAGCAGCGCTGCCATCATCGAGTGGTCCTGGTTGTTGTACTTGTGCATCCCGTTCCTGCCGACGAGTTGCAGGTTCCCCAGATGCTCGGCCAACCACGCGCGGATGAGCGCCACGTTCTCCTTGTACTGGTCGTCGTAGACGGGGTACGCCTTCGGCATCCGCACGACCGTCCCGTCGACGACCTCCCCGGGCCGGCAAAGCCCGATGTGCGCGAGCTCATGCGCGCCTAGGGCGAGGAGCTCGGCGTCGGGGGCCTCCCAGAGACCGTCGCCCTCGGTGCAGAAATACTCCAGGCCCAGCGCGGTCTGCGCCAGGTCCGGGACCATGAACGGGCTCCAGTTCTTGAAGTTCTGCACGCGCCCGAGCTGGACCGTCGGGTCGTGGATGTAGATCCAGTTGTCCGGGAACACCTCGGCCCGATCGAGCACGAGCACCACGGTGAGGTAATCCCGGTAGCGCAGCGCGGCGGCCGCCGCTTGGACCATCGGAGGCGGCGCGGGGTGCAGCATCTCGACGAGGGTGCGGATCGGCAGCGTCGAGATGTAGTCGGTCCCCGTCGCGGTGAGCTCTCCCGTGCCGTTTCTCGCGACCACGTGGCGCAGAAGGCCATCGCCGTGGTCCAGGCGGACGACCGGGGAGCCCATGTGCAGCACACCGTCGCGCTGCTGGACGATCTCCGCGGCGCGTTCCCACATCATGCCCGGCCCGTACTTCGGGTAGTCGAACTGATCGATAAGCGTCTTGATGACGCCCTCACCGCCGCCGCGCTGTGGCCGTAGCGCATTGCGGATCGCGCTCGTGAGCGAGAGCCCTTTGATGCGCTGCGCGGCCCAGTCGGCGGAGATGTCGCAGCACGCCATGCCCCACAGCTTTTCTGTGTAGGTCTTGAAGAAGATGCGGTACAGGCGTTCGCCGAACCGGTTGACGATCCAATCCTCGAACGTTCGCTCCTCTTTACGTGGGAACACCCGGGCGGTCGCGTAGCTCGAGACACACAACGCCGATGTGGCGACGCCGAGCTTGCTCAAGGCGTCCAACGCCTTCAGCGGATAGGCGAAGAACTTCCCTTTGTAATAGATACGCGACATGCGGGACACATGGAGCCAATCCTCGGCGGGGAGGATCTCACGCCACACCCGCTGGATCTCCGCGGACTTGGTGAAGAACCGGTGCCCACCGATGTCGAACCGAAACCCCTTGTACGAGGCCGTCCGCGCGATCCCTCCGACCTCTGTGGGATCGGCCTCTATGATCTCGCACGGCACACCCTTGCGGGTCAACTCCCATGCGGCGGTCAGCCCCGCGGGGCCGGCACCCATGATCACGACCTTCCTAGCCCCCGGCACGGGCGGATCTTGCTCAGGATGCGTGGCGTACCCACGGTAATCGGTGGTCAACGACCCCCCTCGAAGTCGGCATTCGCACGGCAGGCGACATCGTGATGACGTATCCCCCTTCCACCGCGTTGGCATCCCTGCCGAGCGGGGCACAGTATTGTGATACTACGCATAACGGTGCCCAAGAGCATCTTGTCCGGTCGACCGAATTCGCGTCCTCAACGGTTAGGATCGCACGTATGAACCTCGCGCTTGACCGTGCCGCCGAGCGGATGGCCGCCCTCGGAGTCGACGCGCTGCTCGTCGGACCCGGGGCTGACCTGCGCTATCTGGTCGGCTACCATGCGCTCCCCCTGCAGCGACTCACCTTGCTGGTGGCGCGTGCCGACGGGATGCACGCGCTTTTCGTGCACCGGCTGGAGCGCCTCCGCGCTGAGGAGTCCGGCGCCGGATCGAGGGTCGCGATTCACGACTTCGGCGAGACCGACGACCCCTTCGCGCTCGTCACCCGCCTCCTCGAGGGTATCGCGCCGGACGCGACGCTGGCCGCCGGTGACCGGCTGTGGGCGACCTTCCTGCTCGCGTTGCAGGAGGTGCGTCCCCAGGCCCGCTGGGCCCGGGCGAGCCGGGTGACCCGGCAGCTGCGGATGCGCAAGGCTCCGGAGGAGATCGCCGCCCTTCGCCGCGCGGGGAGCGCCATCGACCGGGTGCACGCCCGGGTGCCCGGGTTCCTGACGCCGGGGAGGACGGAGGCCGAGGTCGGTCGTGACATCGCCGACGCGATCCTCGACGAGGGCCACGAGGAGGTGAACTTCGTCATCGTGGCGTCAGGCCCCAACGGCGCCTCACCGCACCACGAGACCGGCAGCCGGGTGCTCTCCCCAGGCGACGCGGTCGTGGTCGACATCGGCGGGACGCTCGACGGGTACTGCTCGGACTGCACGCGGAACTACCTCGTGGGAGCGGTCGCACCAGAGGGTTACCCGGAGGCGCACGCGGCGCTCGAGGCGGCCCAAGAGGCGGCCTGCCAGGCCATTCGCCCCGGGGTCACTGCCCAGTCAGTCGACGCGGCGGCCCGTGACCTGCTCACCGAGGCCGGGTACGGCGACGCGTTTATCCACCGGACGGGCCACGGCATCGGCCTCGATGAGCAGGAGGAGCCGTACATCGTCGCCGGCAACGATCTGGCGCTGGAGCCCGGCATGGCGTTCTCCGTCGAGCCAGGCGTCTACCTGCCAGGCCGGTTCGGCATTCGCATCGAAGACATCGTCGTCGTCACCCCAGACGGCGGGGAGCGCCTCAACCTCATTGAGCGCAAAGCCGTAGCGGTCATATGACCGACCCCGCGCTCCTCGCGCTGGTCCGGCGATTCACGGCCGAACGGGTCGGGCCGCGCGCCGCTGGGGACGAGGAGGCGGGGCGCTTCCCCCGAGACCTGCTCGATGATCTAGGGCGGATGGACCTCCTCGGCCTGCCCTTCTCGGAGGAGGATGGCGGGTCGGGCCTGGGGTTCGGCGCCTACCTGAGCGTCGTGGAGGAGCTGTCCCGCGCCTTCCTGACGGTCGGTATGAGCCTGTCCGTGCACACGCTTGCGACGTGGGCCGTCGCGACCTACGCGAGCGACGAGGTGCGTAAGGAGTGGGTCCCGGCCATGACCGCTGGCCGGTCGCTCGGCGCGTACTCCCTGTCCGAGCCGGGCAGCGGCTCGGACGCCGCCGGGCTGACCACCCGGGCCGTCCTCCAGGGCGACCACTACGTCGTCGACGGCACGAAGGCGTGGGTCACGCACGCCGGGCACGCGGACTTCTACGTCCTGATGTGCCGGACGTCACCGGACCGCACGCGGGGCATCAGCGCGTTGCTCGTGCCGGCCGGCACCCCGGGGATGAGCTTCCCGCTCGCCGAGAAGAAGATGGGGATGCGGTCCTCACCCACGGGCCAGATCGTGTTCGAGGGCGCGCTGGTCCCCGCTCGCAACCTCCTCGGCGTCGAAGGCCAAGGACTGCAGATCGCCCTGAGCGCCCTCGACGGTGGCCGGCTCGGCATCGCGGCCTGCTCGACGGGCCTCGCCCAGGCGGCTCTCGACCACGCGGTCGCGTATGCACGCGACCGGCGCCAGTTCGGCCGCCCGATCGGCGACTTCCAAGGGGTGGGGTTCATGCTCGCGGACATGGCCACTCAGATCGCGGCGGCGCGGGCGTTGTGGATGGAGGCCGCCGCGCGCCGCGACGCAGGCGAGCAGTTCGGCACCAGCGCGGCGATGGCCAAGCTGTTCGCCTCGGACATGGCGATGCGAGTGACCACCGACGCGGTGCAGATCTTCGGCGCGTACGGGTACACGACCGACTACCCCGTCGAGCGCTTGATGCGTGAGGCAAAAGTGCTCCAAATCGTAGAGGGCACAAGCCAGGTCCAGCGCATGGTCATCTCCCGCGCCCTCCTGGCGTGAGCAGTCGTGCCT
>JBOGED010000443.1:0-6532 GCA_050743625.1 Egibacteraceae bacterium | reverse complement strand
GTGCTGGATCCCGGCGATATACCGCCGGGATCCAGCACACACGGAAACGCTAGGCGCTTCGCTGGGGCGGGCGGACCACCTTGCCCGCCTTCATGCACGACGTGCAGACGGTCGCGCGGCGTACCCGGCCGTCCTTGAAGATGCGGATCCGCTGGACGTTGGGGTTCCAGCGACGCTTGCTGCGCTTGTGCGAGAAGCTCACCTGGTAGTTGAAACGGGGCCTCTTATCGCAAATCTCGCAGACGGCAGCCATCGTAGGAACCTCGGATGTCGACAATAAGCAAATGCGCCGACGGTTAGCGGCGCTCGACGTGATGGTAGCGAGCCGCGCGCCACGGTGCCAGGCGGATGGCCCGCCGGCCGACGGCACCCACCGCCCGCGCGCCCAGGGTGGGAAGGCGCAGGACCTGTCCGAGGACCGGGATCTCGAGCGGACCCCGGTGCACGTCCATCGATCGCCGGCGGCCGATCCATCCCCGCGCGCGGAAGAACAGCAGGCCGACCACGACGATCGCCGCGTTAAGGGCCATCACGGCGGGATAGGCCCAGCGCTCGTCAAGCTCGGGCATGTACGTGAAGTTCATCCCGTAGACGCCCACAACGACTGTGAGCGGGAGGAGGATCGCCGACACCATCGTGAGGATCCTCATCACCTCGTTCTGGCTGGTAGTGACAGCGGAGAAGTAGTGGTCGAAGGCGCTGTCCAGCTCGGCGCGCAGGGTCGTGGTCAGGCTCGCGACGCGGTCCAGCCGGTCCGCGATGTCCCGGAACAGCGCCGCGTCGTCGCAGGCGAACGTCGTGGACTGCGTGAGCCGGACCAGCTCCCGCATCGCCTCGGCCTGGGGGATCGTGACGCGCTGGAGGCGGATGACGTCGCGGCGCCGCAGGTAGATCTCGCGACGCACCGCGGTCGACAGCTGGTCGCCGAACAACGCGTCCTCGATCGCGTCGATGCGGTGGGGGATGAACTGCTCGAGGAACGGCTCGTACTCGTCGACAATCGTGTCGAGCACCAGGTGGAGCAGCGCGCAGGGCGTAGGGATCATCGACGGGTCGTCCTCGACCGTTCTCGCCGCCGCACGGATGACCTCGAGCGCGCGGTCAGCGTGGGTGACGACCCAGTTCGGCCCGAGGACGCCGTCCAGCTCGATGGTCTCGATCTCGAACTCGGACTGCTCCTGGGCGTAGTCAAGGTCTAAGCCGTGGACGACAGTGACGAGGTGCCCATGCCCGATCTCGGCCTTTGGATGGACCGCTGTCTCGAGCAGGTCCTCTACCTCGAGGTCGGACAGCCCGAGCCGGCGCAGAACCATCTCGTGCTGGCCATCACGGCCGACCAGGTCGATCCAGATGACCCCGTCGCCGGCCAACGCGCTGTCAAGGGCGGCGAGCTCGACCAACTCGACGCGCCCGCCGGTGATCCTCCGGATGGTGCACATGAAGGCTATGGTCGCACGTCCTCCCCCCTACACTCGTCAACCATGGACGCCAGCAAGTGGCTCGAGGCCGAGGTCACCGAGGTCGCCGGAGTGACGCGCAAGGCGGCGCGCGTCCTCGAGGATGCACTGGGCATCCACACCGTGCGAGACCTCTTGGAGCACTACCCGCACCAGGACAAATACCGGGACGTGGGTGCCCGAGTACCGTTGGCGGAGGCGCCGCTGGGGGAGCAGGCCACGATCGTCGGGACCATCGGCCGGTGGAGCGTCATCAGGCCCCGCCGGTCGCTGGTCATCGCGAAGGCCACGATCGACGCTGACGGCGGCGGTCGGGTCGAGGCGCCGTTCTTCAATCAAGAGTGGCGCGCGCGGCAACAGCCACCCGGCACGCGGGTCGCCGTCAGCGGAGTGCTAGAGCGGTTCCGTGGGACGCTGGCGCTGAAGAACCCACAGCTGGTGGTCCTGGACCGAAGCGGTGAGGACCCGGGCGAGGTGCTCGACCGGGTTCAGCCCACCTATCCGGCGACCGAGGCGTTGCCGAGCCATCGCATCGCGGCCTTGGTCAAGGCGGCCCTGGCCGAGCTCGATCCCTTGCCGGAGTTCCTGCCCGGGCGCCTCGTCCAGCGGCACCAGCTGCTCGCGCGGGACGAGGCGCTCCGTACGATCCACAGGCCGCCATCGCTTGAGGCCGTGCGCCCCGCCCGGGACCGCCTCGTCTACGACGAGCTGCTGTGCCTGCAGGTCGGGTTGCAGCGCCGCCGGTACAACCTGGAGTCCGAGGCCGCGGGGCTGGTGCAGGCTCCTCGGGATGCAGGCCTGGCCGAGCGGCTTCTCGAGACGCTGCCCTTCGCGCCCACCGATGCCCAACGCCGGGCCTTCGCCGAGATCGGCGCCGATCTCGCGATCCCCAAGCCGATGCACCGCCTACTGCAAGGCGACGTAGGCGCCGGCAAGACCCTCGTGGCCGCGTGGGCGATGCTGGTCGCCGCGGACGCGGGTCGGCAAGCCGTGCTCATGGCGCCGACCTCGGTGCTGGCCGAGCAGCACTCCAGGACGTTCACGAAGCTGCTCGCCCCTCTCGGCGTGAACGGGCCGGGTGGGCCGCGGGTGGCGTTGCTCACCGGGTCGACTACCGCCAAGCAACGCAGGTCGCTGCTCGCAGAGCTGGCCTCGGGCGACGTCAACCTGCTCGTCGGAACCCACGCGCTGCTCGAAGAGCAGGTGATGTTCTTCGAGCTGGGGCTTGTCGTCGTCGACGAGCAGCACCGGTTCGGGGTCGAACACCGCACCCGCCTGCGCGACAAGAGAACAGATGCGTCCAGCCCCGACGTGCTCGTGATGACCGCGACGCCGATCCCGCGCTCCCTGGCGCTCACCTTGTACGGCGACCTGGACGTCACGCTCCTGGACGAGCTGCCGCCGGGGCGCCAAGAGGTGGTGACCAAGGTGCTCGACACTGACTCGCCAAGGCGTGCGGGCCTCTACGACTTTATCCGGGAGCGCGTCGCGGAGGGCGAGCGCGCCTACGTCGTCTGCCCTTTGGTGGAGGAGTCCGAGGTCCTCGACGTGGCCGCCGCCGAGGACGTGCACGTCCGGCTCGCCAGGGAGGTGTTCCCTGATCTCGGCGTGGGGCTCGTCCATGGCCGGCTACCCGCCGCCGAGCGGGACACGCGGATGGACGCATTCCGGCGTGGGGAGACTCCCATCCTCGTCGCCACGACCGTGATCGAGGTCGGCGTCGACGTGCCTGAGGCGACCGTCATGGTGATCGAGGACGCCAACCGCTTCGGGATCAGCCAGCTCCACCAGCTCCGCGGTCGCATCGGGCGCGGGGAGCGAAAGAGCTGGTGCGTCTTGTTCTCACGTGATCCCGAGCACAACCGGCGACTTCAGGCCGTCGCTGCCACGCGGGACGGCTTCCGCCTGGCCGAGACGGACCTTGAGCTGCGCGGTGAGGGCAGCCTGTTCGACACCCGGCAATCCGGCCTGCCAGACCTCAAGCTGGCCCAGCTGGTCCGCGACTACGACTGGGTCGTGGCCAGCCGCGCCGACGCCAAGGCGTTGGTGGAGTCAGATCCCGACCTGGTCGAGCATCCCGCCCTGCGCGACGAGGTCCGCCGACGCTACGGCGACGACCGCCTCGCCGCCTTGGAGACCGGTTGATGAGTGAGATGCGTGGGATGGGGGGCGCCCCCTATTCTGACTCCTCAGCCCCTGCGAGCTGAGGTTTGACATCCGCCAAGTCGTAAACGAATCTATCTGCGCTCATCGTCCGTATGCCATACATCTTTGGGTTCTCGCCGCGTTCATAATTGGCTGTCTTTTCATGGATGACTCGACCGTATCTCGCTATGCACGATAGATACGGATCGACCGGATTTATCTCCGAACGCAGATTGTGTTCGTAGTAGAGCCGGACGACATAGGCAAACAGATCGGCAATCTGTAATCCAGGAGTCAGTGAGGAGTCTGCGAATAAGGGGCTTGGGACAATATAGCTCATAGACCGCCCGATCGAGGTCCTCGCCATGAACGAGGTGAAGCGATCGGATAGCAGCTTGTTACTGGCCGGGTCTTGCCCATCGAATACCACGACCGCATGCTGTGTCGGGTGGTCGTTCTCTATAAGATGGTTTACGCGCTCAAGTAGCCACCAGTACTGGCGTGGGAGGATCTCCGGCCCGCGGTATGGTGGTTTCAGTGGACGTTCCATGACTATCGCGAACACGGTGAGATCGAAGTCTCTCAAGAACTCGAATAGTGCTTCGATGAACTCCTTCTTCGCCACATTCTTGTGAAGCGCGCGGCGATTAAGCATTTCAACGGCCTTTAGTTCCTCTTCAGCCTTACTGAGTTTCATGGAACCGAGTAGGTCACGTCGCAGCGCATACAGTCGTCGAATCAGCCATCCAGCGTCCAGCTCCTTGACGCACACGGCGAGCAGGACGGGGCGGCTGCAGGGATCTCCGGGGTTGGGGTGGCCAGATTCGTCGATGAAGACCAGCATTACCAGCTCCTGGTACGCCGCCACTTTGATAACAGGAGGGCGAGGGTGCGCAAAATTGGCCCGAGAAAGGCTAGAGCCAGGAGCAGCACCATCCGGTGCCACATCCGGCTCCAGAGGCATAGTAGCGAGGTGACCGCTGGATGGCAAGGATCCTTAGAGTATGGGCATGCGGGTGATTGGTGGGGTGGCGAAGGGGCGGCGGCTTGGGGTGCCGAAAGGGCGGGCGGTGCGGCCGACGAGTGACCGTGTGCGGGAGGCGCTGTTCGCGTCGCTCGGTGACGTTGTCGATCAAGCGGTGGTGTTGGACCTGTTCGCGGGCACGGGTGCGCTGGCGATCGAGGCGCTGTCGCGTGGCGCGCGGCGGGCGGTGCTCGTGGAGCGCGACCCCAAGGCCGCGGCGGTGGTGGCCGAGAATCTCGAGCGCACTGGCCTGGGTTCGAGCGCCCGCCTCGCTCGCATGGACGCCGCCCGCTTTTGCCTATCGCCAGGCGAGGCGTTCGACCTCGTCCTCGTCGATCCGCCGTACACGGAGCCGGCGACCAAGATCCTGGAGTTGCTAGACCACCTGCACGGGGCGGGGGGGTTGGCGCCCGGCGCGGTTGTGGTGCTAGAGCGCGACCGCCGCGATACAGACCTCCAGCCGCCCTTTCCCGCGGGGTTGGTGTCGAGGCGTGTGGCCACCTACGGTGACACGGTCCTGCACTACCTAGAGGCGAGTAGAGGAGAAGCCACGCCGTGACGGTGACCGCGGTGTGCCCGGGCAGCTTCGACCCGGTAACGAACGGGCATCTCGACGTGCTCGAGCGGGTGGCGGCGCGCTTCGATCACGTGATCGTGGCCTGCACAACGAGTGCGGGCAAGAGCCCCGTGTTCGATCTCGGTGAGCGAGTTGAGCTGCTCAGCGAGGTCACCGCGCATCTGCGGAACCTCGAGGTGGCGACCTTCGAGGGCCTGCTCGTGGACTTCTGCCGGCAGCGAGGTGTGGGACTTATCGTCAAGGGCCTGCGCGCCGTGAGTGATTTCGAGTCCGAGCTGCAGATGGCTCAGATGAACGCCCGTATCGGCCAAGTGGAGACGTTTTTCCTTGCGAGCAGCCCCGTATACTCCTTCCTCTCGTCCTCGCTGGTGAAGGAGGTCGCGCGGCTCGGCGGCGATGTGTCGAGCCTCGTCCCCCCTCTCGTAGCCACGAGGCTCTTCCAGCGATTCTCTGGGACGGTGCGCTAAAGGAGTTCCTCGTGGACGTCGAGGCCGCCATAGATGCGCTCGACCACCTCCTCGCGGAGGCTCGACCGGTGCCGCTCTCGGCCTCGATCATGGTCAACAAGACCGATGTCGACCAGGCAATCGCCGCGCTCCGCGCCGCGCTCCCCGAGGAGATCCGGCAGTCACGCTGGGTGCTGAAGGAGCGCGACGAGCTGCTCGCCAAAGCCGCGCGCGAATCGGACCAGATCCTCTCCGATGCGCGTGAGGAGGGAACCCGCCTCGTGTCCGAGACGGAGACGGTTCGCAAATCTCGCCAGGAGGCGGAGCGCATTGTCGATGCGGCCCGTCAAGAGGCGCGTCACCTCCGCTTGGAGGCCGAGGACTACATCGACGGCAAGCTCGCCAGCTTCGAGGTGGTGCTCGCGAAGACGCTACGCGCCGTCGAGAAAGGCCGTGAAGCCCTGCGCGGGCGGCTCGACGATGACGTCCTACCCGGTGAGGCGCCCGCGACGGACCGCGAGCAAGATGGTGAGGCCGCCGATCCCTCCGACTCCCTACCCCCGTCCCAGTTCTATGACCACGAGACCGGCGCCTAAGTGGCCGCGCGGATAGGTCAGCACCGGCCGCGGTCCGGGAAGGGCGCAGCTTTCCTCCGCATGCGGAGGAAAGCTGCTGCACTGTGCTAGCGATCCCACGGGTCGCGCTGTTCTCATCGTGGGTCTGTGGCCCGAGTCTTCGTGCGCTTGCCGGCTTTGCGCGCTGGGCGTGTGGGAGCCCGACGAGCCCCGGGCGGCGGAGTACCGGGAGTGGATCCATGAAGCGTGGACCAGGCTGCATCCGTACTCCACCGGCCGCACCTACATCAACTTCCAGACCGCCGACG
>JBOGED010000442.1:0-7180 GCA_050743625.1 Egibacteraceae bacterium | reverse complement strand
GCGGAATACCGCCGCGATCCAGCACAGAACAGCCGCCAAGCCCACGCGCTGCCGCCGTTACCGTCCACGGCTCGTCGGGCCGGGGCGAAGCCCCTGGCTAGAAAAGAAACCTCAGTGGCGCCACGTCGATCCTGCCAGCCTGCGCGAGTGGGCCGACCTCGTCCGCCGCTTCTCCTTCCGCCTCAGCTGAGGTCACGGCGATTTAGGAGGCGGTGGAGGATCGCGCCGTCGCCGAAGACCTCGCCGCGGTCGGGGGTTACGCGGCGGTAGAGCATCAGCAGCAGGTCGGAGGCGGTGGCGCGGAGGGCGACGTCGGCCTTGCGGTGGGCCCGCTCCATGCGCAGGTCACCGGCCTCGTCTTCTGTCACGACCCATTCGCCGGGGGTGTCGGTGGCGTGGAGGTGGACGGTGCCGCCGAGCGGCGCGGCTCCCTCAGCCTGGTACGCGGTGCCGATCAGCTCCAGGAACTCGTCGACCGCGTCGGCGGCCATGACCGGGTCGATGGAGAAGTCCCGGCCGGCCGCTTGCTCGGCGTCCCAGCGGTGGACCGCCGCCTCTTGGACCTGGTGGCGGATCACGAAGGCCGCCTCTTGTTGCGGAGCCCAGGTCCACACGGGCCGGCTGGGGTCCGCGGATTCCAGCACGTCGGCCATGCGCCCCGCTCCGGCGCGGAAATCAGCGAGTAGCTGGGCGAAATCCGGCGGTCGCTCGATGGGCGTGATGCCGTTGGGGTCCCGCAACCCGTCCTCGACGATGACGCGCCAACAATAGTGGGTCTCGCGGAGGTGCCAGACGAGGTCAGCGACCGTCCAGTCCGGGCAGGCGGCCACCGCGGCTTGGGGCCCCGCCACCTCCGCCGCCTCGGCGAAACCGTCCGAATCCCGGCGGATCGAATCGACGAAGTCAGATTGCGAGGGCATGGCGGCAATCTAGCGCAAAAAGTCAGCGCCCCACCTTAGAAGGCGGGGCGCTGACAGAGGAACGGTTAGGTGGACGATGCAGCGGCGCTGGACTGCGCCGGCGCCGTCTCCTCGGCTTCGATCTCGCCTTCGACGGCGAGCAACCGGACCAGCGTCTCGGCCCAGAGGGCGAAGATGCCACCGGCTAACCAGCCATACAGGACGAACGGCCAGTGGAACGGGACCGCGAAGATCTCCTCGGTGATCCACAGGCTGTGGCCCCACTCGTTCATCGCGACCTGCATCATCTCGGTCACGGACGCCGCGATCAGCAGCGCGAAGGACCAGGGGAAGCCTTTGTCGGCGCCGTACACCTTGGGCAACCGTGTACGGCCATAGAGGTACGTCCCGATGGTCATCGTGATACCCATCGGGAAGAACAGGTAGAACATCGGGATGTGCGCGGGCGTGAACGCCGTGTCACGAACCGCGGTCTGGTGCCACGCACCGTCGTAGTTGGGCCAGAAGCTGGCCTCTACGAACAAGGTCACGGAGACCGCGCCCACCAGACCCCAGAACACGGCGATCCGGCGCACTTCCTCGGAGTGTGTGATGTGTTGGGAAAGCTTCTTGCCGCTCCGTACCAGCCAGCCCCACCACCCGAGCGTGAAGGCGGTGATGCCGATAAGTCCCAGAACGAGTGGGATCTTCCAGGTATAGAAGAACTCTCGACTCGCGGCGTCGATACCGGTTGTCCAAGCGAAGGCGAACTGATACGCCTCATATACGGCCGTAATACCGAGGATGATCAGCGGCGCGACCCAGCCGGTGCGCCAACCTCCCATCCAATCGATGGGCCCTCGACCGGTCCGTTGCTCTTGCTCGGGAACGGGCGATGGCGTTACTTGCTGCACTTTTGCCATGCCTCTCTCCTTTGATGGATGCCTATTACCTATCCAGATCGATCGGAGAGTATGCAGGCGGGGGGATTAACTGGGCTATACCTGTCCAAGGGTGTCAATCCTACGGAAACTCGATGAGTCGCTCCCAGGCGGGGCCGTCGCAAATGAACTTGTCTCGCAGGTCGTATTTCTCTTTGAACCGCCGCAGCGCCCGCCGGGTCGGCTGATTGGCGGTCCCGTCGTACTCTTCGGGATCGAAGTCGTCGTTACCGGTGGAGTTTGCGGCGGCTTTCAGTAACCCCTGCAGGTTGTCGACGTGCCGACCGGTTACGGGGTCGTTGTGTGCCTCGCTCAGGTCGATGACGTCCAGCTCGACCGTCACCTTCACCGTCGCCATATGGGCTCCTTTAGCTCTTCGGCGCCATGATGCGGAGAGTAATTATTTCACTGCTTAGTGTATTTGCGCCGATGGAGCGTAGTGTGGCCGCAGCCGGCGTCGTCGGCAAGTCGCGAGGCCCGCGGCGTGCGCGCTGATGGGTACCCTGCGGCCGGTGACCTCAGTTCCCGCGCCTGCTCCCGACCCGCGTGGCCGAGCGATTGAGCTGGGCCTGACCGACGGCGAGTACGAAAGGATCGTGGCGACGCTCGGGCGCGAGCCGTCCACCGCCGAGCTGGGGACCTACTCGGTGATGTGGTCCGAGCACTGCTCGTACAAGTCCTCCAAGATCTACCTGAGGCAGCTGCCGACGGCAGGCCAACGCATCCTGGTCGGCCCAGGAGAGAACGCGGGGGTCGTCGACGTCGGGGGCGGGCTCGCGGTCACCTTCAAGATCGAGAGCCACAACCACCCGAGCTTTGTCGAGCCGTTCCAGGGCGCCGCCACAGGAGTTGGCGGCATCATCCGCGACATTCTCACGATGGGCGCGCGGCCGATCGCCTTGCTCGACCCGCTGCGGTTCGGTGACCCTGGCGACCAGCGCACACGCTGGATCGTGGACGGGGTGGTCCGCGGGATCGGCCACTACGGCAACTCGATCGGCGTGGCGACCGTGGGCGGCGAGATGGTCTTCGACCCCTGCTACGCGGGGAACCCGCTGGTGAACGTCCTGTGCGTCGGCCTCATGGACGCCGGCCGCATCCAGCTCGCCAAGGCCGAGCGGCCCGGCGACGTCGCCGTGCTGATCGGTCAGCGCACCGGGCGGGACGGCATCGGAGGGGCGTCGGTGCTGGCCAGCGCCTCGTTCGAGACCGAGGACGACGACGTGAAGCGGCCGAACGTCCAGGTCGGCGACCCGTTCGCCGGCAAGCTGCTGATCGAGGCCTGCTTACAGCTCTACGCCGAGGATCTGCTGTCAGGCATCCAGGACATGGGCGCGGCGGGGATCGCGTGCTCGACCGCCGAGATGGCGTCGAAGGCCGGGCTCGGGATGCGCGTCGACCTGGACCGGGTGCCGCTGCGCGAGCCGAGCATGGAGGCCTGGGAGATCCTGTGCTCCGAGTCACAGGAGCGCATGCTCGCCCTCGTCGCGCCCGACCGGCTCGGCGCCGTGTTGGAGATCTGCGGGCGATGGGGTATCGACGCGACCCCTATCGGGGAGGTGACGGCCGGAGACCGGCTGGTGTTCACCCGTCACCGCGAGGTGGTGCACGACGCGCCGGCTGCCTCGCTCGCCGACGAGGGCCCGACCTACGAGCGCCCTGTCGCCGACTGGGTGCATCCCCGCGCGGGCGAGGACGTCGATGCCTGGGATTCGCCGAAGGATCTCGACGAGGCCGCGCGGGCGGTGCTGTCGTCGCCCAGCGTCGGCTCGGCTCGGTGGGTGTACGAGCAGTACGACTCGCTGGTCGGGGCCGACACGGTGATGGGTCCGGGTGGGGACGCGGCGGTGCTGCGCCTGTCGCCGGCGCCGGGACCCGAAAAGCCGGGCATCGCGATCGCCACGGATGGCAACGGGCGCTGGTGCGCGCTCGACCCCGAGGAGGGCGCGAAGCTGGTGGTCGCCGAGGCCGCGCGGAACGTCGCCTGCGTTGGCGCGACGCCGGTCGCGGCCACGAACTGCCTGAACTTCGGCTCGCCGGAGAGACCGGAGATCATGGGCCAGTTCCGCTCATGCATCCAGGGCATGGCCCAGGCGTGCGTCACGCTTGGCACGCCCATTACCGGCGGGAACGTCAGCTTCTACAACCAGACGGGAGACGTCGCCGTCCACCCCACGCCGGTGATCGGCGTGCTCGGGGTACTCGACGACGTGTCGATGAGGGTCGGGACGGCGTTCGCCGAGCCCGGCGACCTGATCTTCCTTCTCGGCGCGCCGACCAGGCCGGGGCTGGGCGGCTCCGAGTTCCTGTGGCGGGTGCACGGCCTTCTCGCCGGTCGGCCGCCGCGCGTCGATCTCGACGAGGAGCGGCGCCTCCACCAGTTGCTGGCCGACGCCGCACGCGACCGGCTCCTGCGCAGCGCGCACGACGTGAGCGCCGGCGGCCTGCTCGTCGCGGTCGTGGAGTGCTGCCTGGGCCGCGGCCTGGGCGCCCGCCTGCTCGCGCAAGACCGCCTGCCCGCGCACCAGTGGCTGTTCAGCGAGTCTCCCACCCGCGTCGTGGCCAGCGCCCGACCACGCGACGCCGAGCGCCTCGCCCAGCGGTGCGCGACTCACGGCTTGGGCTGCGAGCACCTCGGCGTGGTCACCGAGACCCCGAGAATCGACTTCGCCGAGCTGCTCACACTCGGCCTTGCCGAGGTCGGGGAGCTGTGGGAGAGCACCCTCCCGCACGCGCTGGAGAGCTAAACTCACTTCGCGAACGTCGTCTGGAGGGTTCATGAGCGCCGAGCGCGGTTGATCGAACGCGCCGAGGCTGGAGAGGAGATCGTCATCAGCCGGGCGGGAAAGCCAGTTGCCCGGCTCGTCGCTCTCGAGCCGCGGGCTCCCCGGATCCGTGGGGTTTGGCGCGATCAGGTGGTGATCCGTGAGGATTTCGACGAGCTTCCGGACGACATCGCTTCCGCGTTCAGGGGTGAGAGGGGCGAGACCGAGTGAGGCTCTTGCTCGACACACACGTCGTGCTGTGGTGGCTGTTCGACTCCCCCGTCTTGTCGGAGCATGCCATCTCGTCGATCGAGCGAGCCTCCCACGTCTTCGTGAGCGCCGCGAGTGCATGGGAGTCGGCAAGCTCGAGGCTCCCGCGGACCTCCGTGGCGCCGTCGACGCGAGCGGCTTCTCCCCGCTTGGGATCAAGCTCGAGCACGCATTGACCGCTGGCGCACTCCCAAGGCGCCACGACGATCCCTTCGACCGGATGCTGATCGCCCAAGCGCAACACGAGGGCCTCGCGCTCGTGACCTGCGACCGGCAGATCTCCGAGTACGCGCTGGCCACCTTCCCCGCCTCCTGAGCTGGGGAAAGGCAGCTGAGATGTGCAATTTTCCTCCGGATCCGGAGGAAAACGGCGCGTGTCGACCGATGTCGCCGGGTTAGGCCGCAACTTTCCCGCGTATACGGAGGAATCCTGCAGTTGAGCCGGGCGGCGGGCGGCCTGTTGGCCGGTGCGGCCTCACGGGAGTTGGCGGGGCGAAGGGTTATCCTCCCCGGCTGTGCGCATTCTCCACACAGCGGACTGGCACGTCGGGCGGACGATCAGGGGTCGTAGCCGGGCGGGGGAACACGAGGCGGTGCTCGCGGAGATCGCCCAGGTCGCCGAGACCGAGGACGTCGACCTGGTGCTCGTGGCGGGCGACCAGTTCGATATGGCCGCGCCATCGCCTGACGCCGAGCGGATTGTCTACCGGGCCTTGCTCGACCTGGCGGCGACCGGCGCCCAGGTGGTGGTCATCGCGGGGAACCATGACCACGGCCAAAGGCTAGCCGCGGTCGCGCCGCTGCTGGCCACTCACGGGATCCACGCGGGGGCGCTGGTGCAGGCGGCGGACCAGGGCGGGATGCTCACGGTCCGCACGAAAAGGGGTGAGGTCGCGCGGATCGCGCTCGTCCCATTTTTGTCGCGGCGGTATATCGTCCGCGCCGACGAGCTGATGGGGCTGGGGGCGGACCAACACGCGCAGTGCTACGACGACCGGGCCCGCCGGCTGATCGGGCATCTGTGTGGGGGGTTCTCGGCTGAAACGGTGAACCTCGTGGTCGCGCATCTCATGGTGGCCGGCGGGGTGGTCGGCGGGGGTGAGCGCGAGGCCCACACGATCTTCGACTACGCCGTATCGCCCCACGCGTTCCCCGCCTCGGCCCACTACGTCGCCCTCGGCCACCTGCATCGGTCCCAGCAGATCCCGGGCGCCTGCCCCGTGCACTACAGCGGCTCCCCGTTGCAGCTCGACTTCGGCGAGGCCGCGGACGACAAGGTCGTGATGCTCGTGGACGCCGCGCCGGGTATTCCCGCCGAGATCCGTCCGGTACGCCTCAAAGCGGGACTTCGCCTCTGTACGCTGACAGGCACGCTCGACGAGTTGGCGCGGCAAGCGGGCACCACGAGTGAGGACCACCTGCGCGTGGTCGTCCGCGGCCCCGCTCGCGCCGGGTTGGCCGACGAGGTGCGCGCCCTGTTCCCGGACGCCGTAGAGGTCCGGGTCGAGGCTCCAGACCGCGACACGCGGGGGGAAGCGCGTCCCCAGCGGCTCGGCCGCTCACCCCACGAGCTGTTCGCCGAGTACCTGGCCGAGCAAGGCGCCGAGGACGAGCGCGTGAGCGGGTTGTTCGCCGAGCTGCTGGACGAGGCGTATGCGGCCAACCAAGCTTGAGCTCAGCGGGTTTACCGCATTCCGTGACGCCGAGATGGTGGACTTCGCGGACGCGGACCTGTTCGCGCTGGTCGGGCCGACCGGGGCGGGGAAGACCTCGATCATCGACGCGTTGTGCTTCGCGTTGTACGGCAGCGTCCCGCGCCTGGACAAGCGCGCCGTCGCGCCCGTGATCAGCGTCGGCAAGCGTGAGGCCCGCGTCCGCTTCGATTTCACGATCGACGGCCGCGCGTACACGGCCTCCCGGGTGGTGCGCCGCAGCGGCCAGGGCGCGAGCACCGCCGAGGCGAGGCTCGAGCATGCCGGCGAGGTGATCGCCGGTGACGCCGAGGGAGTCACCAAGGCGGTCACCGAGCTGGTGGGCTTGACGTTCGACCAGTTCACCACGTGCGTCGTCCTGCCCCAGGGCGACTTCGCCCGGTTCCTGCGCGACACGCCGAAAGGCCGTCAGGAGCTGCTCGTCCGCCTGCTCGACCTCGACGTCTACCGGCGGATGGCCCAGGCGGCGAACCAACGAGCGGCGACCTGCGCCGCGCTCGCTCAGGCCGCGTCGGAGCAGCTGGCGAGCTTGGACGGCGCCACCCAGCAGGCCGTCGCCGAAGCCGAGGCGCACCTCACGCGCCTCGGGGACC
>JBOGED010000441.1:0-2414 GCA_050743625.1 Egibacteraceae bacterium | reverse complement strand
GGCTCACCGTCCCGCTGATCACACCGACCAGGACGACCCCGGCGGCGACCGCCGTCAGCAGCTGGCGCGCCCCGAAGTCGTAGCCTCGCAACGCCGGCACGATCCATCGCGTCGCGACGACGCCCAGGACCGCGAGGCCGAGCGCGCCAGGGAGCAGCAATGCCGGCAGCCAGATTCCCTCAACTCCGATCCAGGCGCATCCCCAGGTCACCAAACCGGACGCCGCGACTACCCCGACCAGCGTGCATACGGGCCGCCACCGGATGCCCAGCGCGACCCCGAGGGCGGCGACGACCACGGCGACAGCCGCCGCCGCCAAGAGCAACCCGGCCGGCCCAGACAAGGCGGGCACCACCGTGGGGGTGATGGTGAGCGCGCGCCACAGGGGAATAGGGACCGATGGCCCGTCACGCAGCACCAGCCCACCCGCGAGCGCGAGGTCGAACAGCCATGGAGCGAGGAGTCCAGCCGCCCCACCGATTGCCACCGCCAATCGCAATGCGGCGTGGCGCGCGCCCGCGACACGCCGGCAACTCATCATCGCGGTGACGAGAAGAACCGCGAATCCCAGCAGCATGCCGAGCACGGGGGCGAACGCCGCGGCGCTCGCGAGGCCAAGCGCAAGGAGCGCGGACGCCCGCCAGGCGCTGCCCGGAGCGGTCGCGGTATCGGCGGCCCGGATCGTGACGAGGACAAGGCCAGGCAGGAGCGCGGCGGTCACGAGCACTCCGTACCGCCCCTGCGCGAGCGCCCCGAGCACCACCGGGTTCAACACGTAGAGCGTCGCCCCGAGCGCGCGTGGCGCCTTGAGTGTGGTCACGAGCCGCCCCGCCCGCAGCGCGAGTCCCCATGCGAGCGGAAGCAGCCCGAATACGAGAAGTCGCTGCGCCAACCACGCGCTGCCGAAACCCAGAAGGCTCATGATGCCCAGTAGCGCCTGCGCCGGCGAGGCGAAGTGTCCAGAGGCGAGCGGCTCGCCGTTCCAACCGCTGGCATAGGTGCGGAGGAAGGCCCGGGCCGTCTGGGGCCAGGGGGTGATCTCGCCGCCAACCACCTGACCGGCACCCAACAACGGGATCAACCCCACCAGGTAGCACAGAAGGAGCAAACCCCCGACGCACGCGGCCGGGTGGTCGCGGAGCGTCCGGATGACTGGCCGCTTCGCCAGCGGGTCGTCCTCCATCGCGGACCAGGCGACATCGTTGTCGTCGATCAGCGCTCGGGTGTCGGCGCCAACCGACCAGGTCGCGATGGTTTCGGCATATGCATGCATGCGGGGCAGGCCAGGCGCGAACAACGGGCTGAGCTGCGCATCCGACACCACCCGATGCCGCTGGACGACCCGCCTGCGCCGGAATGTGGGAACAAGCTGGCGAAGGTTCCACCCGAACGCGCGCGCAACCGCCGCGGCATCGCCGAACCGCCTGGTCGCAAGGAACCCTGCCGTCTTGGCCACGGAGAACAGCACGAAGATCGGGAGCACCCATGCCAACCGCGCCGCCGAGTAGTTCTTCATCAGCGTCGCGATCGTGTGGCGCTCGGCGTAGTACCGCGCCTGGCCCGAGCGGCTCGCGAGCGGAGCTCTCGGTAGCCGGCTGCTCGCCCCGATGTGGTACCCGACGGCCTCGGGCACGATCTCGACTCGCATCCCCGCCAGCCATGCTCGCCAGCACAGGTCGAGATCGTCCCGGAAAGCCGGGAACCGCGCGTCGAACCCACCTAAGGCCCGCAGGACGTCACGACGCAGCATCATGCCGGCGGTCGACACGTAGAGGACGTCATGCTGGCGGTCGTGCTGCCCCTGGTCGAGCTCGCCGGGCTCGAGCTGCGTCTCCGAGCGCCCGAAGCGGTCGATCGTCATACCGACCTCTTGAAGGACGTAATCCTCGCTCCACTCCCGCAGCTTGGGCCCGACGATCCCGAGCGTGGGATCGGCTTGGAGCGCCTCGACCATCTCGGCAATGGCGTCAGATGCGAGTACCAGGTCGTCGTGCAGCAGCAGGAGGTGATCGGCCGCCTCGACCAGCGGATGCCTGAGGGCCGCTCCCACCCCGCGACCAAACCCGACGTTACGGGACAGCGTGATCAGGCGGTCGGCATGGATGTGCCGGCGGAGCAACTCTGTCCCGCTGTCCCGGCTCGCGTTGTCGACGACGACGAGATCAAGCGCCGGATAGCGCTGCGCCGCGATCGTCGCGAGCACACTGCCAAGCCACTCCTCGCCGTTGTGCACGACCAAGATGGCGGCGACACGCGGTGTGTGGCTCTCTGGGGTAGGCATGCGATGGGGCGATGCTACGAGCGGTGGGGGCATACCAGCAAAACCGCCGGTCCACCGAGTGCCTGTTATCCGATGCGTGGGGTCGCGCTTCGTCGGGTTCCGCTCCGAAGACCCTTTTAGGTCGCTGCACCCG
>JBOGED010000440.1:0-25303 GCA_050743625.1 Egibacteraceae bacterium | reverse complement strand
GCCGGGGGCACGGGAGGCGTCGCGCCGGCGCCCGTGTTGGCGCCAGGGCCGGCGAGCTTGGCGTCGAACTCGGGTTTCTGCTCCTTGATCGTCACCGCGCACTTAGCCCGCAAGGGCACGCCGTTGGCGGAAAACAGGTCGAAGTCCTGGTTCAGCGCGGACATCACCCCGACCACCTCCAGGGTGCCGTACGTGAACCGCACCCGCGGCGGCACCGACTTCGGCGACGCGGTGCTCGGGAGCAAGAACTTCTCCAGCTGCCGCGTGCGGGTACGCACATCGACCGGTTTGTCGGTCGTGCCCTCGTCGGCGGTGTCGAACATCAGGTCGAACGACAGCGTCGAGGACAAGGAGCCCTGGTATTGGGTCGCAGGCCGGGCGAACGCCTTCCCGGCATCGACGTTGTTGGACATCTGCAGCCGCAGGGACGCCGGGTTGATCTGCACGTCGATCGCGGCGGCGCCCGGCTGGGGCTCCCGCGACGGCTTGGAGGACACCTCTTGGAGCGTGGCCTTCTTGAACTCCATCAGCCCACCACCATCCGCAATCCCTCGTGGGCGATCTGCAGCTCCTCGATCGCGACCTCACCGGTCTTGGCGTTGAGCTGAGGCCCGACGAGCTTCGCGGGCAGTCCCCTGCTGAACGTCCAGGTGGCCACCGCTCGCTGCGCCTCGCCCAGCACCTGGATCGTGCCGTTGTACCGGCGGATGGGACGGACTCCGTCGACGACGTCCTGGAGCCAGCGCCACAGCTCGGTATTCACGGCGCCGTCCGCTGGGTGCAGCATCCCGCGCCTCAGCGTGACGCGGCTCACCTTGAGCCGCCCGGCGCGCTGGAGGACGCCGTTGGTGCGGCCTCCCTCGACGTACTCGGCCACGTCCATCTCCATCTCCAGGCCGGTGCACTCCTGGAAGGCGCCATCGCCAAGTGGGTTAGCCGGCGGCGGCCTGCCGTCCGCTCTAGGCGAGGGCGGCGACAGCGTGACCCGGAACCTGAACGAGGTGGCGAGGAGCTGGTCAACCATGGGTGATCACTCCCGACCCGACCCGCAGCCGCGTCTCGACTGAGCCCTCGGCGTCCAGGCTGACCCGCACGACGATGAACTCCGCCGGCTCGGCGGGCGCCACGCCGATCTCGACCACGACCTGCCCGCGGTCGGCTTCGAGCCCGACGTCCCGTCCCTCGGCGACGTGCACGAACCATGACTCGGCCGGTGTGGCCCCGGCGAACGCGCCTTGAGCGTCCAGGCCGCCGAGAAGGCCTTCGAGCATGCGCGTCAACCCCGCTCGCAGGAGCTCGTCGTTTGGCTCGAACACGACCCACTGCAGTTGGCGCGCGACGCTGCGCTGCAGCAGGAGCAGCAGACGCCGTACGGAGAGCTGCCGCAACGCCCCCTCGGCCGAAAGGGTCCGCGCGCCGGTGAGCCACACGCCGTCTGGTTGGCGGCGGAACACGTCGATGCCGGCTTGATGCAGGTCACCGTGGCGCTCGTCGTCCACGCGGTCGGTGACATGGACGACGCCGACCGACGGCTCGTTGGCTGGCCCGTGTGGCACACCCTGGCGAAGCTCGGTGCGGGCGAGGATGCCGGCGGCGACCGCTGACGGGTTGAGGTCGACAAGCGGCCCCGCGCGTCCTCCGGACGGCGCTCGCAACCACGGGTGGTACGCCGCGGCGAATGACGAGTCGAAGCGTGAGCGCCAACGCATGATCGCCTGCCGACGCAGCCCCGGTGGAACGTCGAGCAGCGCGACGCAGCGTAGGCGCTCGGCAACCGCGACGAGCTGTTGTTGCAGGAGGGTGATCCGCTCGAGGTCGCCGGCGTCGGCCGGGTCGAGGCGCAAGCCGACCAGCGGCAGCGTCGATGGCGGTGGGTGCATCCTGGACGGCTGGTCGACGCAGGGCGCGAACGTGGGACCGGCAAGGCTGCCCGGCAGCGTCACCGGCTCCGTCGCAGGCGGCTCGGCGGGGCAGTACAGGTCGGGCGCGACGATGCTCGCCACCTCGGGTGCGAGCAGCAGCGCGTCGAGACCTTCGGTCCCCGACTCGTCTCCCCCGAGCAGGCGGCCGAACACATCGTCCGGCGTGACGAGGTGCCAGCGGTCGGCCGCGCGGAGACCTGAGAGATCTGGGTCCGTGACCGGCTCGGACTGCGCCGGCGGCAACGTGGCGTCGAGCACGTCGATGCCGGCGAGCGGGTCCGCCACCTCGACCAGGCGCGACTCGGCGGTGAGCACGTCGGGGACCCAGCGGGGGTGTCCCGGCCGCAGGCCGAGCCGGTCGAAACGCTCGGCCCGCCGACGGTCCGGGTCCCTATCGAGCACGGTGAGCTCGGCCTCGACCTGTTCGACCTGGACTGGTGGGACGAGCACGACGTCGTCGAGCTCGGCGATCAGGTCGTGCCCGGTACTGGCGAGCCGGCCGCGCCACCGGACGGTCGTGATCCAACGCAGACGGACGCTGCCGTCACCCGCCCGCAGCCGCACGAGCGTACCCGGTAGGACCTGCGCGCCGCGCTCGAACACCAGGGCGCCCGGCTCGGTGGCTCGCACCGCCAACGGGCGCACGGCGAACGAGAGCGTCAGCGAGAGCCGCTCGCCCCACAGACCCTCATTGCGCGCCCGGAAGCGCACCGCCCCTCCCCCGGCCGCCCGCACGGCACGTACGGAAAGGGTGTGATGGGCACAGCCGAGCGGCATGGCGCGAGACCCGTCCCACGCGATCTCGTCATGCACGATCCGCACCACGTACGCCCGGCGACCGCCCTGCGCGAAGAACGCGGCGACCGCGTGCGGCAGCAGCCCAGGTCCCTCGAACGCACCGAAGCGCTCCACGTAACCGTCCCAGCTGTCAACCGGTACCGCCACCGACCGGGCTCGGGGTGTGCCCGCCTCGACGAGCGTGCGGTCGCTGACCGGCTCCCAGGCCGGGCCACGGGGAGCGACACCCACGAACGCGACGACGTCCATGGGCTCGGCGCGCAGCTCCCGCGAGGGCAGGTCGGGAGCGAAGTACACGCCCGGGGCTCCCAGAACCGGCAGCGCGTTCGTCATCGACGACCTCGGGTGCGTCGCCGTCGCGCTCCCTGCACGAAGAGATGCGGCATCACTCGTACTCGATGCCCTCGTGGACGAGGTGCAGCTCCTCCATCGCCACCTCGCCGCCGCCTTTCGCCGCCAGCGTCGGGCCGACCCACTTCTTCGGCTGGGCGTTCTTCAGCACGAGGCTCAGCACCTCGGTGCGGGCCTCGTCGAGCATCACGATGGTGACGGTGCGGGGCTGGTAGGCCCCGTCGCGCACCGCCTTGATCCATTCGAAGATCTCGGTCGAGCCCACCAACCCGCGCTTGAGCGTGACCTCGTCGAGCTTGAAGGTGTTCGGCACCTTCCGCATCGTGTTGGTCTTGTCTGTGCCCGCCCGGTACTCGGAGAAGTTGACCTCGTTGCCGAGCCCCGACACGTCCGAGAACCCGGCCTCGATCGGCCCGCCGCCGGGGACGTCGCCGAACTCGACCTTGAAGTTGAACGCGCCGTACGGGTTGTCACGCTTGGTCGCCACGAATGCCCTCCTTCACCTCAGCCGCGGGCGTCCGCGGTCCACTGGCCGATGCGGAAGATCACGAACTCGGCCGGCTTGGTCGGGGCCACGCCGATGAGACAGATCAGCCGGCCGTTGTCGAGGTCGTTCTGGGTCATCGTCGAGCGGTCGCAGCGCACGAAGTAGGCCTGGTCGGGGGTGCTGCCGAGCAGCGCGCCATTGCGCCACTGGACCTCGAGGAAGTCCTTGACCGTGCGGGCGATGTTGCGCCACAACGACTCGTTGTTCGGCTCGAACACCGCCCACTGGGTCGCGATGTCGATCGAGTGCTCCAGGAAGATGAACAGGCGGCGGACGTTGACGTACCGCCACTCGGGGTCGGAGCTGAGCGTGCGCGCGCCCCACACACGGTTGCCACGGCCCTCGAAGAATCGGAGCGCGTTGATGCTCTCGGGGTTGAGCACCTCCTGGCGGGCCTGGTTGATGTTGGCCTCGAACCGGGTGAGGCCGTACACGACCTCGTTGGCCGGAGCCTTGTACACGCCCCGCGTGATGTCGTTGCGGGCGTAGATACCGGTGACGAACCCGGACGGCGGCAGGGTGATCTTCGCCGCCGGCGCGCCAGCGGCCAGCGGCAGGTTGGGATCAAGCACCTCGATCCAGGGGTGGTACAGCGCCGCGTACTTCGAGTCGAAGTTTCCACGGAAGGCGCGGATCTCGTTCATCGAGGCGCTCGCGGGACCGTCGACCACGGCGATGCGGTAGCGGCCGCGCTCGGCGTGGCTGACGAGGTGCTGCGTCACCACGAACCGGACGTCGTCATCCTCGATGGAGCCGGCGTCGGGCAGCGCGACAATGGCGATGTCGTCAACCTCGGCGAGCGCCGCGAGGCCCGTGGCCTTTCGGGTGACGTCGTCCGGGTCGGCCTCGTCGCCTGCGAACGCCGCCTCAGCGGGGAACTCGCCGTCGCTGCCGCCCTCGAGACGCACGGTCCTTATGGGAGCCCCCGTCGTGCCGACCAGGCCGGCCAGCAGCGAGATCGGGTTCGCGCTCGTGACCCCGAAGTCGTAGTCGAACCAGACGAGGGAGTCCTCGTCCTCGGGGTCGTTCTTCGCGAGGACCGTCCCGACATAGCGGCGGGCGTTCAGCTCGAGGCCGAGTCGCTCCGAGGTGTCCCTGCGCTCGGCATCGACCTCGACGGTGACGGTGACCTCGACGGGCAGCAGGCGGTCGGAGACCACGGGTGGCGTCGTGTTGGCGCCGTCGGCCGTGAGGAACGTCTGCGCCCCGTTCACGTCGACCCGCAGGATGCGCAGGTCGCCGGGGTTGATCAGCGTGTCACGGCTAGGCAGCGTGCCAGACTGTGGAACGACCTCGAGGACAGCGCCGTCCCTCACCACGTTCGCGTACGCGGCGACTCCGTTGTGGATCCCCACGTCGCCGCCGCGGACCGCCTCGACCGTCACGGCCACGTTGCCCATCGCGCCGGGCCAGCGTGCCCGCCACGACGCGGTGGACGGCGTCGGCGACGGGACCGCCACCTGCGCGCTCGCGACGCCCGTCCCATCGGCTGGCGCGTAGAGACGCGACACGTACAGCCGCCGCCCTCCGTTCATGAAGAACGCCCGGGCGGCATGAGCGAGGTAGGGAATCCGCTCCTCACCACCGACCACGAGCGAATCCAGCTTGCCATAGACGCGCTCGAACTCGACGTAGCTGGTGACGAGCCGTGGCTCGGTGGCGGACGGGCCGCTGGGATACTGCACGGGCCCGTAGTGGGCCAAACCGGCGAACCCGGTCGTGGAGGTGGGAACGCCTTCGATCGACCTCGAACGGAAGCTGACCTCTTCGACGAACACGCCTGGAGCGAGGTACTCGGGCATGGACCTCCTCTCGGGTACGGTTTCGGCTGCTCAGGGCAGGACGAAGGTGAACGAGGCGCGGGGCGGGAAGCCGCGGCGGCAGGTGAGCGTTCGGACCGTCGACGCGGTGAAGCCGGCGGGCTCGACGGTTCCGGCGGCGACCTGGTCGGCAGGGTCTAAGCTCGCCACGCGCTCGACGGGCAGGTGCCACAGCGGGTCCGCGCGGGAGCCGGTGGGTGAGTCGACCGGGGCGCCGGGCGCGGGCTCGGGGCGGGCGGTGACACGGACCACGACGTCGGCCGTCTGCGACGTCCCGAGGGCGAGTTCGGTCGGCAGCGGGCCGAGCACGAGCAGGAACTCACCGCGATGGTCACCGTGGGCGCGGCCGAGGACGGGCTGTACCGTCGTCACGGTCCCGTCCTCCGCCCGGATCTCGATGGGCTCCGTGAGAGCGGCCACGCGTGCCCACTGGACGGGCGGGCCGCCCGCCCCCCAGATCACGCGGCCACGCACGGCGGTGGCACCCGCCGCCACACCGTAGGCCGCCCCCGGGAACAGGGTGGGACGGCAGGTCCGCGGGGTGAGCGCGGCGGCTGGATCCTGGTCGTGTGCCGCCTCTGCGGCGAGCACGGTGGCGAGGTCGGGCACGGGGATCGACAGCCGGCGTGGCACGTACCTCCGGCGCGGGTCGACGACGCGGACCACGATCGCTTCGAGCGCGTCAAGCGCCGCCCGACCGAACGTCAACGCGAAGCGGCCCGACGGGCTGCCCGCCACGCCGGGAAGCCCGGCATTGTCGCCGATGTCGCCGAAGGGCACGGGAGCGGGGATCCCCGTGGGCAGTGGGGCCGGCCGCGGGACGTGCTCGACGTGCAGCCCGAGCCCGCCGAGCGGTCCGGGGCGGCCGAGCGCGTCGACCGGCTCGACGCCGAGATGTAGACGGGTGACCCGCTCGGTCCACACCGGGGCCAGCAGCTCGTTCACCGCGTTCCCCTGGCGGCGCCGCTGGCGGCCACACTCGGTCGCAGGCCGCTGATCAGCGTACTCACGTGGGGCACGGGTACTGTCTCATCTGAGCTCACGACGACCACGCGGGCGATGTAGGGGATGCTCAGCCGGAAGCCGGCCATAAGGCTGTCGAACGTGCGCATGAGGTCGTCGGTGGCCATGTCCTCGAGGTACAGCTGCACGCTCTCACCGGGAAGCCACTCGCCGTCCGGGTACAGCAACGGACCGCTCAGCGCTCCGAGCTGCTCAAGCGCCTGCATGCTGCGCCCGATGACGCGGTGCTCATGCTCAGCGTTGTCCGCCCACGCGGTAAGCAGGTAGTGCAGGTCGAGCGGCAGGTGTGCCCGCCCATCGGTGTTGCCGGTCGCCGACCAACTCGCTCGCATCGCCTTGTTGAAGTCGACCCGGTACAGAAAGATCGACAGCGCCGGCCGCATGAGGGTGGTGGTAACCGCGTCAAGATCCTCGGTCTGGATGAGCTTGGCCCGGGTGGGGCCGGTGTCGATCGGCTCCTCGGCCGCGTACGCGGCATTGAGCACCATCTCGATGCTCTTACCGACCGCCGCGATGCTCCGGAACCCTGCCACCCCACCAAGTTCCTCCCGCCCCATCATCCCAACGTCCCGGGCCCGTCAGCCCCCCGTCACGCCCCCGTCACGGCCAAAATCCGCACCGTGTGGCTCTTCTAAAGTTGCCCACCGCAGCGTGCTCTTGGACTGCCACGGTGGGTCGACTGCAGTTTCCTCCGTATCCGAGGGAAGTTGCAGCGAAGACTTCAGGCCCCGACCGCCGGCCCGAGTCCGCGACGGACTTTTGATGTGCCCGGTGTCCCAGTCCTCGTCGCTCATCTCGGTGCCGTCGGGTTTGCACCAGCCGAGGTCGACCGTGCCACGGATAGGCCGGCCGTGGAACCCCAGTGCTCGTATCTCCCACCGGCCGTGGTCGCTGTATCCAGCGGCTTGCCGTACACGATGTGGCGAGGATCTGTATGGGGGCACTTGGTACTCAGCGCAGGCAACAGTATGATCCAGCCAACCCTGTTGCTTCAAACAAGGTGTTGTCCGTGACAAACAACAAGCTTGGTTGAGCAACAGTGGCATTGAGACCGGAAGCGGACTCAGCGGTCCTCGATGCTGCTCTCGACGCGCTGCGTTCAGTGCTGCCCCCCGGGTGGCGGGTTGCGTTCGAGCGCCGCAAGCGCCCTCCGGGTGTAACCGAGCCGCCGGACGCCATCATTCGTGTGATGGCACCAGATGGTGGCGCCACCAGGCAGCTCGTATTCGAAGCGAAGCGGCAGATGAGTCCGCGCGGCGCTGAGGTAGTCGCCGACCAGCTACGGATTCACCTCGCTCGCCAAGGGGACACCGGTGTCCTCGTGGCTTCCTGGATCAGCCCCCGGGCACAGGAGGTTCTCCGTGGCAAAGGCATCGGCTTCATCGATCTCACCGGCAACATTGAACTCACCCTCGACCGGCCTGGACTCGCCATCAGGATGCAGGGCGCCAGTCGAGATCCCGATCCAAAACCGGCTCTTGTCCCCAGCCTGAAGGGGCCACGAGCATGGGCGCTCATGCGCACGTTGGTAGAGGTTCAGCCCCCCTACGGTGTCCGCGAACTCGCCGCTGCGACGAACGTGGACCCCGGTTATATATCTCGGATCTTGCGAGTCCTCGAGGAGGACTTGCTGATCAGCCGCCGCCCTCGGGGACCGGTCGTCAATGTCGACTGGCAAGCGCTCGTTCGCCACATCGCGACCACCTACACGCTCTTTGACGCGAACAGGACTACGACATACGTCGCCGCTGCCGGCGCGGAGCGATTCCTCGCCGATCTCGGGGCAAACCCACCTGCTCGCTGGGCCATCACCGGCTCGTTCGGATCATCCACGCTTGCGCCAGTTGCTGCCCCAACGCTCGCAATCGTGTATACCGACACCCCCGATGCGGTCGAAACGGGAGCTGGCATTCTCCCTGCCGACGCGGGAGCAAACGTGGTTCTCGTGAGGCCCTACGACGCGATTGCGTTTTCCCGCACATGGGCTAAGAACAATCTCCGCTTCGCGTCTGTCGCCCAGCTGGCCCTCGACTGCCTCACCGGCAGCGGGCGCATGCCGGCGGAGGGGGAGGCGTTGCTCGGCTGGATGTCGGAACACGAGCGCCGATGGCGGGCCACCACGCTCGAAGCCGAACGCAACCCGGTCCTGAGCCAGTGAGCGCTGGAGTGCCGCACCGGATCGAATACATCGAGGCGCGCCGTGTGCTGCTCGACGCACTCGAGGGTCTCGCCGATCACCTCGACGCACTCGTCCTCGTCGGCGCCCAGGCCGTGTACTTCCGCACAGAGGGTCGGCTACCGGCTTATCAGCCGTTCACAACCGACGCCGACCTGGTAGTCGATCCTCATCGCCTCGCTCCCGAGCCACCTATCGACACGGCGATGCGGCGGGCCGGCTTCAAGCTCCGCGCCGAGGACACGGGCACGCCTGAACCAGGCGTCTGGGAGTCGCGCTTCTGTCGTCCAGGCGAAATTGACGAGATCGTCGTCCCCGTCGACTTGATCGTGCCTGAACGAGTTGCGGCTCCGGGAGGTCGTCGGGACGCGCGACTCCCTCGCAGTCACGGGAAGCGTGTCGCCCGTAAGAGCGCTGGCCTGGAGGGTTCGCTGGTCGACCATGACCCCCTTGAGATCGCCGCTCTGGAGGCCGGGGATGGTCGCCACTTTGTCATCAATGTCGCTGGTGTCGGTGCGCTCCTCGTCGCCAAAATCCATAAGATCAGCGACCGTCTCGGGAACACGGACCGTCTTGTCGATAAGGACGCTGGTGACATCTATCGCCTGTTCACCGCCGCTTCACCCGGAGCGATGGCCGCCATCGTTCACCAGCTTCTCGATGACGTGCGATCTGCCCACGTGACCCGGGCTGCGCTCGAGCATTGCCAGACGCTCTTCACCACACCGCGAAGCCAAGGCACGGTGATGGCTGTGGCCGCACTTCGCGGGCTCCAACCGGCCGACACGGTGATCTCGGTGTGCACAGGCTACGCTCGCGCGCTTCTGCGGGAGCTGAGATAGATGCCGGCGGTAGCAGCCAGTTTCGCGGCATCGGGCGCTCAGCGGCGTGGGGGCGGGTCGAAGCCGAGGGTGGTGAAGGCGCGGAGGCGTTTGGTGTGCATGCGGGCGAGTACGGGCACGTTGACGTCGACGTAGTCGTGCACCTCGACGACGGTCTTGCCCGGGGCGGTGCGCAGGACCCGGCCGACGTATTGCACGATGCGGCCTTTGAAGGCGAGCGGGAAGGCGAGGAAGAGGGTGTCGAGCGTGGGGCAGTCAAAGCCCTCGCCGAGGTAGGAGCCGGTGGCGACCAGGAGCAGCCCGCCGGACCGGTCGGTCGCGCCAAGGGCGTCGAGGACCGCGGCGCGGGCCTTGGCGCCCACACCGCCGGTGAGCACCAGCGGGTCACGACCGAAGGCGCGCAGGTGGTCGCACAGCCGCTGCACATGGTCGGTCCATTGGGTCAACACGAGGCAGTTGCGCCCACGGTCCAGCGCGTCGACGACGTCGCGGCAGATCCCGACGGTGCGGGGCTCGTCGTCGACCAGGCCTCGGAACACCAGGTGGATGGGGACGCTCTCGTCGCCGGGCCAGGGGTGGTGGCTGTCGTGGACAACCAGCTCGAGGCGCAGGCCCGCGCCGGCCGCGGAGGCCATCTCATGGCGGATCGGGCCGCAGTGCATGGCCATGATCGCCTCGCAGCGGTCCTGGGGTACGGCGTCGCGGTCAGCCCGACCCAGCGTCTGGCCGGGATCCGCCTGACGCAGCTCTCGACGGTGGCGGCGGGGACGTGCTGGCACTCGTCGACCACCACCAGCCCGTAGCGGGCGGTGATGCGCTCCAAATCGTCATGGCGGACCAGGCTCTGGACCATCGCCACATCGACAACGCCGGACTGGCGCTGCCGCCCCGCCGCCGATCTGGCCGATCTCCTCGACGGTCAAGCCGAGGTGGTCCCGCAGGCGAGCGCGCCATTGGTCCAGCAGCGGTTTGCGGTCGACGATCACGAGCGTAGGCCGGGCGTGGCGGGCGATCAGGGCGCAGGCCATCACGGTCTTACCCATACCGGGCGGAGCCACGAGCACGCCGTGGTCGTGAACAGCCAGGTCGTCCACGGCGACCTGCTGCTCCAGGGTCAGCGTCTCCGCGAAGCGCAGGCGGATCGGCGAAGGCGCCGGCCGCTGGTCGGTGATGACGAGGCTGCCGCCAGCCTGGGCGACCAGCCGCTCGACCGCGCCCAGCAAGCCGCGGGGAAGCATGAGCCGGTCGAGTGTCTCGACGTAACTGCGGAGGAGTCTCGGCGTCCCCCACGTCGAGAGCCGCAGCGCCTGCTTCTCGTGGAACTTCGGGTTGTGCAGCGACGCGAGGTGCTTCAGCGCCGACACCAGTGCCGGGGGCAGCCCGAACCGCTCCAGGGCCAGCATGGCCCCCAACTCGGCCCGGATCCGCGGCGGCGCGGCAGGGCCGTCCCGTGGCCACAGGCTCGTCGCCGTGGGACCGGCCTGGAGCGGCCGCAGCGCGGTGACCATCGCCTCGACGTCTTGAGGAGGCAGCAGGCGCAGTCCGCTCAAGAATGCCCACTGGTCTGGCTCCGGCTGGAGCGTCGCCGGGTCCAGGAACACGGTCGTGCCACGCTGCCGGCAGCGGCCCTGCAGCGGCAGCGCGATCAGGTTGCCGAACGAGCCCTTGGGCAGAAAGTCCTGAGCAGGGAAGAACCGGTCGTAGCTGGCCAGGTCGAGCTCCATACGAGCCGCCATCGCCGCGCGCAACAGGCTCGCGCCCAGTGCCCTGGCCGCCGACGCGGCCACCGCGCCCGAGAAGAGGATCCACACGTGCGCGCCGTCACCCGAGCGCGACCGCTCCAACGCCGCCGGCACCCCGGCCGCCGAGCAGGCGTCGGCGTAGGCGAGCGCGTCGGGCGCCCAGCTCGCGCCGTCGAAGTCGCAGGCCAACAACCTGCACGTGTCGTCGCGGAGCAGTGGGTAGAGGCCCACGGTCTCGTGCCCGGCCAGATGCCGGGCGAGCACCTCGTCGGTCAGCGGCAGGTACCGCCTGGACCGTTTGTCGGCACCGGACCACCCGCCCCGCACCGCTGGCGACCACCCCGCCTTGCCCGTCCTCGTGCTCTCCCACCGCACGGCGTACACGTCGTCCCGCCCTGCGAACAGCGCGCGGAACAGAGCCAACTTGGCCTGGCGTGACGAGTCCGCGTTGACTGCCGTCGGCGGCGGCGCCGGCTCCTCCACGAACAGCGTGGGCTCCAACGCCTGCACCGCAACCGGCGCTGGGCGGCCGTCCAGCCCGAGGAGTCCGCGCAGGCGGGCATTCTCCGCTCGCAGCTCCCCCAGCTTTGCCAACGCCGCCGCCAGCCGATCGGCGACGTTGTCACTCACCGCTCAAACCCTCCCGAACACAACTGCGGGGCGTGTCGACCGGTGCCCGGATTCCGGACCTGAGTCCACACAGCGGTCAATCGAGCCATGGCCAACAGCTACTCGTCGTGGCGGCGCAGGACTAGGGTTGAGCGGGCGGCGATGGTCACGGGGGCCGCGGAGTCGAGGGGTTCGGCGTGGTGGCCGTCGGCGGTGTCGAGGACGAGCTGCCAGGACTCTCCCCACTGTGACGGTAAGACCCATTCGACCGGGTCGTGGGAGGCGTTGAACAGCAAGAGGAAGGAGTCGTCGTAGAGGCGGCGGCCTCGCAGGTCCGGGGCGGTGATCGCCTGGCCGTTGAGGAACATACCGACGGACCTGATGTGCCCGGTGTCCCAGTCCTCGTCGCTCATCTCGGCGCCGTCGGGTTTGCACCAGCCGAGGTCGACCGTGCCGCGGATGGGTCGGCCGTGGAACCAGCGCCGCCGCCGGAACACCGGGTGGTCACGGCGCAAGGCGATCAACCGGCGGGTGAACTGGAGGAGATCCTCGTCGGCGGCGTCCCAATCCAGCCAGGAGATCTCGTTGTCCTGGCAGTACGCGTTGTTGTTGCCTCTCTGGGTGCGGCCGAGCTCGTCGCCGGCCAGCAGCATGGGGACGCCTTGGGATCCCAGCATTGTGGTGAGGAAGTTGCGCTGCTGGCGGGCCCGGCAGCGTAGGACGTTGGGGTCGTCGGTGGCTCCCTCGGCGCCGCAGTTCCAGGACCGGCTGTCGTTATCGCCGTCGGCGTTGTCCTCGCCGTTGGCCTCGTTGTGCTTCTCGTTGTAGGACACGAGGTCGGCGAGGGTGAAGCCGTCGTGCGCGGTGACGAAGTTGATACTGGCGACGGGGTGGCGGGTATCGGTCTGGTACAAGTCGGAGCTACCGGTCAGGCGGGACGCGAACTCCGCCACTGTGGCCGGCTCGCCGCGCCAGAAGTCGCGCACGGTGTCGCGGTAGCGGCCGTTCCACTCCGACCACTGCGGCGGGAAGTTGCCGACCTGGTACCCACCCTCGCCGACGTCCCACGGCTCGGCGATGAGCTTCACCTGGCTGACCACGGGATCCTGCTGGACCAGATCGAAGAAGGCCGCCAAGCGGTCGACCTCGTGGAACTGGCGGGCGAGCGTGGCGGCCAGGTCGAAGCGGAAGCCGTCCACGCGCATCTCGGTGACCCAGTAGCGCAGCGAGTCCATGATCAGCTGCAGCGTGTGCGGGTGACCGACGTGCAGGCTGTTGCCGGTTCCGGTCGTGTCGTAGTAGAAGCGGGGATCGTCGCTGACCAACCGGTAGTAGGCGGCGTTGTCGATGCCTTTGAACGACAGCATCGGTCCGAGGTGGTTGCCCTCGGCGGTATGGTTATAGACGACGTCGAGGATCACCTCGAGGCCGGCCTCATGCAGTGTACGGACCATCGCCTTGAACTCGGTCACCTGCTCGCCCCGCTGGCCCGCGCTGGCGTAGGCGTTGTGCGGGGCGAAGAAGCCGATGGAGTTGTACCCCCAGTAGTTGCGCAGCCCCCGGTCGAGCAGGTGCGCGTCGTGAACGAACTGATGGACGGGCAGCAGCTCGACGGCGGTGATGCCCAGCCCGACCAGGTAGTCCACCGCGGTCGGGTACGCCAGGCCGGCGTAGGTGCCCCGCAGGTGCGCGGGGATATCTGGGTGGGTGGCGGTGAAGCCCTTGACGTGGAGCTCGTAGATGATCGACTCGTTCAGCGGGATGTCGGGCGGGCGGTCGTTTCCCCAGTCGAAGTACGGGTTGTGCACGATGCTGCGGGGAACGTGGGCAGCGCTGTCGTAGTCGTTTCTTGAGTCCTCGTCACCGAAGTTGTACCCGAAGCACGCTTGGCCCCAGTCGGGATCGCCTTCGATCGCCTTGGCGTAGGGGTCCAGAAGGAGCTTGGCGGGGTTGCAGCGATGGCCGCGCTCCGGCGCCCAAGGTCCGTGGACGCGGTACCCGTAGCGCTGGCCCGCCCCGACACCGGGGAGGTAAGTGTGCCAGCAGAAGGCGTCGACCTCATCCAGGGGCACGCAGCGCTGGGCTCCGTCGTCGTCGAACAGGCACAGCTCGACCGCCTCGGCGACCTCGGAGAACAGCGAGAAGTTCGTCCCGGCGCCGTCGTAGGTGGCCCCGAGCGGGTAGGCGCTTCCCGGCCACTTCTCGATGCGGTCGGACGGGTCTTCCCGCACCGGCGCAGACACCGGCGCAGACGCCGGCGCAGACACCGGCGTCGACCCGACGGCCTCGGCGAGGATCCTCGCCACCTGCCGGGGCAGCGGGTGGTCCTCCAGCTCCTCCAGCGGGACTGGGAGCGCGAGCGACCAGTTCGCGCGCAGGCCGTCGGTGCCCGGCATGTTCGGCCGCTCGGGCTCGGCGAGGGCGTCGTCGAGGGTGGCGGCCAGAAGCACCGACGGCGCCTCGGCCAGCAGCCGGTGGGCGGCGAGCACGGCGTCCTCGGCGGTGGCGTCCCCGTCGAGGGATCGTGCCAGACGGTCGCGGATCTCCGCGGTGCCCTCCTCGTTGGGGTCCAGGTCCAGCTCGCGTTGGGCGTCGAGGTCGCTGCCGTCCCACAGCCCGGCGACGGTGGGGAGATCGTGGGTTGTGATGGCGGCCAAGGCCTGATCCGGCCACGCCTCTGGGTCGTCCTCCTCGAACCACAGCAGCCGGTAGGACAGCATCCTCCGCTCGGCCATGGCCTCGCGCACGCCGGCCTCGACGGTGCCGAGGTCCTCGCCCACGACCAGCGCGCGGGCGCGCTCGCTTTCCAGCGCGACAATGTCGAGCAGGTCCTCCGCGGGATAGCGGACGAACGCGCCATCGGCGGCGGCAGCGCCGGCGGGGATCCACCACAGTCGGAACAGGCCCATCACGTGGTCCACCCGCAGTCCCCCACCAGGGGGGATGGTGGCGCGGATGGTGTCGGCGAACGGCTGGTAGCCGGCCTCGGTCAGCCTCCAGGGGATGAACGGCGGCAGGCCCCAGTTCTGACCCGCGACGTTGAACTCGTCCGGCGGCGCGCCGACGGTGACGCCGGTGGCCAGGAGGTCTTGCCAGGCCCACCCGTCCGCACCGTTCGGGTCGACGCCGATCGGCAGGTCCTGGATCACCGCGAGGTCCGAGGCAGCGGCCAGCTGGCTGTCGGTCAGCCATTGCAACCAGGCGTAGAAGCGGACGCGATCCTCGTGGGCTTTCGCGAAGCGGCTTACGGCCGGGGCACGGGGGAGGTGATACTCCGAGGGCCACTCACGCCAGTTGGCGCCGAACTGCTCGGCCAGGACACACCAGGTCGCGAACTCCTGCAGCGCGGGACCCTCGCGGTCCAGCCACCCCTCCAGCTCCGGGTCTCGGACACCGCGGTCCCAGATCGCTTCCAGCGCGGACAGCTTGAGCCGCCAGACCTGGTCCCGGTCGATGTGACGCCGCTCGTTCAACGCCCGCCCCTCGGCGGCGAGGCGGTCGACGTCCGCGCCGACCTCCCCCGCGCCCGGGACGTCCTCTACCCGCAGGTAGATCGGGTTGCGGAACCGCCGGCTCGCGGGGAAGTACGGGCTGGCCTGCTGTGGTGCGTTCGGCGCGGTCGCATGCAGCGGGTTGACGAGCACGAACCCGGCGCCCAGCTCGGTCGCCGACCAGCGCACCAGGCGCCGGAGATCGCCCAGGTCACCCATCCCCCAGCTGGCGTTCGACCGCGCCGCGTACAGCTGCGCCACCCAACCCCACGCGCGCCATCCCTCCGGCAGGTAGCAGCGACCGGGACTGACGATCAGGCGCCGCTCCCCGTCGTCCGAGCGCACCGTGTGGTACCCCGTCGGAAGATCCGGTGGCAGGGCATCCTCCACGGTCAGCTCGCTGCCGTCCTCAAGGACGAGCTCGCCAGGGCCCACCCGGGGCATCTCGTCGCCAGACCGGAGGACCAGCGGCCCTGGCCCCTGCCGGTCCGAGGGCGGGCCCATCACCTCGCGCAGTGCCTCGATCGTCTCTGGAGACACCGAATGCTGGACGCCAAAGGCGTCCACGTAACGGTCGTCGATCCCCCACTCATCGGTCATGGGTTCGTACCCCTTTAGGCAAGTGCGTCGAGCGGCTGGCATTTTCCTGCACTGTGCAGAGTTAGGCCGGTATGCCGGCATAACTCTGCACAGTGCGGAGTCACTCAGCCTCCAAGATGGCGACGGTGTCTGGCGGTAGCATGACGTGACCTTCGGTGATCTCCACGCGTGGATCGGAGGCTGCCACCAGCCGCGCACCGGGCGAGACCGGCACGCCGCGAAGGTCCTCCCCCAGGTTGACCGCCACGGTGACCGGACCCCGCACGAGCCAGCCGGCAGCTTCGTCGAATGAGACCTCGACCCGATCCAGGCGCCCGTCGGTAAGCGTGGGGATCCGCTTGCGCAGCGCGATCAGCTCGCGGTACCAGGCCAGCAGCGCGGCATGGCTGTCCTTTGCCGGCTCGGCCCAATCGAGCTTCGACCGCTCAAAGGTCGCCGGATCCTGGGGGTCCGGCACCTGTACGGGATCCCAGCCGAAGTGGGCGAACTCGCGGCGCCGCCCGTCGCTGACTGCCTGGCCCAGCTTGGGGTCCTCGTGATCGGTGAAGTACTGGAACGGGCTGCTCGCTCCCCACTCCTCGCCTTGGAACAGCATCGGCACGAACGGCGCCGTGAGCAGGAGGGCCGCGGCGATCCTCAGCCGGCCTTCGCTGGCCAGCGCGCCGGGGCGCTCACCGACCGCCCGGTTGCCGACCTGATCGTGGTTCTGCGTGCACACGACGAAGCGGTGCCCCGACAGGCCGGCCGGCGACCGCCCATGAGTCCGCCGCCGGTGCGGCGACCAGGTGCCGTCGTAGACCCACGCCTGGCGCAACGCCTTGGCGAGCACGCTGATCGGCCCGAAGTCGGAGTAGTAGCCGCCGCGCTCGCCGGTCAGGGTCGCGTGCAGCGCGTGGTGCCACTCGTCGGCCCAGGTGGCGTCCAGCCCGAACCCGCCAGCGTCGCGACTGCGGACGAAGCGAGGGTCGTTCCGGTCGCTCTCGGCGATCAAGAACAGCGGCCGGCGGACGTGGGCCGCCAGCGCGTCCACCTCCACGGCCAGCTGCTCCAAGATGTGCAGCGCGGAGTCGTCGACGATGGCGTGGACCGCGTCGAGGCGTAACCCGTCGCAGTGGTAATCCCGCAGCCACGTCAGCGCGTTGTCGACGATGAAGGCACGGACCTCGTCACTGCCCGGGCCATCGACGTTGATCGCCTCACCCCAGTTCGTGGTGTGGCGGTCGGTGAAGTACGGCCCGAACTCGGACAGGTAGTTGCCGGCGGGGCCGAGGTGGTTG
Source organism: Egibacteraceae bacterium (assembly GCA_050743625.1). Classification (GTDB taxonomy): domain Bacteria; phylum Actinomycetota; class Nitriliruptoria; order Euzebyales; family Egibacteraceae; genus JBOGED01. The sequence goes on along the minus strand of JBOGED010000440.1, from coordinate 8,105 downwards.
TACACGACGTCCATCACCACGCCCAGGCCGGCGATGTGGCAGGCGTCGACCAGGCGCTTCAGCCCGTCCGGCCCCCCGTAGGCATGGTGGGGAGCGAACAAGTCGACCCCGTCGTAGCCCCAACCGCGGCTCCCGCTGAACTCGGCGACCGGCAACAGCTCGATGGCATCGACGCCGAGCTCTACGAGGTGAGGCAGCCGGTCGATGGCGGCCTCAAACGTCCCCTGTTCGGTGAAGGTGCCGACGTGCAGCTCGTAGAGCACCGCGCCAGGCAGTGGGACGCCTCTCCAGAGGGCGTCCCGCCAGGGATGCGCGCCGTGGTCGACGAGCCGCGACGGGCCGTGAACTCCCTCGGGTTGGAACGCCGAGCGCGGGTCCGGCCGGGGCGGGCCGCCGTCCAGAGAGAAGGCGTAGTCGGTGCCGGCTCCCGCGCCCTTGACTCGCAGCCTCCACCAGCCGCGCTCCGCGCGCCGCATTCTCAGGCGCCTGCCGTCGGTCACCAGGTCGACCCGGTCGGGATGGGGCGCCCACACCCCGAACTCGTGCGTCACCCGTCCTCCCTCTCGAGCACGGCGACCGGGAACCCCACATGAGGCTGCACCCGGTACGTACATCCTGATCGCACAGCCACAGCCGTACCCATTCCTCGCATTGTCGACTCCAATCGCGATATTAGGGCAGTCGCTCATTCGAGCCATGCACCCGCCCAGACGCGACCACCACGGTCAGCGGCGCCGGAAGACGCCATCGCGATGCTCGACACGGAGGACGATCACGGCACGCGCAGCGCCGTCGCCGCGGTACAGGACCCGGAACGTCCCGCGGCGCGCTGAATGAATCCTGATGAGGTCATCCCGTAAGGCGTGACCCAGACGTCGCGGGTTCTCGAACAACGGTCCGTAGCACAAAAGAACTTCGGCGACGCTCCCACTAGGTGTGGGGGACTCTACGCCGTACAGGCAGAGATTAATCCTCTGCGATAACTCGCTCGCACGGACCGAAGTTGCCGTCGACCGCAAGGATGCCGTTGACGTTGGCGCAGGCTGGGTCGTCGTCAGGCTGTGGGAAGGCACACACCTGTACCGATGAAATCTCTGACGGGGCGGGCAGCCCGCCGAGGTCGAAACAGCGGTCCGGGGAAGGTGGTTCCTGTGCCCAGGCGGGGCCTGTCAAGCTGAGCAGGCTGGTAGCAGCCAGGACCATCACTCTCATCGTTTTCTCCCCTAATAGGCCGGATTGAGTGGATTGATCCTAGAGGAGCCCGTGTTCGGACCAACCCATCCAGTGGTCCAGGTCGCGGGTGCGTTGCGTTCGTCTGGATAACCGGACAAACGCAACGCACCCGAGGTGTGCGGCAGCATGCCTACACCGCCCCGACCGCACATGCCGCGCCAAACGCACCAGTTCTGTGGTGGTCCGCCCCGGTAGCGGTGCCCGCCGTTCGGCAACACGGCCCCGATTCACACCTATCTGCGTTGGCGTAATGCGAACAACTCGGGATCCCAAGGTCTTGGAGTTGGAGCGTAAGAAGCGTGCGCAGATGCGCGGGGAGGTGCAGCGGCGCTGGGCATCCCAACGCAAAGCGGCTTAGGCCGTCTGCGTTTTCGTTCAGTCGTGGAAGGCTGGGCTGGTTGATACTGCCTCGGTGCGAAACGCGCAAACATTGGTGGCCAGGGCACTAGCCGCACTGACGGAGCACGCACCCACAGACGGAAAGGCGACAATGACCAGTGCCTTCCTTTGTGGCGTGGAGTGCTACCCGACGTTATTCCGCGGTGATGGGGGCGATGCAGTAATCTCCGTCAGTGTTTGGAATGCCGTCAAAGCGGTCTGCGCAATCTTCGGCATCGTCTTCGGGGAAGACACATACTTGGCTGCCCTCATCCTCTCCCACCTCGCCTCCGATAGATCCGAGGCAATATTCTTCCGTGACCGCCCAAGCTGGCGCCGCGACGCTCATCAGCCCTGTGATGGTTGTGGCAAGCACGAGACCTCGTCTGACGTTCATCTTCTCCCCTTTCGCCCGGTATGGCCAACTAGGCGCGCACGGTAGCGAGGGGTTCACGGGAAGTCCAGGAACGCGAACCGAGCCCGGAACGGGAAGCCGCCGCCTGCATGGAACTGACCAAGTTGACCGGCGGCTGCGTTCCTGAGCGTGAGGAGTCGGCTAACCGGCCGCCACAGACACGCCGTTGACCACCATGCCCGTGCCGCCCCCCGCTGGCCGTACACTCCGCCGCCGTAACAAGCTCCTCCCCGGGTCGCCGCTGCCGGCACGCGCGGGTAGGGCAAGCTCATCAGGGCGGTGATGTTCGACAGGCTGCGCGACGGCGCCGGCGGCCGCGACGCTGTGCGGGTGCTCATAGCGATCGCCGACTCAGGTGAGCAAACCCACCGGAACAGAACGATCCTGAGATTCACACAGATTCGACCCGGCAGCGGGACGCCTCGCCATGTCGCGTCGCACCATGCCGACGGACCGTGGTCAACGAACCGAGACAGGCCGTGGGCTCCTTCGGGTTGGAAAGGCCGAGCGTGGATCGAGGTGGGGCGCCCCGAACTCGTGCGTCACCCGTCCCCCCTCGCGAGCACGGTGACCGGAAACCGTCGCAGGAGATCAGCGAGCGCCACCTCGCCACCGTCGCTGCCGGATCCGGTGACCATCTCGGTCCAACGCCCGGGAGGAAGCGCCAGCGTCGTGTCGCCCCAGTCACCCGCCAGCCCGGCGACCAGGCGCGGCACTACGACGGCGAGCCCACCCCTGGCGAAGGCCACCGCATGGGCCGCCTTCGCGCCGCGCGCCGTCAGCGGCTCGTACTCGCGCGTCGAGTAGAGATCGGGACACCGGCGGCGATGGTCGAGCAGCCGGTGGATCAGCCAAAGCTTGGGCGCGCCCTCATCGGCGCGCGCCAGCGCATCCGCGTATCCGGTCTCGTCCTCGAGCAGGCGGCGGCAGCGCTCGTAGTCGACCGGCCGGCGGTTGTCCGGATCCACGAGGCTGAGGTCCCATACCTCGCTGCCTTGGTACAGGTCGGGCACACCTGGGCAGGTGAGCAGCAAGGTGATCTGCGCGAGGGAATTCACGCGCCCCCACTCGACCAGGCGGTGCTCGGCGAGGAAGCGCTCCAGGTCCACGACGAACACCTCGTCGTCGAGGATGCCACGCACGAAGGACTGCAACGCCTCGTCGTACTCCGCCCCCGGAGCCGTCCATGACGTATGGACCTTCGCCTCCCTCGCCGCCTTGTCCATGAACGCGCATGCCCGGTCCCTGTCGATCGGCCACGCGCCCACCAGGGTCTGGTACAGCAGGTACTCGGCGTTGCGGTCGGGCAGGTCGTCCTTGCGGTACCGCTCGTTGATCGCCGCCCACCGCCGCACCGTCTCTTCCCACTCCTGGGGGAGCTCCGAGAGCAGGTTGATGCGGGCGCGCACGTCCCCGCTGCGCTTGGTGTCGTGGGTGGACAGGGTCAGCATGGTTCCGGGCCAGCGCTCGGCCGTCCGAGCGCAGCCGGCATGGAACTGCGCGACCGCCCGTCCGAACGTCCCCGGATCCCCGCCGACCTCGTTCAGCGAGATCAAGCGGTGGTACCGGTAGAAGGCCGTGTCCTCGACGCCCTTCGCCATCACCGGTGAGCTGAGCTGCTGGAACCGCACCGCGAACGCCGCCTCTACCGTGCCGGGATGCTGCAACACCAGCAGCTCCCCGATGAAGTCGAGCAGCTCGCCGTCCAGGTCCGGCCGGCGCAGGGCGGCCCGCGAGATCGCCTCGGCGACATGCGCCCGGTCCGCGTCGCTGACGGGCCGACCGGGCCGGACATAGGTTCGGTAGACCGGGAACGCGGTCGCCACCTCTCGCAGCGCGTCGCGCAGCGCGCGGCGTGTGTGGTCCCGATGACGCCGGTGACCCTCACACGCATCGGCGAGCAGCCCGGTCGCGCGATCGACCTCGGAGGCGAGCTCCTGGCTCATGATCTGCTGCTTCGCGGCGTGCACGATGTCGTCGTAGGACGCGTCCTCACCGATGAAGGACTGGTAGCAGGAGGTCAGCGCCGCCTCGTTCGACCCGTCGACGAACAGGTTGTTCACCTGGTTCAAGAAGTCGTATCCGGAGGTGCCGGCCACGGGCCAAGACTCGGGGAGCGCCTCACCCTCCTCCAAGATCTTCTCCACCACGACATACGCCCCGCCGGTCGTCTCACCGAGCCGGCGCAGGTACCCCTCCGGATCGCGTAGCCCGTCGACGTGGTCGACCCGCAGCCCGTCGACCACGCCCTTGGCGACCAGGTCGAGGATCAGCCCGTGTGTCGCGGCGAACACGCGCTCGTCCTCGACGCGCAGGCCCGCCAGCGTCTCGATCGTGAAGAACCGGCGGTAGTTCAGCTCCTCGTCGGCGATGCGCCAGAACGCGAGCCGGAAGTTCTGGCGCTGCAGCAGGGCGTCGAGCGCGTCGGGATCGTTGTTGAGCTTCTCCAGGTCGGTGTCGTCGGCGATGCTGCCTGGCGCGAGCGGGAACTCGTGGTCGTAGTAGCGCACCACGAAGGAGTCGCCATCGCGCTCCACTCGCAGCTCGCCCGCCTCCAGAACCCGCCCGTAGTGGTCGCCCAGCACGGGAACGAGCACCATACCCGCCAGCTTGTGCTCGGCGGGGTCCCAGTCGATGTCGAAGAATCGGGCGTACGGGCTCGACTCGCCGTTGCGCAGCACGTCCCACCACCACCGGTTCGCCCGCCCGTCGATCGCCATATGGTTCGGCACGATGTCGACCACCTGGCTCAACCCATTGGTTGCCAGGGCCTCGACCATGCGGCCGTAGGCCGCCTCGCCACCCAGCTCCTCGTTCAGCCGCTCGTGGTCGACGACGTCGTAGCCATGCGTGCTCCCCTCGGCCGCCTGCAGGTACGGCGAGCAGTACAGGTGGGTAACTCCCAGCCGAGCCAGATACCCCGCCTGAGCAGCCGCATCGTCAAACGTGAACCCTGCATGAAGCTGCACCCGGTACGTACATCCCGATCGCACAGCCACAGCTGTACCCATTCCTCGCATTGTCGACTCCCACAGCGATATTCGGGAGTCGCTCATTCGAGCGCGCCGCGCACGGCGTCGTCGAGCAACGCGAGATAGGCTGAAGTGTCGACGAGAACGATCACGCCTCGGCATCCTCGGCAAGATATCGGTCGTGGTGCTCTGCCAGATCCCCCAGCCCCGAGTGGAACCCACCGACCGCTGCCACTGACCACCGACGCTGCCCCGCGATCCGTCGCAATTCCTCAACTTGTTGTTCCGCTAACTGGATCTGCAACCGTTGCATACCATCATGATGCGTCTGATGACAGCAGTGAGCCACACGAAGGAATGATGCGGGGCGCGGGCGTCCCCCGTCCAAGGCCTGTGTCTACTGAGGTCCGGATTCCGGACCCGAGTCGACACAGTAATAGGCGAAAGCAGCGTAGTCTACTCTGGAGTATGTTCATGTCATGGCGTTCCAGAGGTACGACTGGCCGCTCGTGGACCGCTTCCTCGATCGTGAGGCGGAACTCGACCGGCTCGACAGCTGGTGGAACAGCCAGGACCGGATGCCGCTCGCGGTCCACGGTCGGCGCCGCGTGGGGAAGTCTTGGTTGCTGCGCCGCTTCGCACACGGGAAGCCGGCCGTCTTGCTCGCGGCCGAACGCCTGGCGGCCGGGGCGCAGCTCTCCCGGTTCGCCGGGCAGCTCGCTTCCTTCACCGATCGTGTCGCTCCCGACCTGCCGGACGTGCCCGCCTTGGTCCGCACGCTGTACCGCGTCGCGGCCCGCGGCCCGTTACTCGCCGTTATCGACGAGTTCCCCTGGGTGCTCGGGAGCACCGCCGCAGAGGTCGAGCGCACGCTGTCCTCGATCCAGGCCGTGCTCGAGGACGAGCGCGACACGTCGCAGCTGAAGCTCGTCGTCTGCGGCTCCGCGGTCGCCCAGATGGAGGCGCTGCAGGCCGAACGCAATCCGCTGCACGGTCGGCTGGTGCCCCTCGAGGTCCGCCCGCTCGACCCCCTCCGAGCCACGGTGTTCCTTCCCGCGCTCGACCCGCTCCACCAAGTCGAACGCTACGCGGTCACCGGCGGGATGCCGCGCTACCTCGCCGCTCTCGGTGGGGCCTCGCTGGCCGACGCGGTCTGCGACCAGCTGCTGCGGCCCGACGCGCCGCTGTGGAACGAGGGCCGCACGATCGTCGGGCAGGAGCTTCGGGAGCCGGCCGTCCATTTCGGGATCCTCGAGCGGCTCGCCACCGGGGAGAAAGAACTCGCCGACATCGCGAAACCACTTCGACTCCCCGGCGGCACCGTCTCGAAGTACCTCGCGACGCTCGAGTCGTTGCGTCTCGTGCAGCGGCGGCTACCCTTCGGGGCTTCCTCGACCGTACGAGCCGGGCATTGGGCCCTCGACGATCCGTTCCTGCGCTTCTGGTTCCGGTTCGTGTTCCCGTACCAAGCCGATCTCGAGGCCGGCCTCGCGCCGCCCGATCTCTACCAGACCGAGATCGCTCCCGCCTTGGCCGACCACGTCGCTCCGACCTTCGAGGACACCTGCCGCGCGCACGCCCGTTCGCAGCACGGCCGCGACGCTCCCCGGATCGGGCGCTGGTGGGGCCCCGCCCGCCACGACCTCCGCCGCTCCGGTGTGCGCAGCACCGAGGAGATCGACATCGTCGGGGTCGCCCGCCGGCGGGTCACGCTGGTCGGGGAGGCCAAGTGGACGGCAAAGCCGCTCGACGTGACCATCCTCCGGGACCTCGCGGAGTACAAGCTGCCGGCGCTCGAACAGGCCGGGTTCACGATCAGCCCACAGTACCGGACGGTCCTGTACTGCCGGTCCGGCTACACCGACGGGCTGCGCCGCCGGGCCGAGGGGGACACGCGCCTCGAGCTCGTGGACGTCGCCCGCGCCGTCGCTCCTCCTGGCGCCACCCGTGGCGGCTCAGGCTGACCGGACTACGCCAAGTCCCCGCCCGCTGATGGGAGTTCCCGGCATCGACTGGTCCCCGGTCGGCGTGACTGTCGAGCAGGTCATGTCCCGCTGAGCGCGGCCAACCGCTGGTTGATCAGGTCGCGGTCGAACGGGATCGTCTCCTCGGGTGAGTCCGGGTCCCAGTCCTCGACTGGGGCGTCCCGCCGCCCGCCCACACAGCAGGGATAGCACCGGTCGTCTTCGCGCTCGACGATCTTCTCGAGCGTGATCGTGTTGTCCCAACAGTACCCCATGTCGTAGAGGTAGTCGATCGACAACCCGGGCCGGGGCAGCAGCGCCGCGAGCGCGATGCCGCCCTCGTCGGCGCAGCAGTCCAGCCCGTGGCACGGGTCGCCGTAGCGGTCACCACCAGCGGTGAAGACGTGCAGGTGGTCGTCGTCCCATGACAGGACGATCTGGATGACGCGGTGCAGCAGGCCCAGGTCGGCGCGCGCGGGCATGAGGACACGGCGCCACAGCGGAGGCCGGAACCCGCGCAGCCGTATGTCGAGCTGGAAGACCTCGTCATCGCTGGCCGACACGCGCGTCATGGTCGGTTCGACCCGCTCGGCGAGCGGGCCTCGAGCCCAACGCCCCAGTGGCGTCACCGTCATCGTGCCGGCATCGACGGCACCGCACTCGGCGAGTAACCCCAACCCAGCACGCACTGGCCTGGGCCTGGCACGACCGCGGAACGCCTCGTAGGCCGCCTCCGCGTCCAGAAGATCGATCGCCCGCAAAGCCTGCTCGACGGCGCGCTCCAGAAGGAGGACGTCCCGCACCCGGCCGGCGTCCAAGACGCCGAGCACGGCGCGGCACAGGACCGTCGCCCCGATCCGGCCGCTGCAACCCGGCATCGATGGATCGTTCGACTCGGCCCGCAGCACCGCGCGCAGCCCGGCTAGCCACTGCGCGACGGGATCGCGCTCGGCCGGCGTGGCGGCGACCGCCCGATCGCGCCACAGGGTGAGCAGGCCGGCCCCCTCAGCCGCGACCCAGGCGTGGTGCATGGCCTCGACGTCGGCCGCGGTCCGGACCCAGCCGGGGTCGGGCAGGCCCAGCGCGGTGGCGGCCGGGCCGACATCGGCGCGGCGGAGCACGCCCTTGACCGTCAACGGCTTG
>JBOGED010000439.1:0-30929 GCA_050743625.1 Egibacteraceae bacterium | reverse complement strand
GTGCTGGATCGCGGCGGTATATCGCCGCGATCCAACACTCAACACCACGCCTACGGGACCAGGATGCCCCGACCGCGGAGGCGTCCGGCGTCGAGATCGCTGATCGCGTCGTTCACGGTGTCGAGCGGGTAGACGGCGGTCTTCAACGTGACCAAGCCCTGGGCGGCGAGCACCATCAGCTCCGCGAGGTCGTTGAACGTCCCGACCAGGTTGCCGACGACATTCCGCTCGGTCGAGATGATGTCGATCGTGGGCACGTCGACGTTGTCGCCATAGCCGATCACGAAGTGGCTGCCGGCGCGGCGGGTCATCTCCCAGGAAGCCTGCTGGGCGCCCTTCTCCCCGACGAAGTCGATGACCACGTCGGCGCCCTGACCGTCGGTCAGTTCCATGACCGCGGCGACCTCGTTGCCGTCGGCGACGATCGTATGGTCGGCGCCCCAGTCGGTCGTCAGCTTCAACGCGTCGGGGTTGCGGTCGACGACGATGATCGTCGTTGCCGTCATGGCGTCCAGGCACTGGACCCCGATATGGCCGAGGCCACCAGCACCCATGATCACGGTCTTCGTGCCCGGGTACAGCAAGGCGGACGCCTTCTTGACCGCGTGGTAGGCGGTCAGGCCGGCGTCGGCCAGAGCGGCGACATCGGCTGGCTCGAGGCTGGGGTCGAGCTTGACGCACGCGCGCGCGTTGGTCTTGAGCAGCTCGGCCATTCCCCCATCCCGGTCGATGCCAGGAAACGCCCCTTGTATGCAGTGCATGTCGTCTCCCGCCCTGCACTGCCGGCACAGCCCGCAGGTCATGAGCGGGTGACAAATGACCGTGTCACCGACCGCGAGGTTCGGCACCCCATCGCCGACTGCGTGCACCCAACCCGCATTCTCGTGGCCGATCACGTAGGGAAGCTGTACGCCGGTCTTCGGCGCCCACTGACCCTCCATGATGTGAAGGTCGGTGCGGCAGAGGCCCGCGCCACCGATCTTGACGATGACGTCGAGCGGGCCCGTTATCTCTGGTTCTGGGACCTCGTCGACACTAGGGCGCTTGGTGTACGTCGGGTCATATTCGTGGACTCGTACTGCTTTCACTTGCGGCTCCTTCTCTTCCAAGCCCGTAACGGAACTGCAGCAATGAGCGGCAATACTCCCCGTTGCTCTCGAGGCTCAAGTTGAACAGGCGGGCGCGGCGAAGGTGAGCCTCGGCCTCTTCAGGCGGAATCACCCTCCCGTCAATCGCAATGAGGAGCGGCGCCTCGGGGCTGGTGTCCAGGCCGAGCTCGCTGCGTCGCTCGAGAAACACATCAGTTTCAGGCCAATCGGGCAAATCGGCAAGGCGCATCTCCGCGAGGTCCCGGGGGGTGCGGCCCTCCTCACGGAGCCGCTCGCACAACCGATTGGTTCTGGCATAGAACGCCTTCCCGCGGAAGATCCCGCGGAGGCCGGAAAGATCGTCCCCGTCGGTCTCCCGCGGATCTATTTCTCCTGGGAACGTCGCGGCGAACCCGCCTCCCGCTCCGGCGACCGCGTTGAGCTCCTCCGAGGCGTGGTGGTCGACCACCGCGACCCGTACGTGACGAACGTCAGGCAGATCCTCGAGCGCCTCCCTGGCGTCGGCCAGCATCATGTAGGTGAAGTTTGGCGCGCAGTAGTAGGTAGGGACCCGGAGCGCGACCGTTACCGCGTCACCGTCGATCTCCACAGAGTGGATAAACCCGAGATCGGTGATCGACTCGTCGAGCTCCGGGTCCCGGACGCGCCCAAGCGCGCCCAGGACCCTGTCGTGCGTGAGCACCGTCTACGCCGGGACCTCGGTCTTCAGCTGGCATTCAGCCGGGACCTCGATGCCGTACATCTTGGCGGCGTTGAGCCCGAGGATCTTCTTCTTGCCCTCGGTCGACAGCCGCGGGAAGTCGTCGTACTCGTGACCCTCGGGATAGTCCCAGTCGACGAATCCCTCGACCTGCCACTTCGGTTCCCAGATCCCGTAGTCGCTGCCGAACATCATCTTGTCTTCGCCGACCCAGAACAGCAGCTCTCCCATCACCTTGGCGAAGAAGCGCGGCCGGGCGTGCATCAACCCACCGATCGCGACAGCGAGACCGGCGTACACGTTGGGCTCCTGCACTGCCATGAAGCAGAAGTCCTCGATACGGGGCAGCCCGACGTGCTCCACGATGAAGTTCAGGCCTTGGAACTCCGTCGCGGCGACGTCGACATCCTTGACGTCGAAGGCGTCCTTGTCGAGCGGCCAGATCGTCGGGCCCTTGTGGACGTGGATGTTCTTGACGCCTAGCTCCTGGCACTTCTCCAGGTACCGGAACGCCTCTGGGCTGTTGAGAGTCCAGCCTCGGGAGCCGTCCCTCCACTCCGCCGTGTAGAGCTTGACACCCGTGCAATCCCAGCGCCGGACCTTCTCCTCGAACGTCTTCAAGCCCTCGTCACCCTCGCGAGGGTCCCAAGAGCTGTTGAGGATGAACTTGTCCGGGTACTTCTCGAGGAGCAGCGCGTTCCGCTCGGTCGTGTTGAAGCCTTCTTTGTACCAATACAAAAGATACGTCGGCTGGAAGATCGCCTTGTCGACGTAACCCTCCTCGAAGACATCCCGCATGAGATCTTCTTCGGAGTACTTCTGGTATTTCTCCAGCGGCCAGTGCGTCTCGGGCGGGCCCAGCTGGTGATAACCATAGAAGCAGTTGATCCAGCCATCCGCATATTCTTCGCGACCTTCGACCCAGTTGGCCGGGCTTGCGTCCCAGTAATGCATGTGGGTGTCGACGACAAAATACTTTTCACCATCTTTTTCGTACATGGCCTTCTCCTGATTCGCGGGCCGGTGGGATAGGCAAGGGTGCGCCATCACGCCGAAGACACATACCCCGCCCACGCCCGGATACGCCAGAGATCGAACACAGTTGGCGAGACGAGACCTTGGCGACACCGACGTCACGGACGCCCAACGCCACGGTGCGGCAGGTCCGGCTCATTCGACCCCTCACGACTGAAACGACGTCTCAACTTAGGTCCGCCCGCCACACGCGGTCAAGGGGCTTACGCAGGGTGGGGCCGAGACTGACCGAACGGTCAGGGGCCACGCCCTCGACTGGTCGCCACAAACAGGACGGCCCCTCGCGCGGGGGAGTGCACGAGGGGCCGTCAGGCCCGGACCAGGCGGGAAGGTCAGGCCCTAGACCTGTCGCGATCGCGCGCGGCGGGGGCGAGTTGCGCGATCAGGACATCGTTTTCCAAGCGGTTCCCCCTCCCCGTTCTTCCCCGCCTACGTCACCGAGTCGACCGGGACGAAGGGTCACCCGCCTTCAAGAAGCTACGCTACCGCATTCGCTGACATCGTGAAAGAGTTTTCGACCCATTGTGAAAAGAGACACGGGAACTTTCACCCAAAGGCTGCAGGGTTCTGACATATTCTCACTAGTGGGGCGGCGTACGAGAGCACTAGTTACTCTCACGAGTTAAGTGGCCGTACCGTTTCCTGGCGGGTTGAGCGCTTCTGGTCGGTTCGTTTCCGGAAGGATCCCGAGATTTTCGCGAATCTGGGCAAGACGTCTTTGCGCCTGGGTCGCCATGATCTGTTGATCGACCTCGAGCATCTGACGCTCAACCGACTGCGCGCCCAGCTCGGCCACGGCTTGCGCGCGGGCGTAGCGCTCCTCGATCTTGACGCGCACCTCGTCGAGCGTGGGAATCTCCGCGCCTACCGTCTCTGACAGCGCACCCATCGCTTGGTTCACCTGCTCGGCCATTCTCGCCTGGTCGTACGCCTCGAGCAGCTTCGCGCGTTCGGCGAGCTTGCGCTGCAGCACCACGCTATTTTGTGTCACCGCGGCCTTGGCGCGGTTCGCCGCCTCTGTCGCCTGCAGGTGCAGGCCCTTGAGGTCGCCGACCTCGCGCTCCACCGCGATCAACCGGTTCGCGAACGACTCCGCCGCCACGTTGAACTGGGACGCTTTGTCCCCATCGCCCACGCGCTCGGCGTCGGCCGCCATCAACACCGCCTGCCGTGCCGACGAGTTGACCCTCTCTAGCTCGTCGAGGGAACGGCCGAGACGCATCTCGATCTGCTTCTGGTTCGCGATGACGTTGGCGGCCTGCTCCCGCAACCGGCGATGCTGCTCCTGCGCCTCATGCATCGCCTGCGCGAGTTGCACCGTGGGGTCAGCCAGCTGGTTGAGTCTTCCGGTGAGCATGGCCGCCAGATAGCGCCATGTGCGCCTGATCAAGTGTCGCATCCGCTGTCGCTCCAGGGTGTGTCGCCTGCCGTCGTCAGATAGACGAAGCCGTCGACACGGTGGTTCCTAGCCGCCAGCCACAGCCGGGATGATCGAGACCGTCGCGCCGTCGCGCACTGGCGTGTCCAAGCCCTGCGCGAAGCGGATGTCCTCGTCGTCGACGAACACGTTCACGAACCGGCGGACCTTGCCACCGTCGTCGAGCACGCGCTCGCCGACGCCGGGAAAGAGCGTGTCGAGGCCCTCCACGACCTCGCCGACTGTCCCTGGATCGACGTCGACGGTGGCCTTCCCCCCGGTAACCCCACGAAGCGGGGTGGGGATTCTGACGGTGACGCTCACCAGCTACTCCTTCAGCACGGCCTGGAAGTCCCCCAGGCTCGGGGCGATCGTGTACGTGGGCCCGACGTGACCGGACACCGCGTCGAGGGTCTTCAATCCTAGGCCGGAGATCACGGCGACGGTCCGCTCCTCTGGTTTGATCCGTCCTTGCGCTACCAGCTTGCGCAAGCTTGCGACGGTCACCCCGCCCGCGGTCTCGGCGAAGATGCCCTCGGTTCTGGCGAGCAGGCCGATCGCATCGGCGATCTCCCCGTCGCTCACGTCCTCCATCCACCCACCGGTGCGCTTGACCGCGTCGATCGCGTAGTAGCCGTCCGCGGGATTGCCGATCGCCAGCGACTTCGCGATCGTGGCCGGCCGCACAGGCCTGACGAAGCCGGTGCCGTCCTTAAGCGCTGACGTGATCGGCGAGCATCCGGTCGCCTGCGCGCCGGACACCTTGCACGGCGCCTCGTCCACCAAGCCGACCTTCACCAACTCGGTAAAGGCCTTGTCGATCTTGACCAGCATCGAGCCGCTCGCCATGGGTGCGACCACCTGGTCGGGCAGCTCCCACCCGAGTTGCTCGGCGATCTCGAACCCGATCGTCTTGGAGCCTTCCGCGTAGTAGGGCCGGACGTTCACGTTGACGAACGCCCACGGGTACTCGCTCGCGATCTCGGCGCACAGCCGGTTCACGTCGTCGTAGTTGCCCTTAACGGAGACGAGCTTCGGCCCGTACACCGCCGTCGCGACCACCTTCTGGGGCTCGAGGTCGCTCGGGATAAATACGTACGATTCCATGCCCGCATGTGCGGCATGGGCGGCGACGGAGTGGGCGAGGTTCCCCGTCGAGGCACACGCGGCGATCTCGAAGCCGAGATGCCTCGCCGCCGTCAGCGCGACCGAGACCACCCGGTCCTTGAACGAGAACGACGGGTTGACCGTGTCGTTCTTGAGGAGGAGGTTCTCCAAGCCCAGAGCGGCGCCCAACCGAGGCGCCGGTACCAACGGAGTGAGACCAGCCCCGAGATCGACCCGGTCCTCGGGGCGGCTGCCGAGCTCGGGAAGGAGGGGGGCGTACCGCCAGATCGTGCGAGGACCGGCGGCGATGGTCTCGCGGCTGGTCGCCGCGCGAATGGCGTCGTAGTCGTAGACAACCTCAAGCGGACCGAAACAGAACTCGCAGACGTGCACGGCGGCGACGGCGACCTCGCGGCCGCATTCGCGGCAGCCGAGGCCCTCGACGTAGCTCACAGGGTTCTCCTGTCGTTACTGTTGCCTTGCTGCAAACGCGAACATGCCTCCCGGGTGACGGGAGGCATGGTGTGGTTTCAACCATCTTCCCCCGTTACGGGGCCGGAATTCGCACCTTCCCGCGTATGCGGTGGTTGCGGAGGTGTCACAGGGCCGGTCCCTCGACCTCTCACGATGGCGGTGCTATGAAGTTGTGTCCTCCACCGTGACACCCCTCGCACGGCTCCGCAAGGGTTGATTCCCAAGGTTTGATGCTCATGTCCGACACGCGAGTTCGCGATCTTCTGGCCCATCTCGGGGATCTCCCCCCGGTCCAGGTGCTTTACACCGACCTGGACGGCACCCTGCTCGGACCGGGCGGCTCGTTACTCACGGCTCCCGACGGGCAGCCATCCCTCCGCGCCGCGCAGGCACTGGTCTTGGCGCGCCGTGGCGGTATCACCGTGGTACCGGTCAGCGGGCGACGAGCCGCGTCGCTCGCGGTTGACTCCCGGTTGATGGGCCTGGCGGACGCGATCGCCGAGGTCGGCACCGTGATCCTTCGCGGCGGTGAGAAGCGTTACGAGTGGGGTGACTGTCCCCGGAACCTTGGCGACACCCCTCGCGCGGCGCTCCGCGAGGCGGGCGCATTGGACGCGCTCCTCGACGCGTTCGCGGGGCAGCTCCGCGTCTACCGTCCTTGGGACGCCGAGCGAGAAGGGGGCCACCTGCTCCGCGGTCGCGTCGACGTCGATGCCGCGAACGCGGTCCTGGCCCGCGCCGGCTGTCCTTGGGCGCAGGTGATCGACAACGGGGGCCGCGAGCTCCGCGCATACCACCTCATCGCTCGCGGCGCCGGCAAGGCCATCGCGATCACCGGCGACCTCGCGGACCGCGGCCTGCGGCCCGACCAGGCCGCCGCCATCGGCGACTCCGTTGGCGACCGCACGATGGCCACCGCGGTCGCGACCTACATCCAGGTCGCGAACGGCCACGGCGACCTTACAGGGCCCATCTTCGGCGTCCCCGGCGCGATGGGCGACGGCTTCGCCGACGCCGTCGACGCCATCCTTGCCACCCGCGACTCACGCGACTGACGCGCCCGCCGGCCGGCTTTTTCCTGCACTGTGCAGAGTTAGGCCGGTTTACCGGCCTATTCCTGCACAATGGCCTGGTCGAACGCGACGTCAGCGCAGCCCTGATGTCCCCAAACGCCGCCGGTCAATGCCGCCGTTCCGGTATGCAACGGAAGCAATGTGGCTCCAACGCTCACCCGAGATCAATATGGCGCCTACATCTATCCCGTGAGCTTCGACTTGACGACCACCTTGTACCAGGAATTCGGGGACGGTGGCATCGCGGTCGAGCCTGGCGCCCGCAATATGGGCGTCAATAAAGAGCCCTATGTATACGACAGCACCCTGCCGTGCCGAACAGAACAACCAACCGACTACTACGCAACAGTAGATGGCACCCTTGAAGGCACCACAGACCCCGATGTGAGCTTCAAGACTGCTACCGTGACCTTGGCGTGTGGTTTCTAGCTCAGCCCTTTTATTCGCTTCTGGTGGCCTCCTGCTCTGGGAGTCCGGCCCATCTCAGAACCGGAGGTACCTTGCGCGAAGCTTGCTACCGCCAGTCGGTCCCCACGACCACGTGGAGATCGACCTCGTCGCTGAGGCTGCGGTTGGGCTCGATCTGGGCGAAGCGCTCGTCGCGCTCTTGAAGAGACAGCGCCGCAGACTGGTAGCCACTCGAGTAGAAGACCGTGGTCGCACCGAACGTCCGGGTGGCCTTGTTCACGGCCACGATCTCGTAGCCGAGCAGCTCGAGGCGCTCGATCGCCTCATCCGTACGGCGTGACCCCGCACCTGCATCGAGCACCTGGACCGTCTCTTGCGGCGGCTCTGGCTGTTCAGGCTCCACATCCTGGCTGGGGTCAACTGGCACCGAGACGTTTTCTGCGGGAGACGGGACCTCAGATGCCACGATCGTAGGGGTCGGCGGCGCTTGCTCATTGGTGTTCATCGCGACCGTGGGTTCCGAGGGTTGGCGGCCATCCCGGAACGTTTGCAGGACCGCGTAGAAGCCGAAGGACACGAACAGCGCTAACAGACCTCGCAGTATCGCGCCACCGAGTGACGTGTAGAACGACCTCGGGTCTCGACTGTCATGACGGCCCATAGCACTCGGTACTCTACCGGATCACCACGAACCCTCCGAGATGGACTAATTACCGGGGCCAATCCTCCAGGACGCGCGCCGTTCGCTGCCGCTCGCGGTCCTGCCTGCGCCTTCGGAGCCGCTTCGTGGTCAGGGGGTCGTACGCCGCAGCCTCAGGCATGTCGATAATCTTCGCGAGCAACTGGTAGTACCGGGCCGCCGACATCCCGAACTGGTCACGGATCGCCAGCTCCTTCCGGCCCTGGTGCAGCACCCATTCCCGTTCGAAGTCAAGCAACTCCCGAGCACGCTCGGTCAACACCACTGTCCCCTCACCTTCACACTCGCCCCTCGTCCCTCTCGCCCACCCTTCAAGCACGTTCGGCATAACCGGGTCACGACGATCCGCCGAGCAGTGTAGAAACCACCAGCGCCAATCCCAAGCATTTCCCGCCAACGACTGCCATGCCCTCTGGAGTATCC
The DNA here is from genome assembly GCA_050743625.1 of Egibacteraceae bacterium. Classification (GTDB taxonomy): domain Bacteria; phylum Actinomycetota; class Nitriliruptoria; order Euzebyales; family Egibacteraceae; genus JBOGED01. Next base: position 22,483 of record JBOGED010000439.1, on the reverse strand, counting down.
CGCCTCGGTATACTCAAAGGTATGCCAACGACTACCATCAAGATCGATTCCGCAGCCAGGGATCGGCTGGCCAGAGTCGCCCGCGCACGAGGCATCAGCATGGCCGCTCTCCTCCAGGCCGTTTCCATCGACCTGCAGACCGAGCAACAGTGGACGGAAGTCCGGTCAGCCTACGAACGCCTCCAACGCGAGGACCCGCAGGGTTGGGTCGAGTACCTGAATGAACTGGGTAAATGGGACGCGACATCCTCTGATCCCGGCGACGCCGCGGCCGAGTGGCCCGAGTACAACCAGTGAGCGTCCGGCAAGGCCAAATCTGGTCGGTAATCCTGGATCCCACGGTCGCCAACGAGCAAGCTGGGACACGGCCATGCCTGGTCGTCTCCACCGATCGGTTCAACTCCCTACCCCTTCGGCAGAGCATCATCGTCCCGCTGACCACCAGGGATCGAGGCTTACCCCACCACGTCCCAGTCGTGGACGACGGCGGACTGAAACGGCCGAGTTGGGCCATGTGCGAGGCGGTTCGCACGATATCGATCCAGCGATTCGGCAGGACCATCAGCAACGCCAGCCCAGAGACCAGTGACACCGTGATCCGTCAGATCGTGATGTGGCTCGGGGGCACCATCTGAGCAGCAGAGCCTCATCATCCTCGCGTGGACGCTGCGTTTCTCCGGGGCGCAGCCGTACATCGTGCAATTGGATTACGGACTCGCGCTGCTTGACAGCGCCACCGGGGTCCGAGGCCCGTGGTGTTCACCGGAGACAACGCCGTGCCATGGAACGGACGTCCAATCCCGTGGGCGGCCCGATCCCCACCGACACCCACGCCGCGTTACCCGCGGCGCCAGCGGTCACCGAAACCACCATCTGACTCCGTGCACCACCGTAGACTCCGTGTTGGCGCCCCCCCGCCGGGATAGCTCAGCTGGCAGAGCAGGGCTCTTGTAAAGCTCAGGTCCGGGGTTCGAATCCCCGTCCCGGCTCTGAAAAACAGCAGGTCAGAGCCACAGTCGCTTCCAGGAGCGGCGCGGGCTTCTTGTCGTGGTAACGGTGGTGGAAACGGATTCGTGGTCCTGGTACCGTCACCACATGGCACGGGGACATATTCACAAGCGTGAGAACGGCGCCTTCCGCGTGCTCGTCTACGCCGGGCGTGACCCGCTCACCGGCAAGGAGCGCCGGGTCACCGGCACCGCCCCCACCCTCAAAGACGCCGAGCGGCTGCGTACCAAGCTGCTCGGCGACCTCGACCAGGGCCGCAAGGCTGGCAAGAAGGTCACCGTCGCCGAGGTCATCCAAGCCTGGCTGGACACCTCCGAGCACGAGCTGACCACCCGCCGCAACTACGAGCGCTACACCACACGCATCATCCTGCCCGCCCTCGGGCAGGCGCAGGCCCGCAAGGTCGACGTCGAGACGCTGGACCGCTTCTACGCCGAGCTGCGCAAGCGTGGCGGCAAGGACGGCCAGGGCCTGGCGGGGAACACCGTGCGCAAGGTCCACTTCATCCTACGCGCCTCCTTCGGTCTGGCCGTCAAGTGGGGCTGGATCCCCGACAACCCCGCCGAACGCGCCACCGTCCCCCGCTTCGTCCGCCAAGAGGTCCACCCACCCACGCCCAGCGACAGCCAACGCTTCCTCGACGCCGCCTGGGAACACGACCCCGACTTCGGCACCCTCATCTGGGTGGCCATGATGACCGGCGCCCGCCGCGGCGAGCTGTGCGCCCTGCGCTGGTCCCACGTCCGCCTCCAGGAGGAGCGGCTGCTCATCACTCGCAACCTCGTCCACGTCGGCCGCGAACGCGAAGAGAAAGACACCAAGACCCACCAGGCCCGCTTCCTCGCCCTCGACGAGATCACCATCCAGATCCTCACCGAGCACCGCGCCCGCTGCGAGGACCGCGCCGCCGCCTGTGCTGTCACGCTGCGCCCCGACGGCTACGTCTTCTCCACCAGCCCCGACGGCGCGGAGCCTTGCCTGCCCGACTCCGTCAGCCGCCGCGTCGGCCGCCTCGCCACACGCCTCGACATCGTCGTGACGCTCCGAAGCCTGCGCCACTACGCCGCCACCGAGATGCTCACCAGCGGCGTCGACCTCCGTACCGTCGCCGGCCGCCTCGGCCACGGCGAAGGCGGCGCCACCACCCTGCGCGTCTACACCCACTTCATCCCCGCCCCCGACCGCCACGCCGCCCAAACCCTCGCCCGCACGGTGAAACGACCAACGGGCCTACCGCAGGACAGTGGCACTCCCTAACCCGGATCCGTAGACCCCTCACGACATCAAGAACGCCTTCTCGCGCTGGTCAACCCGGGTCCGAGCGCCATTCCTCGAGGGCGGCCCGCGTGGTCAGCGTGTCGGGGTGCTCGACGCCCAGGACCCGCTCACGCTCGGCCAGCACCCGCTCGCCCAGCGTGATGGCCTCGGCGACCCGCCCCACCGACCAGTACGAGCCGGCCAGGTTGGCGCGGGCGGTCAGCGTGTCAGGGTGCTCGACGCCCAGGACCCGCTCACGCTCGGCCAACACCCGCTCTTCGAGTCGGATGGCCTCGGCGACCCGCCCCACCGACCAGTACGAGCCGGCTCGTCGCCACCGCAACAGCGGTCCAGCGCTGTCAGCTCGTCGTCGCGGCCCACGAACAATGGGTTGGGGTCTGGGACGGCGACGAACTGCGGGAACGTCGCCTTGGCGACCGGGCGGAACGCCTCGTTGTAGACGCCAGCCTGGACGATCCGCCCGACCGTCCCCTGGCCGCCGACATCGACGGCGAAGTCAGGATCAGCCATCGCCGTGTTCGTAGTAGGTGCCGGTTACCTGGATGATCCGCCCCACCTGGGCCTGGTCCCGCACCTGGTTCACGAAATTCGTCACCGCCGGTGCGCCCGCGCGCTCGACCTGGCCGACCAGCTCGGCCAACCCGCCGGCCTCCTCGGCGTCCTCGCGGGCGGCGTCCGTCACCGCGCCGGCCAGCGCCTCCATCGCGCGGGAGCTGTCAGGAGCCGCCTCGACGACGTCCAACGCGCGCACACCTGCCTCATCGCCGCGCCTGACGAACCAGCCTCGCATACGCTCCGAGACACTCGTCAACAGCCCCCAACCGGCATCGCCCGCCTGCTCGCCAACCTGTTCGAGCGCCTTCTTGGCGACCAGCGCCGCGATCGTCAGCCCCAACGTCACCGGGTCCACCGCGCCCCCTCTCTCACCCGCTACCCGCCTCAGCGTAACGAGCGGTCATACCGTAACGCTACCCGGTACCGCGCGTCACCGCCGTTGGTCAGCCTGGTGCTCAGGGCGCCGGAAATTCGCCGGTCAGGGCCGATCCAGGTGCGGGTGTCGGGGCGTCGTCATCGGTCATGGGTCTCCAGGCAGGACGCGGTCGGTGGCCATGCGCTCCCATTCCCTATTGACCCGGTGAGCTGAGCAGCGGAGGCAAGCCAGGGTGAGCAGGACGCCGAGCAGGCCGGCTGTCAGGGCCGAGGCGGTGAGCCAGGCAACGAAGTGCGCGGCTGGCAGGACTAACATGCCAGGATCCTTTCGGGGAGATGGAGGCCCGCCCGCCTGGCTCGACGATCCAGGCGGACGGGCCTCTGCGTGCAGCGGTGCGTGGCCAGCGCAGAGACCGGGCCGGCGCCTCCCTTCCCCTTCAAAGCCCCTTTGTCCTGACTAGCCGCCTTGCCAGCGGGTCACGCGTGCTCCTCGGCCAGTCCTGACAACGTGAAGCCAGGTCGGACGGTGATGCCCGACGCGACCACGCCTCAGGCTTATTCCGCTATCATTCCATCATGGTTGTCAAGTTTATGGAATAGAAAAGAAAGCTGGCTCAACTGGGGTGAAAGGGACGGATCTATGAGTCCTCGATCAGCTGTCTGATGAGGTCCCGGGCGCGCTCACCGAACAGTGCGGCGGCACTGAGCTGGCCGAACACCTCGACGTAGAACTCAACCGCCCGGGGGTCTTGGTAGGTGACCTCGCCGGTGTAGGTCTCGCAGGTCACCGTGCGCTCATCATCCGAATCGTAGATCGTGAACCCGGTCAGCTGAGGCGGCGACGCCGCGTCTGCGGGAACCAGGCCCAGCCGCACCCCCGAGGCCCTCGTCAGCTGCGTCAGGCGGTCGAGCTGGGCAGCCCGGATGTGAGGCTGCCCTGGGGGAGCCCAGCGTAAGGCGATCTCGCCGATCAGCAGCTCGACGGGGGTGCCTGAGTAGAGGATGGCCTGGCGGTCCATGCGCGCCTGCACCGCCGCGGCGACGTCACCTTGAGACGTGACATTGGAGAACCAAAGCATCGCCCCGGCATAGTCGGGCGTCTGCGCCAATCCAGGGACGACCCCTGGCTCGAACTGTCGGATCCTGGTCGCCCGGCCCTCCAACCGGGCCAGCTTGAGCTGCTTCGAGCGCAACCCGGTCCGGTGCTCACGCCACCAACTGGACGCCTCGACCAAGGCCTCTTCGGCCAGAGCCAAAAGCCCCGAGCGCTCGGCTCCGCTCACCCCGGTGGCTCGCAGCCAACCCTCGACGTGCTCCCGACGAATGGACTGCTGAGCGTTTTCGATCTTGCTGATCTTGCCCTGGGACAGCCCGACCGCCCTGCCCAAGGCGGTAGTGCTCAGCCCGGCTTCCAGCCGTAACTGGCGAAGCCGGCTGGCCAACCGGCTTCGCGCGCTGCTCGGGTCATCACCGGGCTCTACCAATCCCTACCGCTCCTCTCCCTTACCTCACCCCGGCCATGAAGTCCGCAAGCGGGGTCGCCACCTCCACGCGCGATCTCTCCAGCCGCGGACATGGTCGATCGCGCCGTTGGGCATCCGCTCCGGACGGATCAGGCGGCCCTGAGAGTCATAGGCCATCCGCACCGGTACACGATCGTCGAACAGCCAGAAATCCTCGTCAATATCGGCCAGCTCCGGGTGCAGGTCGAGATCCACGACTCTAATGTCCTCCCCCTGCTCGACGCTGCCCTGCTGGACCGTGAGCTCCCAACGCAAATAGTCTGAAAGCGGCAAGCGCAGCAAATGTACACGGCGCATCGTGCGCCCGGCTGCGATATGGCCGCAGACCAGCCGGAACCACTCGTCCACGTACGGGTCCCGGGCCTGGCCAGTAGTCCGGAAACGCTCCAGCGCCTGGGCCTCCTCGGGGACCGAGTACCAGTCCAACGTCTCAATGCGGAAGGCGGAAGAACTGAAGACCTCCAACATCAGGCTCACGTCGGCCAGGCTCACGGCTCCCCGCAGCTGGCACAACCCGTCCAGGACCAACAGCGTGGAGATCGAGACGGCGACCTCGCCAGCAGGGACCCGAGGGTCAAAGACCGGGGATCCCTGGACGACCAGATGGGTGGGATCGGCTCGGTAGACGTGCGGTGAGTTCCCGCCGGCAGAGTCAGTATTAAGCTTGGCCAAGTCCATCTCTCCTCCATAACATTCCAGGTGTATTCCAAGCTCTTCCATTCTCCTGCCGGCACCTGGACAGACGCAACCCTTTACCGCCAGGGACCTTACGGCCCGCAGCCGCCGCTGGTCAGTTCGTCCTCAGGGCCTGGTGGAACTGGGCGGCTGCGGGCAGATCGAGGCAGGCGGCGAGTGCGGCGTCAAGGCGGTGGAGCTCGGCCAAGATGCGTGTTGAGCCCGTGTCTCGGGCGATCGCGAGCGCGATGTGGCCGATCGCGGCGGCTTGTTCCGGGTCTCCGGCGGCGTGCGCGATGGCGTGCCTGGCCTTGTAGACGCCGCTGTCGCGTTGCTGGACGGCCGGGAGCTTGGCCAGCTGGGTCTCGTACAAGTGGATGGCCCGCCGCGGATGCCCGAGCTCGAGCCAGCCGTTGGCCCGCTGAAGCTCGATGTAAACCTCGGTGCAGTAGCGTCCCTGGCCAGGAGCCGGCACACCGTCCCGATGGCTGCGGGCCACCAGCTCGAGGGCTTCGTCCAACTTGCGGTGACAGCTGACCTCGTCGCCCGCCAGCGCGTGACCTTGCGCTTCCTCTTGCACCGCCAGCGCGCGGACACGCGCTGTGAGCGGCCCGCTGACGTGTTGGGCAGCTTGGGCAAGACCGATCACGCGCTCGGTATCCCGCTGGTCTCGGGCTTGGTGGCTCTTGCGCATCAGCAGGTAGGACACGAGCATGTGGTTGAGGGCCTCGTGCGCCCATTCCATCGCCCGGTCAGTCCAGTACATGGCGGCGTGGGCGTCGCCTGCATCTTGGTACAGCCAACCGGCGAACTCCGCATATCGTGCTCCGACAGTGAGCAGCTCGTTGCGGACCGTGTCACGCGCGCCTTTGCGGAGCCGGTCGATGAAGCCCATCTGGGAGGCCACCACACCGATGAGCTGACGCGGACCGAGCCTCTTGTCGACGACGATGTGTTCCTCGAGGACACGCTGCAGGTAACCGATGATCTCGGCGTCGACCCGCTCGGGCGCGCGGATGGCCCCGGCCAACCGATCCCACTCTGTTGCCGAGGCGTCCCCCGCGAAGAACGCCGCGCCGGTGGCGATGAGGAACGCTCGGCGATCAACAGGCACGAAGACCACCTTTCCGTCCGAGGTGAGCACCGGCACGACGCACGCGTCCGCAGAGACCGTCACACCCGCCCCAGGCTCCAAGGCGGGAACGTTGCCGAAGCCGGCTGTAGGGCAGGCTCCACCGTATACGCCAGCGACCGGTTGCCATCCAGCAAGTGATCCCTGAGCCGGTTCGCTCGGCGCGGGCTCTGCCGCTTCCGCTCGCTGGCGCTCCTGATCGACCAGCGGCCACAGCCTCGCCAGAGCACCGCCGGTGACCAACACCTCGTCGCACGCCTTGGCCAGCTCCAGGGAAGGCATCCGCTCTGCCTTCTCGGTCTTGCCGATCAAACTGCCATCAAAGTTGATCCGCTCGCCCAGCCGACTCTGCGACAGCTCCCGCTGCTGCCGCCAACGGCGCAACTCCGCGCCGAAAAAATGCCGCGCTGACTCGTATGGTGTCAGCTCTCGCGGGTTTTGGCCCATCTCGTCCCCCTTGATGTGGACATGCGGACGCATTCAGTCATCCGCATTCAACCTATAGACGTCATGCTGTTTGAGGCTCTGGAATGGTCAGACCCGACGGCGCGAAACAATAACCCGATGTGGTCGCCGCGGAAAACTCGGCCAATGAGGAGTCGAACACGTGACCATTGACCGTCCCCACGAAGAGCGACGCCCGCTCACATCGGTCGCGAACAGCCTGACAGGAGCGGCGGCGGTTACGGATAACTGGCGGGCCAAGGCGATCTGTCTGGACGAAGATCCTGAGCTGTTCTTTCCCATCGGCACAACCGGCCCAGCGCTGGACCAGATCAAGCAAGCCAAGGAAGTCTGTGCCCGCTGCCCGGTGCGTCAAGAGTGTCTGGAATGGGCGTTGGACAACCACCAGTCCGCGGGGATCTGGGGTGGGTTGGACGAAGAAGAGCGGCGCATCCTGCGCCGGAGCCGGCAGCGCGCTCGGAGGTCGTCGGCGAGGAGGGCAGGCGGTGAGCGGCCGTGATCCGGCCACCATGCCAGCCAGCGCGTGGCGGCTCAGTCGATGAGATGCCATACCAGCGCGGTGGCGTCGTCGCTTGGTTTGCTGCGAGGGAAGCGGCGTCCGTCTGGATCGCCGGTCTCAGCGGCGCGGATCGCGTCGATGCATCGTGCCGGGCCTTCGGTGACCAGGGCGCGCATGAGGGCATCCCATGAGCAATACACGCCAAGGGGCGTGACGGCCCGTCGGGCGCCATCAGTGAGCAGGCCGACACGCCGAACGGCGCCCGCTCCCTCCCCGATCCGCGCGGTGCCTTGGACGGCCTCGAATGCCGCGTCAGGGTTCTGGCTGGCGATCCAATAGCCGCCTGGCTGGTTGCGTGCGGCTCGCTCATGCCGGACAAGCTCAACGAGAAGGCTCTGGTAGACCGGGCTGTCGAAGCCCATCCCCGCCGCAAGCTTCGCCCGTATCTCGTTCCGGAGGTCGGGGCGGACCTGCGCGAGCCGGTCATCGGTGTGGAACCGGACACCGTCGGCCGCCTCGAGCAGCACGGCCGCATCGCCGAGCACGAGATAGTCCAGGGCGTCTACGCGCCGCCGCGCGAGCGCCACCGTCGCCGACGGCGCCAGTGATTCGTCAGCCGCGTCATGGCAAGCGCTGTGATGCTCGTCGGCGGACTTCGCGATGGCACAAGCCAGGAGCTTGCCGAGGTCCTGCGCGGGGGACGTGGTGAACGCGTCGAGCAGCGCGGCGGACAGCCGGGTCACATACCACCTCGCGTCCAGATCGCAGCAGCGCGACAGCTCTGCGGGCACGCTGGCGCCGTCGAGCACCCAGGCAAGGTCCCCCACCGCGCCGCAGAGGTCTTCGGCGCCAGCCTTGCCCGGCTGCGGGCAGGTAGCGAAGGTGACGCGCATCAGTGGCGGCGCGGCGGGGTGATCGCCTGGCTGGAGGTGATCTGGCGAGGAGAGCCGGCAAAGGTCGAGCCGATCACCATCGAGAAGCGGTCGAGCCCCACCTGTTCGTACAACCACGCGAGGTTGCCCTCCTCGGACAGGTAGTGCGCGACCCCGAGTGAGCCGACCGCATGGACACCGGCGATGAGCAGGAACGTCCGACCGCCCGGCGCCTCGAGCCTGCCCAGGTAGGCGTAGTCCCCCTGCTCAGCCGGTTCGCGGTCCATCGGGGATACGAGGGCGGCGCCGGTGAGCTTGTCCACGAACCGCCACCTCCCCGCTTGGTCCTGGGAGAACTCGAACGCGGGCTCGGTCGTGGCCAGCAGCCGGTTGACCACTGGTGAGGATTTCGGTCCGCAGACCAGCACGAGCGCCTCCGGCGAGAAATCAACCTCACCGTCGGGAGCCACGTAGCCGCGGTCGACTCCCAGGTCGATGCGCTCGCACAGGTGCGCGAGCACGTTGGCGGTTTGCTGATCCTCCTGCGCGATGACGAGCCGCTCGTCGGGCAGCCGGGTCGACCGCAACGGGATCACGATCGTGACGTCCTGACCGCCGAAGAACTGCCGCTCAACGCCATAGTCGACACCCAACTGCGCGACACGACCACGAGTCACCCCAAGCCGGCTACCCACCTGCGCCAGGGAAAGGCCGGCGGAACGCAGCTCGGCGACCGCCGCGCGGCGGATACGCGCAAGCCGCGTCACCGCCTGCTGATGTTCCGCGAGCGCTTCAGTAGCCGCACGAGCGCGTGCCGCGGGATCGGCGATACCAGCGATGCGCTCGACGTCCTCACTCACGACCGACTCCCTCCAGATCTCCAAGCCGAGGAGGCGGGTAGCCCCCTATACACCCTCAGCGGGCACGGTAGCGCGCCGCTCCAAATCCCGAGCCGCCTTGTGCTGTATAGGGGGATTGACAGTTTGCATACCCCTCTATACAGTTGGTGTCGGTTTGAGAGCCGCGAAGCCAATCTGGCGGACCGGTAACGACAAGCGGCCCCGGCGTGGTGGTCCAGACCACGCCGAGGCCATCGCATCGAAACTTGGAGTGTCCTGATGCAACGCAATGGTAGTACGCCGTCGGCCGAACCGGTCGACCGGGTGGCGTGGACGGTCCCCGAGACCGCCAGGCGGCTGGGGATCAAACGATCCGCCGCCTACGCCTACGTCAAGGCCGGGATCCTGCCCTCGATCAAGCTCGGCGGGCGCCTGCTCATCCCCGCAGCGGCAGTCCTCGCGCTCGTGGACCAGGCCATGAGCCAATGGGGTGGTCCCGATGCAGCCTAGCCTCTGGGACTCCCGCAGCGGCGCTCGCGCGAACAGCGGTCCGATGGTGGAGCCGTCGTGGTGGGCCGACCCGAACGCCGCCCAGGAGCGCCGCGCGCTCACTGAGGCGTTCCGGGTCGGGGACCTGGAGGCCGCGACCGCGGACCTGCGGGGACGGTGCGAGCGGTTGGAGCGGTCCCGTTCCTCCGGCGAGGTCGTCACGGTCGGTGAAGTCGCCGACGTGCTGCTAGGGCAGTGGTCAGTGGCATTCGACGCACGGCTCGCCGACTCGCAACGCGCGTTCTTCGCGGTGGCGGATCGCGACCGGTTGGAACGCGCGGCCGAGGACGGCCGCTCCGCTGCGGTCGCCGTCCGTGACCAGTATCTGGCGCCGGAGCGGATCAGCGGCCACTCATTACAGCAAGCACTCAACCTGGCAAACGCCGACGCGTCCCGCCTCCGGCCCGACCGTACGGTTGCCATATCACATGATGACCAACCGCTGCGGCTGTCCGAAGCGGCCGAGAACGCATCCCAGGCGTACGACACCTCCAAGGAACCGCAGCGCGTCTCGGTCCAGGACGACGACATCAGCGATGCCTCACGAGGTCTGCTGCCAGCCGACCGTGTGACCGACCTGATCAAGCCGCTGCCCGAAACCGGCAGCGCAGCGGTACGCGCTCGCATCGCCGAAGAACACGCACGCAGAGCCGCCGACGGCCAGCTGCTCTTCCCTAACCGGACCAGCGGTCGCGGGATATCGATGTGAGCGCTGGAACTGGGACGGGAGCGGTAATGGACAGCCTCGCGCAGCGCCTGGCCGATCTGGTCGACGAGGTCGGCTACGCCGAAGGCTGATCGAACGGCTCTGCGGCGACCTGGCCGACGCGCATCGACGGCTCGAGCGAGCCGGGATACGGGTGGCGGTTCAAGACGCCGTCGCCCGGCAGCGACGGGTCGACGCCGCCTGACAGCCCTCACAGCAGAGCGGGTCCTGTACACGTGGAGGAGGTGTCATTCATGGCTATACCCACGCCCACGACCGGCCACGAGCGGATGCTCGCGGTGGCCGACCGAGCCGCGGCCGGGCTGGTCTTCGTCGTCGGGCTGCTGGTTGCCCGCCTACCGGGGTGGATGATCGTCCTCGGTCTGATCGTCACCGTGGCCATTTATCGCAGCTCGACCAGACGGAGGCTCCTGTCGGGGATGATCGCTCCTGGCGTGGACGGGTTAGAGGCCGTGCGCGCTGACGCGGCCTGGCGTGGGGGCGGGGCGTTCATCGGGATCCACGCCGAGGCGGGGGTGGTGCACGCGCCGGCCGAGTCCGCCTGCCTGGTGCTCGGCCCGCCCCGGCGCGGCAAGACCTCCGCGGTCATCATCCCCTCCGTCCTCTGCGCGCCCGGCGCCGCACTGGTCACCTCCACCAAACCCGACGTACTCATCGCCACGGCAGCGGCGCGTTCCCGCTATGGGCGCGTGTATGCATTCGACCCCACCGGCCAAGCCACCGACCTGCCGGACGGCGTCATCCGCTTGCGCTGGTCGCCCCTGGACGCCGCCGGCACCTGGGAATCCGCCCGCAGACTCGCCTCAGCCATGGTCGCCGCCTCCCCCGCGGCCAAAGGCGCCCGGCACGAGTCACACTGGACCTCCCGCGCCGCCGCACTCCTCGGCCCCCTCCTCTACACCGCCGCGCTATCCGGGCGAGACATGGTCGACGTCGTCAGCTGGGTCCTCCGCGGCGACACTAAAACCCCCCAAACCATCCTCACGAGGGCTGCGGACGGCGGGTTGGCCGACACCGTGCTCGCCTCCCAGGTCTTGGAAGGCGTGGACCGGGCAGCCGACCAGGAGCGTCAGTCGATCTGGTCGGCCACCGCCGATGTCATCGATGTGTACACGACCGCTGAAGCCCTCGAGGCCGCCACCGACTCCAACTTCGACCCTGCCACCTTCGTCCACAGCGCGGACACCGTCTACATCGCGGCAGCCGCCGAGCAGCAAAACGCCTGCGCCCCCCTTGTCGTCGCGTTGATCGAAGCCGTCCGTGACGCCCAGTACCGCCGCCACCGCACCGCCACCATCGCCGGGCAGACCTGCTGGCCGCCAGTCTCGTTGATCTTGGACGAGGTCGCCAACGTCGCCCCCATCGCCTCACTCCCCGCCCTCGTCTCCGAAGCCGGCGGCCAAGGACTCCACGTCCTGGCCGCAGTCCAAGACCTCTCCCAAGTCCGCGGCCGCTGGAGCGCCGACGTCGCCGAAGGGTTCCTCTCCCTGTTCGGTCACGTCCTCGTGCTCGGCGGGATCCGCGACACCCGCACCCTGGAGGCATTCTCGGTCATGTGCGGCGAGTGGACCAGCCGCGACGAAACCATCAAACGCCGCTGGATGGACCCCGGCGCCATATACGCCCTCGCCGACGGCCAAGCCCTCTACCTATGGGCCGTCTCCTGGACCCTGATCAGCCTGGCCCCCCACTACGCCCACCCCCGCTGGCGAACCGCCCTGGCCTCGGCGCCCAGCCGGCTGTACACGGAAAAGTGATGGCGCGCTAGCCCGATGGCCTCACTGGCCTTCACATCACGGCGATGTGGCGGTCGCGATCTCGCCGCTCGCCGCTCGCCGCCTACCACGCCTCGTCGTGGATAGGGAGCGAGTCAAGGACCGAAGGCTTTCCCGCAGGGAAAGTGCGAAGCATCCTTGACACGCGGTCATGCTCCGCTGTCGATCATGGGCTTGGGGGTCCGGGTACCGGACCCCATACCCTGCCGCTTCCGCCCATTCGCGCCAAGCCTGAGCGCGCCCGCGGGTCGGGGCCTTCGGTTAGCGTGAGTCCCGGGGTGAGGGAGCTGGTGGAAGATGCAGTGCAGCGCCGGGGATAGGCAGGCTCTTGACTCGGTCCGGTGCTCGACCCATCGTCATCCTATGTCCCCTGCCGAGGAGTATGACGCCCGCCGCCAGGAGCAGCAGGAGTACGTGGAAGGATTGCTCCAGCTTCTACGAGACGGAAAAGCCAGCCAGCGACAGGCGTGCCGCTATCTCGACGAAGTGAACCGCAACCTCCGCGAGATCCGGAGCTGGGTAATTAGGGACATCTCCGAACTTCAGGTCGCATACCGGAACGCCAGAGCCGAAGTGAGTCGGGACAGCCATGCCATCCTCAATGGCTTCTTCGGCGCCCACGCCGCGAGCCGTCGCCGCGCGGAGGATCGACTGGCGATCGCGCAGGAGAAGGATGCCGTGATGGGCCCCTACCAGCGCACCAAGGCAGACATCAACGCATTGATTTCCCGTGTGAAGTCTTACAAGGAAACCATCGCGATGGGTAATGTGCCGCCTGCTCCTGAAGACTAGCAATGAAATCGGGTATTTGATTTCCCAAGAGACGAGGGTAACCGCTGCAGGCGGGATCACGTTGTGCGCCATTATTACGTTCTGCTAGCCGGCGGCGGCCGAGGTCTTTGAGGCCACCACACGTCTGGCCCGCGCGATGCGCAGCTGATCGGCGAGCTGTTCTGTGGGCGGCAGGAGGATTACGCGCGGACCGCGGCGGTGTTGGCGCCCTGGCGAGCACGTTCGTGGGGCTTACGCGGCGCCCGGCATGTCGTCGCGATCAGCACCTACCCCGAGACCGTCTCCAGTTGGCCGATCGGTTTGTCTTGGCGTGTATGACTTGGGCGCGTTGTCGGTCGATCAGGTTCGTACTGTTGTCTGGGGACGAGGTTGGCCGGGCTGCTGGCCCGGCGGACAGAACGGCGGACCTAGACTGTTTCACGCTGCTGTGCGCGGCCAAGCGTGACCTTGGCGACCCTGTCGTGCTGCTGGCACCCTACCGGCTGGACCGGTGCGGTGGGGCAGGTGCGAGGGTTGTCCGCGTCGGCGACCCACGACCGGGGTCCGAGACTGAAGCTCTCATTAGATGATTCAGGAGGATAATGTTCACCGACTAAAGTCCGGCTATATGCATACAATGACGAGGAGATAATGAAATTCAAGAGGCGCACCTTAACGCAGGTGGCCGATATGATCTGCGGCAACTTCCCCGCCGAGACAAGTTTTTTTGTCTATCGAAGCAGCAAGTACCTGACGGAGTTTTTCTCAGACATCGAAACTGATTACGAACATGACGGCTCCACCCGTCATTACTGGGTCGCGGATACCTTGGAAAAGATACTCTCAGAACCTCAGCCAAGCGCCAACACGCCGCCTGACACGTTTGCCCGTGTCATTGACAGGCTCATGGACCCAGCTGATGCCATCAACGAAGATGAGCAACGGTCGGGCGCGCTAGCTCAGCTCAACGCCGCACTGGCACGGGAGGACTTCGACGCGTTCTACGCTCCGGACAAGAAATGCTACCTGCGCCATATTCCCACCAACACCATAGCCGCCCCTTCACCCAACCCGCACCGCCCTTTCTCCGCAGCGGAACTCGAACGACGTGAGCAGCTACTCACGTATCTGGAGACTTGCTCAGAAGATGAGCTTATTGAGGAAGTCCTGCTTCCGCTCTTCCGCCAGCTCGGATTTCATCGAATTACGGCTGCTGGCCATAAGGACAAGGCGCTGGAGTATGGCAAGGATGTGTGGATGAAGTATACCTTGCCAACCGAGCACGTTCTCTACTTCGGTGTTCAGGCGAAGAAGGGCAAGCTTGACTCATCGGGGGCGACCAAGGCGGCAAATGCCAACGTAGCCGAGATCCACAACCAGGTACTCATGATGCTAGGCCATGAGATCTTCGACCCTGAGATCGGCAAGCGCGTCCTGATAGATCACGCCTTCATCGTTGCTGGTGGAGAGATTACGAAGGCAGCCCGAAATTGGTTGGGCAACAAGCTCGATGCCTCCAAGCGTAGTCAGATTATGTTCATGGATCGCGAGGACATTGTGAACCTGTTCGTGGTTACAAACCTTCCCTGCCGAGCGCTGTGGCCAGAGGCAGAGGCCACCTACAACGATCTTCCGTTCTGATCTGGACCAAACACAGTGACGCCCCGCTTGAATTTATCGGGGCCGTTTGGGCCGCTGAGGTCCGAGGGTTAACGCGTGATCGCGCTGTTCGCCATGTCCCTGTCTCGGGCTTGGGCGCGTTCGGCCATGCGTTCGAGGGTGTGTTGGCAGGCGCGCCAGTCGCGTAGCTGGGCTAGGTCGACGGGGCGGTCGCCGAGGCCAGGTTGGGTGATGTGGTAGTGGTCGCGGTAGCGGTCGAGTTGTTCGGCGGCGGCGCGCCATGAGCGGCGAGTCTCCGGTGTGTTGGGGAGGGGGCCGAGGAGGGTGGTGAGCCAGTCGGGGGGGTCGATGGTGTGGGCGGTGGCGCGGGCGTGGGAGCGCCAGGCGAGTTCGGTGAGGATGGCGTGTTTGCGGTCGAGCTCGGGGGCGTGGGTGTCGACCCAGGTGGCGCGTTGCTGCTCGTGGCGGCTCAGCTCGCGCTCCTGGGTGGTCAGCTCGTTAACGCGCTGGGCGAGGGTCTGTTCGCGCCAGGACAGGGTGGACAGGTCGGCGCGGGTGGCGTTGGCGGCGGCGCGGTGGGTGAGGGCGGTGAGGCCGCGGCCATGGTTTGCCAGCCATGCCTCGCGCTGGGCGATGGTCTCACGGAGCTGGGTCAGGACACGGTGTGCTTCGTGGAGTTGTGTGGTGATGCGGGCGTGCTGGTGCCGCTTGGGGCGGGGCCGGGTGGCGAGCATGGCGGCGAGGCGGTCCCTTTCGGCGCGCAGCTCGCGGGTCGACATCCCGGCTGGATCTGGTGAGGCGTCCTCAGCGGCAACGTCGATCGCCATGCGCTTCGCCGACGAGCGGCCGAGGGCGGCGATCGCGACGTCGTACGGGCGCTGGGACATTGGTGGCGCGATGTCGAGTTCCTCGGCGCCGTCGGCCAACCTGACCGGTGGGGACTCGACGAGGTAGAGGTCGGCGCGCTTGCGGACGCGGGTCAGGACTGTGTAGCCCCATTCCTGATCGGCGTGGCCGCCGCCGCGGATGAAGGCGCGGTCCACGGTGACGCCTTCGGACTTGTGGCCGGTGATCGCGTAGGCGTGGTCCAGCGCTCGGCGCCCGTCGGACAGCTTCTGACCCAGGTAGCCGGGGGTGAGGGTGGCCTCGTCGTCGGCGTCGGCGTCGGCGTCGGTGCGCAAGGTAATGGCGCCGGTGGTGTGGTCGATGGCGGTGATGCGACCTTTGGTGCCGTTGGCGATCCCGATATTGAGCCGGTTGGCGCCGCACACGACCCAATCCCCGACCCGGAACTCGCGTCCATTGAGGGTGATCGGTTCGCCGGTGAGGCGATCGGCGGTGGCCCTGGCGGCGTGGCCGAGGTCGTTGAGCCGGTCGACCTCGACCCGGCGGTGGGCGAGCATGACCGCGTCCTCGCCCTGTTCGAACGCGTGCCACCAGTCTTTGGCCATGGCCTCGTGGGCTTCGGCGGCGGTGGTCGTGACGGTGACCCGGCCGCCGTCGCGGTACAGCCGCATGGCTTCTTCTGGTAGCCCGTCGCGGATCAGCTCGACCGCACGGCGGTCCAACTCGTCGAGCTGGCGGCGGTTCTCGGTCAGCTCGACGGCGTCCAGTCGCGTGATAAGGCCGCGGAACCAGCCGCCCACGTCAATGGACTGCAGCTGCTTGGGATCCCCGACCAGGATTACCTTCGCTCCGACGCGGCGGGCGTGAGCCATCAGCGGGGCAGCCTTGCGGGTGCCGAGCATGTTGCTCTCGTCGACCACCACGATGTCGTTGGGGGACAGGCTGTCGCGGCCGTTGTCCATGTCGAGGAGGAACCGATCCACGGTCACGGTGGGGATGCCCGCGCGGGCGTCCAGCTCCAGCGCGGCAATCCCGGTCGGTGCGAGCCCCCGCACCTGGAAGGGGCGGTCGGCGGGACGGCTGTGGTTGGCGGCCTCGAACGCAGCGCGGACGGCGTCTTGGGTGAAGGTCTTGCCGGTCCCCGCCCGCCCGACGACACAGGACACACCCGCGCCGTCACCGCACACGGCGCGTACGACTGCGGCCTGATCCTCCCCGAGCGGCTTGCCCATGGCGGTGAAGTGGTCCAACGTCGCCTGCACGATCTCGTCAGGCACGACGTGGCGTCCCTCCGCCTGCCGGCTCTGAGCGTCGTCGACGAGCCGTTGTTCGAGGCCGAGAAGTTCGGGGGTGGACCAGGAGGATCTGCCGGTCTTGGGGTCGGTCAGGACCTGGACGCAGCGCTCGGCGAGAAACGCGTTAGCGAGTTGGCGGACCTGACCGGGCCGGAGGCGGGTGGCGTTGCCGATCGCGGCCACGACGGCCGGCATCCGGAAGGTCGATGCTCGCGCGGTCAACCCTTCGGGGCCGCCGATGCGGTCGAACAGCGCTTCGACGTCGGTTTCGCACAGCTGCTGCTCACGCTCGTGTCCGTACAGCCGGCTGAAGAGTTCGGGCACGTCGATGCCGCTGTCCGCCGCTTCGGCGGCCCAGCGATCACGTTGAAAGGGAGGTCCTCCCTCACCTTGGCCCCGCGTAGCTTGTGCGCCACCCAGTTCGCCACCTTCGACGACACCGGCGACCCCTCGGCCTCCCGCGCCGCCAGCTCCTCCCGGATCGCGTTGCCGGCCTTGGAGAACAGCCGAATCAGCTCCTCGGGCATACCGTCGATCTCACAGTTGCCCAGCTCGTCCGGCTCGGTCCAGGCGATTCCCAACGTGCGGGTGAGCTCGGCTTGGTAGGTGTTGCGGTAGCACACGTTCGCCGCCTTGAGGACCTCGACGTCGAGGAGGTCGTGGCCGTCCAACGCCGTCCACCGCCCGTCCAAGCCTTGGGCGCGGTTGGCCACGATCAGGTGCGTGTGCGGCAACGGGTCCCCCGCTCGCGAACTCCGGTGGTCGAACCCGACCGCCAGCAGCCCGCAGGCGGTCTCCATCCGCTCCAGCCCATTGCGGCCGCGGCGCAGCCCGATCCACTCCTCCAAGAACTCGACCGCAGCCTCGACGCCGGCATGGTGGGCGGCCATGACCGCAGCGGCGTCTGCGGGTGTGCCGAGGCCGTAGAAGACGGAGACGCTCTTGGTCGGGCGGAACACCAGGTCGTAGCCGAGCACACCGTCGCAGCGGTGCGCCCGCCCCAACAGCTTCCCCGTCACCGGGTCACAGCCGGTGAACACGCGTTTGAACTGTTCGGCGGTCGCCTCGCCCGAGAGGTTGAAGGATGCGCCTGCCGCACGCCCGTACCAGCGGCCGGGCGCTTCGCCGTGACCGGTGAGATAGGCCTCTTCGTCGTCGGCGATTTCGCGAAGATAATAATCTTCGCGGCCCACGCCGAGCTTGGCGGTGTCGATCAACGCCTGCCCCTGGGTTTGTTCCCGGCCGGAGGCCGGGTGGTCGCATCAGATGATGCATACCTGTCGTCTTGCAACTGGCTAAGCGAGACAGAAGATAGCACACGTGTGAGACAATGCCGTGAAGTAGGAGGGGAAATTTGTGCAGGTGAAGGGCTGGTTCGTGGTAACGGCGATGGTAACGGATACAGGACTGAACGAGCTGGACGAGGGTGGAAAGGATGGACGATGAGGACTGTGCGATCATGGGCGTGAGCAGCGAAAACAGTATGATTCTCAACGCTCTGGAATTACTAATTTGATCTTGTAAAGCTCAGGTCCGGGGTTCGAATCCCCGTCCCGGCTCTTATTGTTGACCTCGCTGTTTGGTCGGATTTCGCTGCTGACCTGCCGAATTACGCTTGCGTCGTTTGATTCGTTGCCTTCCACTGGGCGTCTCCTTCGGTGGTCGATTTCCGTGAGGCTTGTCACGGGCCTGTCACGGTTCCGCGCTTGTCGAGCGCGTGGTCGAGGGCCTCCTCCACCCTGGCGAGTGAGATGGTTTCGTCGTCCCGCATCACGCCGAGGTAGGTGTCGAGCAGGACCGAGGCGCGCTTGTGCCCGCTCCACCGCTGCGCGGTCTTGACGGTAACGCCGGAGTTCAGCCAGGCGGTGATGGCCGCGTGGCGCAGGTCGTGCCGCCGCACCTGTTGGAGCGGGCTGTCGGCCGGGAACGCCTTCTCCCTGGCCGGCGCCCAGATGTCCCGATGAAAGTTTGAGAGGTGGATGCGCCGGCCGGTATGGGTGGTGAATACCATTGCGTCACGGCGGGCGCCGACGAACTCGTCGAGGTGCGCTTGGAGGAGCGGGACGGCTCGCGCGGGGATCGGGACTGGTCGTGTGGCCCTAGGTCCGCGCCCCTTCAATGGCCGGCGCCGGCTCTCGCCCTCGTCGAGGAAGCGGTCGGGCACGTCGGTCCAGCTGCCGGCCACGGTGACCGTCGCGGGCGTAGAGACCAGGTCGAGGTCGCAGCGGCGCAGCTCCCGTGCCTCGCTCGGGCGCAGGCCACACAGCCCCATCACGAGGACGAAGCTCTCGTAGCGACGTTGGATGCCAGCGACGGCCGCCGCGAGATCGAAGACCTGTCCCTGGTCCATGACCAGCTCAGGGTCGATCTGGTCCTCGTCGGGGTGAAGCTTCCACTCGACCGCGTCCCAGGGGTTCCAGTCGATCAGGCGGCGCTTGAGCGCGCTCCGGAACGCCGCGCCCACGACGGCGCGAGTCCTGGCCAGCGTGTGCGGTGCCAACGTCCGCGGCGTCCCGTCGAGGGTCGTGGTGCGGACAGCCTCGAGGAACGCCGCGAGGTGGCCGTCGGTGACCTCTCGCAACAGCAGCGACCAGCGCTCGAACCACTCATTCCATGCCCGGCCCTCGTCATCGAGGTGCTCCGGAGGCGGGACCATGAGCGCGACGCTGCGGAGGAACTGGTCGGCCTGCCGCCGCTGGTCGAGGCTTAGCTGCGGCGCGCCGTCTTCGCGCACGAGGTGGATGCATGCGCGGGCCAGCTCACGCTGCGCCTGCGAGCGGCGGACCGGCGACCACGTGGGCCACTTCCGCCGGAAGTGGTCCGTGGCGTGCGCGTAGAACGTGAGCCCGGCCTCCGCGGGCTCCTCTTGTTGGGGGAGGAACCGGCGGGCGTTGGGGTCGAACAGGCAGCCCGCGACGAATCCCTGGTGCAACTTGTCGGCGAACTCGTCGGCGAGCGCCTTCTTCTCGAACCCGTACCGGAAGGTGTGGCCGTCGACCTGGAAGCGGACGTCGTAGCTGACCGCTGCCTGCCGGCGCCGATTGCTGCCGTCGGTGGCGCGCGCCTTGGCGTTGCGCTCTCGCCGGTAGACGCCGTAGACCCGGAGCCGGGCGGGGCGCCAGGGCAAGATCGGCCGCGCGCCGTTAGAGGGTGGGGAGGCCATCGAGCCACTCCTCCAGGTCGACGCGGCGGATGCGGATCTTGCCGTTGGGCAGGCGGCGGCACTGCGGGAAGCGCCCGGACGCGGAGCCGAAGGACGACCACTTGTAGGCGGTCGAGTAGGGGACCTCCAGCTCACGGCAGAAGTCCTCCATCGTCAACCAGGTCCGCTGGTCCTGATCCTCTGGCTGATCATCACCGAAGCCGAGCTGCGCGGCGGTCTTGCCGTAGACCTCGCACAGCAGGTAGCGGTACAGGACGTCTGGTTCGCAGTGGCCGTTCTCCCAGCGGCTCACCATCGCCGTGAGCGAGCCGTTGGTGGGAAGTATGTACCCCTCCCGCACTGCGACGTTCTGCAGCTCCGCGATCAGTCTGGTCTGCGACCAGCCCCTCGCGAGCCGTTCCCGTTGCAGCGGACTGAACGCTGTTGATCCCTGAGATCGTCGGGATTGCCGCTCCGGACCTGGAGCCCCTGCTGCCAGCCGAGACATGATCCTCCCCCTTTGCCTTTGCTGGTCGTTGTGGTATTGCTCATCGACCGTTGTCCATGATGGCCAACCAGCTGATTGGTGCGGCACCAGGTTCCTAGATTGCGCACCACGTTGTTCTGTGCTCGGCTAGGGTTCGGCTCCCTCTACAGACCTTCAGATGCCCCCGCCCCCCGGGAGGAACCGTGCCCATCCAGCGCCCCACCGTCTACGACCAGATCGCCAACGATCTCCGCTCGGCGATTCTCGCGGGCGAGTACGAGCCCACCGACCAGGACCCGGCTCGCGACCAGCTACCCGGCGCCGCCGAGCTGGGCAGTCGCTACGGCGTGAGCGACAAGACCGCCGCACGCGCGGTCCAGCAGCTCGCCGCCGAAGGCCTGGTGCGGGCCAGATCAGGCCTCCGCCCGGTCGTCATCCCACGAAGCCAACGTCCCGACCGCTGGCCCGTGAACCGCCGCTACGCGCGTGCCCGTGAGTCGGGCGGGCTCGTGTTCGGCGGCGACATGCAGGGCCGCGAGGTCGACAAACGCACGGTCAAGACCGGTTGGACCCTCATGTCCGAGCCAGTCGCCGCGCTGCTTGGGGTCGATCCACGGTCACGGGTTTGGGGGCGAGAGCGTGAGATGCTCGTCGATGGCCGGGTAGCGGAGCTGAGCGTGAGCTACTTCCCCGAGAACGTCGCCCAAGGAACCGACCTGATGACTCCCGGCCCGTTCCCGCCCGGCGGCGTCGTGCGCGTCCTCGAGAACGCGGGCCACTCGATCGTGCGCACGTCGAACGAGATGCGGGCACGGCTTGCCTCACCCGAGGAGCTGGAAGCCTTCGGCCCAGATCCTCTGCTCGATCCCCTCACCAACCGCATCATGATCGAGATCGTCCACGCCACCTACGGCGAGGACAACGAGCCCCTCGAGGCCGTCGTCAGCGTCCGCCCCGCAACCGACAACGTCGTCCTCTTCGAGACCTACGAGGGCACGGATTGACTGCCAGCTCAGCTCGACGCGTCGTGCTCTTCACCGTCCTGAAGAACTTCGGCCGCATCCCGCAGCAGCATCGCTACCAGCTCGAGCTCGAGCTTTTCCGAAAGAACGAGGGTCTTGGTCACGAGCACCAGCAGCTCCTCTGGCCCATCGGTAGCAGCAGGACCAGCCATCTACTTCATCCACTCCTGCGGAATCGCCTCATTCATGGCAGTCACTCCCTCGGGACCCGTCAATCCAGGGTCACTGGACCGACGGGTCCCGTTCCCTTCCCATGCACACGGCGTGTGCACGATGAAGAGGCTGACCTTCCTCACGACAAGGCTCCAGGGGGTTTGGCGGGATCAATCAAGGGGGCGAGAGGGGTTCACCATGGGGATGACGCGCCCCCTTTCGAGGGGCGTGACGCCCCCTTGCGCGCCCCCTGGCAGTTGGCTGTAAGGTCTGACGCCGCCGGGATACCGGCGGGATCCATACGGGGGAATTGAGTATGCCGATCCGGCCACGAGACCAATGGGTACCGAACCCGAAGCTGCAGGCTGCTCGGGAACGGGTCTATGGCCGGAAGAGCCGTACTCCCTTTGCCAATGCGGTCAAGCGGCGCTGCGAGGAGCGGTTCGGCGGGCACTGCGGCGTGGATCACCGCAAGGTGCGCCGATGGGAGGAGGGCGCTTGCGTTCCCGATCCTTGTCATCAGGACGCCATCTGCGACCTCTTCGAGCTGACATGGGAAGAGCGGGAGCAGCTGGGCTTCGGGTCGCCACCGGACCCCGCTCCGAAAGTCGATGGACAGAGAGCGCCAATCAGTGAGGTGGTTCCGGACGAGCTCGCTACGGGGTTCGAGCAAGGGATCATCGTGGTCAACGGGCAGGGCGCGGCACCGGCACTGCGGGAACCCGTCATCGGGCTACCGACGACGGGGCTAGGGGACTTGGATCCGCAAAGTCGTTGCGCGTGAGTCAAGTTTGTGAGTCGTGTTGCAGGTGTTGCACGAGTTGCGAGCCGGCTAGCGATGACCCGCCGGTCCACATCCCTGTTCGGGGAACGCT
>JBOGED010000438.1:0-1531 GCA_050743625.1 Egibacteraceae bacterium | reverse complement strand
GTCGGACGCGGCGCCGGGGCCGCTCGCCGAGGCGGGAGGGGAGCTGGCGACCCTGCCGGCCGGGGCGCAACGTGAGGTGGCGCGGACCTGGGCGGACGATCTCACGCTGGTGGATCCTCGGGCCGGGTTCTGGTTGCAGGTCGCGGCCGGCCCGATGCTCGAGCTCGCGGCCGCCGCGAGCGCCGTTCCGGGCGCTGACCTGTGGCAGGGCGCGGCCTGCCCGGCGTGCGGTGGGTCGCCTCAGGTGTCGGTGATCGCGGAGCGGTCCGGTGAGTTCCTCGGCGGGTCCCCGCGCTGGCTCGTCTGCTCGCGTTGCGCGACCTGGTGGGGCTATCCCCGCGCAACCTGCCCCGCCTGCGGTGAGGACGACCCCACCCGTCTCTCGCCCTTCCAGGCGGACGGCTGGCCGTGGGTCCGGGTCGACGGTTGCGGCTCTTGCGGTGGCTACACCAAGACGTTCGACCTTCGCCAAGATGGCGCCCGCGACGTCATCCCCCTGATCGACGACATCGCAAGCCTCGCCCTCGACCTGTGGGCCAACGCCCACGGCTTCCACCGCCCCGTCCGCTCCCTAGCCGGCGTGTAGCCCTCTTCCTGGTGTGCGCCTGCTGGTTGCGGTCCGCGCCTCTCACGTACCGTTCGAGCCGCGCGTTCGCTGGTGGGGGCCACCGGATTGGTCAGCGCGTGGATGCCGCTGCCTCCGAGGATCTCGAGTCCTGGATGGTGACCACTACCACCCGGTCCCGTGACTCGTCGAATCGATAGACCAGGAGCATCCATCGCCAGGGGCCCAGGATGAAGCGCATCCCTGTCCAGCGTCCTCCCAACTCAGGCCCGAGACGGGGAAACTCCGCGAGTGACGCCAGTGATCTTCTTGCCCGCTGCCGAGTGTCCCGCGGAAGGCTGTGCGTGACGATGAGCGTGTCAAGGTCCTCGACGGCGACCGCCGCGAGCTCGACGCGCGTCACCAGCTACAACTGGTCAAGTGGCATTGTTTCCCCGGCGGCCGCTTGGCGCAGCCCGAGCTGTGCCTGCGGGAAGGCGCCGTCGATCCCGTCCAGCAAGGCGGTGACGTTGGCGGGATCGGGATCCGCCTCATCGATAGCGGTGGAGAGCAGTGATCTGGCGAGCGTGCCTTCGTTGACGTGGACGCGAGCTGCCAGTCGCGACAGCTTCGCTGCTCGCTCGCCGTCTAGCGTGACGTTCAGCCGTTGCGTCGGAGAGCCCATATCGGCAGGGTACACTTCCCGACACGTCACGTGTAGGACCGCTGTGATCAGCAGGTTGACCATTTCTGGTAGTGGCTGATACCGCAAGTCCGGCTGCAGCGGAGTGTCCTATCCGAGCGTCGGGGTATCGGAGGTTTCTGCGGCGGCCTGGGGTCCAGTATTCGGGACTACGCGATCCGGGCCTACGCGCGCTGCGTACTGGAGCCACGAACCTGGAGCACAGGGCTGCGTCTAGTTCGGGCTTGGGCAGGAATAACGTTGTGGTTTGTCCTGGTTCGGTCTGACCGTCGCGGCAGCGGCCG
>JBOGED010000437.1:0-13428 GCA_050743625.1 Egibacteraceae bacterium | reverse complement strand
GGTTTGGGGATCAGCCACTGTGCCCAGCGCGCCGACTACGACGAAGCCGATAGGCGCGAAGCCGAGCGAGACCATCAGGTCGACGCTGAACACGCGGCTGAGCAACTCGCGCGGCACGAGCCGTTGGAGCATCGTGAGCCAGTAGATGAGGGCGATCGCGTACAGACCCCCCGAGACCAATGCGGCGAGGATGCCCGGCCAGGCCACGGTCATGATCCCGTAGACACCCAACGCCAGAGTGCCGGCGGCCGCGACGACGTACATGATCGTGACGAAGCGGCGTGGAAGGTCCTTGCGCTGGCCAACCGCGATGGACATGACGATAGAGCCGAGGCCACCACTGGCCAGGATGAACCCGAGATAGCGCGCCGCCTCCCTCTCACCGAGGCCCAAGTTGACCTTGAGGATGATCGGGAGCAAGACCTCCAGCGTGCCGAATCCGACGAGGACGGTGAGGCCGATCACGATCATGTAGGCCCAGCACCACGAATGGGACCGGACGAAGCGCAAACCCTCGCTGATATGGGTGACGGGGTTGCCGGGTGCCTGATCCTCCCGGATCGCGCGTGTCGAGGGCCGAATGATCGACAACATCCACGCAGAGAAGATGAACGTCGCCGCGTCCACGAGAAACGCCCAGCCTGGCGCGCTGACGCCAATGACGATGCCGCCGAGCGCGGGACCCGCGAACCTCTGCATGGTGGGCGCGCCGACGTGCCAAAAGGCGTTGGCCTGCGGCAGGTCCTCCGAAGGGAGAAGGTCCGGCACGATCGCGTTCGCGGCCGGGTTGAAGAAGGCGTTCCCAGACCCGACGACCACGCCGAGCACAAGCAGGTGCCACAACTCCAAGGAGCCGCTGAGCGCGAGCACCCCAATCAGTCCAAGCGCCACGGCGCGGACGATGTCGGCCGTGATCATGATGCGCCGGCGCTCGAAACGGTCGCCCGCCCAACCCCCGAGCAAGTAGGTGGCGACGGCCGAGCCGGACCAGGCGATCCCAACGGCGCTCATCGCCGAGGTGCTGTTCCGGGTAATCGCGTAGACCTGGAACGCGAGCGCGACGTGGAAGAACCCGTCTCCGAGCATCGACACGAGCGAGCCGCTCGCGAGTAGGCGGTAGTCGCGATGGCGCAACGGCATGAGCACGCCAGGCAACCGGCGTGGTAATGCTTCCCGGTCGCTGTGGGCAGGCCCGGTCCCCGACACGATGAGGGGACTCCTTTCGGCGGCGAGCACTCGTGGTCCGCGGCTGTCCCAACTTACGCGGTCAGAATAGGTCGTGAACCCCCCAGCGCGCGTCCCCCGTTCAGGGGAAATTCTTGTAGCCTTAACCGACTTGATCCTGATCGATTCGTTTGCGTAGATCGGCGAGCTGCGCCTGAACCTGCTCACGAGCGGGACCGAAAGCGGCGGTCCTCCGCATCACGGCTAGGGCGGGGTCGAGTAACGCGGCGGGTGATTGCAGCTCTGGGAGCACCCGTTCGCCCTCTTTCTGGACGAGCAGGTCCAACGCGCATCCGCGCCGCTCGGCCTCAGCGACTAACTGCCCCACCCGTTGGTGCGCCTGGGGGAACGGGACGCCGACCGCGACGAGGGCCTCCGCGAGATCCGTGGCCAACGCGAACGGGTCGGCCGCGGTAGCGGCGAGCCGCTCGCGATCGAAGCGCAGGGATGCCACCATCCCCGCCACCGCCGGCAGGACGAGGCTGAGCGTGTCGACCGCGTCGAATACGGGCTCTTTGTCTTCTTGCAGATCGCGGTTGTAGGCGAGCGGGAGCCCCTTCAAGGTCACGAGCAACGCGACGAGGTCCCCTACCAGCCGGCCGGTCTTGCCACGCACCAGCTCGGCGACGTCGGGATTGCGTTTTTGGGGCATGATCGACGATCCCGTGGAGAACGCCTCACCAACGCGTGCCCAACCGAACTCTGCTGTCGTCCACAGCACCACCTCCTCGCAAAACCTCGAGAGGTGGACGCCGAGCATTGCCGCCGCCGCGAGGAACTCGACCGCGAAGTCGCGGTCCGCGACCGCGTCGATCGAGTTCTCGCACGTGTGGGACAACCCGAGCGCCACCGCGTAGCCTTGCGGGTCCAAGGGAAGCGTCGTCCCCGCCAGCGCCCCCGCTCCAAGCGTCGAGACGTCCAAGCGGCGCGCCGCGTCGGCGAGCCGGCCCGCGTCCCGGTCAAGCGCCCACGCATGCGCGAGGAGGTGGTGCGCGAGCGTTACCGGTTGCGCACGCTGGAGGTGGGTATAGCCAGAAACGAGCCAGTCCAGCGCACGCTCTGCCTGTTCGGCGAGCGCCTGCTGCACAGTCCGCACCTCCCCGATCAACCGCGCGGTGGCCGCACGCAGATAAAGGCGCAGATCCGAGACGATCTGGTCGTTCCGGCTACGCCCCGCCCGTAGCCGGCCGCCGGTCTCGCCACATAGCTCGACAAGGCGCCGCTCGATCGCTCCATGAAGATCCTCGTCGCCGGGGAAGAACGCGAAGTCCCCCTTCGAAAACTCCGCTGCGATCTGCTCCAGAGCGTTGGCGATCTCGTCGTACTCCTCCGGCGACAACACGCCGATCCGGGACAGCTCACGCGCATGCGCTCGAGATCCTGCCAGGTCGTGAGGCCAAAGCCGGGCGTCGAACTCCACACTGCGGCCGAGTGCCCAGGCGGCGGCGTCCGGTGTCTCGCTGAACCGCCCGCCCCACAGCCTGCCACTGGTCACAGCGAGCCCTGGCGGCGGGACCAGACACGGGTCGGCAGCCCCCACAACCTGACGAAGCCCTCCGCTTGGGTGTGGTCGAACTGGTCGGTGGCGTCGTAGGTGGCGAGATCGTGGTCGTACAGACCGATCGGCGAGCGGCGGCCCGCGACGGTCGCCGAGCCCTTGAACAGCCGCATTCGCACCTCGCCCGCGACATAGCGTTGGGAGGTCTCGATGAACGCGTCGATCGCCGTCTTCAACGGTGTGAACCACAGGCCGTTGTAGACCAGTTGGGCGTAGCGTCCCTCCAGCGCCCGCTTCTCTTGGGCTAACTCCTGCTCGAGGCAGAGATCCTCGAGGTCGCGATGGGCTGTCAAGATGGTGACGGCGCCGGGGCACTCGTAGATCTCACGGCTCTTTATGCCGACGAGCCGGTCCTCGACCATGTCGATCCGCCCTACGCCATGCGCGCCCGCGCGCCGGTCCACCTCGGCGATCAGCGTGGCGAGGTCGAGCTCTTTCCCGTTCACGGCAACCGGCAGGCCGTCCGCGAACCGCAGGATCAGCTCTTCAGCCTCGTCGGGAGCATCGTCAAGCGCGGCGGTGCGCTCGAACACCTCCTCGGGAGGAGCCTCCCAGGGATCTTCGAGGACGCCGCACTCGGCCGTCCGCCCCCACAGGTTCTCGTCGATCGAGTACGGCGAGTCCTTCTTGACCGGGATCGGGATCCCCCGCTCGGACGCCCACGCGATCGCGCCATCGCGCGACAACCCCCACTCGCGGATCGGCGCCTCGACGACGAGGTCCGGCGCGATCGCCATCGCCGTGACCTCGAATCTGACCTGGTCGTTGCCCTTACCGGTACAGCCGTGACCGATCGCGGGCGCGCCGACCTCACCCGCGACCCGCACGAGGTGACGGGTGATCAGCGGCCGTGACAGCGATGACACCAGTGGGTACTTGCCCATGTAGAGCGCGTTGGCCGTGATCGCAGGACCGACGAACTCGTCCGCGAACTCGTGCTTGGCGTCCACGACGACGGCCTCGACGGCGCCGCAGTCCAAGGCCCGCTGGCGGACCCGCTCCATCTCGCCTGGTTGCGCCTGGCCGACGTCAACGGCGCAGGCGACGACCTCATAGCCTTTCTGCTCGGCGAGCCAGCGGATCGCGACAGAGGTGTCAAGACCACCGGAGTACGCCAGGACGAGACGCTTCACGGGCGGTTCTCCTTGATCGCGTGCAAACGGGCGGCGATATCGGCGCCGGAGGTGCCGTCGACGGCCACGACGAGGACGGTGTCGTCGCCTTGCAAGGTCGCGAGCACACCGGGAACCACCGCGGCGTCGATGGCGGCGGCGATCGCGCCCGCGGATCCCGGCGGTGTGCGGATGACGGCGAGGTTGCCGCTGGCGTCGACCGACAGCGCGAACTGGCGCAACGCCTGGGCGAGGGCTGGCTGCTCAGGTGTGATGTAGACACCTAAGCCGTCGGCCGCTCGTACCTTCGCGATGCCCAAGACCTCGAGGTCGCGGCTCACGGTCGGTTGGGTGGCGGGGACACCGGACTCGCGGAGCAGGTCGACCAGCTCATCCTGGGAGCTGATCTGGTAGCGGGTGACCAAATCGCGCACGAGTTGGCGCCGCCGGATCGTATCGTCCAAGAATTACCCTGCCGTTTCCAAGACTCACCCCTGCTGGCTCAGCAAGAAGAGCAGGATCGCCTTCGATGTGTGAAGGCGGTTCTCCGCCTGGGTCCATACGACGCTCTGCTGGCCGTCCAGAACCTCAGCGGTGATCTCCTCGTCACGGTGCGCGGGCAGGCAGTGCATGACGATCGCGTCCGGCCGGGCGACCTCCATGACATGCTCGCCGACCTGAAACTGGCCGAACATCAGGACGCGCTCCTCATGCTCGCTCTCCTGCCCCATGGACGCCCACACGTCCGTATAGACGACATCCGCATCCCTTGCGGCCGCGAGAGGATCCGCCGTCACCATGACGCTGCCTCCCGAGTCCGTCGCCATCGCGGCGGCGGACTGAACGACCTGCGGGATCGGCCCGTAGCCGGGTGGCGAGCCGATCGCGACGTGCATCCCCGTCATCGCTCCCGCTTGGAGCAGCGCCTGCGCCACGTTGTTGCCGTCGCCCAGGTAACACAGCTTCAGGCCTGACAGCGCGCCCTTGTACTCGCGGATCGTCTGAAGATCCGCGAGCGCCTGGCATGGGTGCGTGAAGTCGCTGAGCGCGTTGATCACGGGGATCGTCCCCGCGGATGCAAGCGTCTCGAGCCGCGACTGCGCGAACGTTCGTACGACCAACGCGTGCAGGTAGCCTGACAAGATCCGAGCCGTGTCCTCGACGGTCTCGCCACGGCCGAGCTGCAGGTGGCCGAGCTCGAGCACGACCGCGTGAGCCCCCAGCTCGTGGATCGCGACCTCGAACGACACCCGCGTGCGGGTCGAGGGCTTCTCGAAGATCATTCCGATCGAGTAGCCGGCGAGGTCGGTGCGCAACGCGGGGCCGCGGCGGCGCTCGGCCTTCAGCTCGTCGGCGAGGTCCAGCGCCTTGAACAGCTCGGGCACGCTCAGCGCGTCGACTGTGAGGAAGTCCCGCTTATCCACCGCGCTAACCCCGTTCGCCATCTCCCGCGGTCACGCGGGCGACGGCGGGAGGCGTCGAGGTCACGACACGGATGCGCGCGACCAGCTCGTCGATGTCGAACGGCTTCGGAAAGACATTCTGGGGACCAAGCTTCGCGCGCGCCTGCTCGGCGGCGTCTGGCTTCCCCGTCACGACGACGACTGGGACGTACGCGTGCTCCTCAGCCAGCTCGTCGAGCACCCGCAAGCCGCTGACATCCGGCATCATGATGTCGAGCACTACCGCGGAGGGACCCCACATCCGCATCTTGAGCAGGCCCTCCAACCCATCCCTGGCGGTGCGAACCTCGAAGCCCTCGGCACTGAGCACGGTGGAGAGCAGCTCGCGAACGCCCCGATCGTCCTCGACGACAAGTACCGTCGGCCTCATCCTGCCTCCTCATGATGCACGGACCACGCCAGGACGGTTGCGCGGGGTCGCCGACGAGTCCTCATTCGGCGCCTCACCGCTCCAAACCAAAGGATGATCGCGCTCCGCGCTCATCCTGCCTCCTCGTCGAGGGCTCGGCTCAGCCGGGCCGCCATCTCGTCCAGCAGAGCCTCTCCGATCACGAGCGGCGGCGCCAGCCTTATCGCGTCAGGGGCGACCGCGTTGACGACGAGGCCCTCATCGAGCGCTCGAGCGGTGACGGCGGCGGCGAGCGGGCGGCGCAGGAGCAGCGCCTGCAACAGGCCGCGCCCACGCACGCCGGCGCCGAGACTGCTGCCCTGGACGAGCGATTCCAGCCGTTCCGTCATCGCCCGCCCGAGCTCGGCGGCACGAGCCACGAGGCGTTGGTCGGCGAGCGTGTCGAGCACCGCCAGCGCCGCCGCGCAGACCACCGGGCCGCCTCCGAACGTGGAGCCGTGGTCCCCCACTCCGAACGCCTCGGTCCCAGGGCCATGCGCGACCACCGCGCCGATGGGCAGCCCGTTCGCCAGCGCCTTGGCGAGGCACACGACGTCGGGGACCACCGGAGTGGTTTGCCACCCGTACCATGCCCCAAGACGCCCGAACCCGGTTTGCACCTCGTCACAGACCAGCAAGGCTCCGACGCGGTCACACGCCTCGCGAGCGGCGACGAGCACCTCGTCCGGCACCGGGTGTACTCCACCCTCGCCCTGGACGACCTCGACCCACACCGCGCACGTATCGTCGTCGACCGCTTTGGCGAGCGCCTCCGGGTCGTCATACGGGACGTGCCGGACCCAGCCGCCCAACGGCTGGAACGGCGCGTGCTTCGCGGGGCTGCCGGTGAGCAGGAGCGGGCCGAGAAGTCGGCCATGGAACCCACCCTCCAACGCGACGACGTTGACCTTGCCGTCGTGCTGGGCCTTGCCGTACCGGCGGGTCAGCTTGATCGCCGCTTCGTTCGCCTCAGCTCCCGAGTTGCAGAAGAACGTCTTGGCGCCGGGCCACCCGAGCGTTGCCTTCAACCGCTCGGCGAGCGAGATCTGGGGTTCGGTGTAGTAGAGGTTACAGACATGGACGAGTCGTTGGGCCTGCTCGGTCATCGCCTTCGTGACCGCGGGATGCGCGTGCCCGAGCGACGTGACCGCCAGGCCCGACAGGAAATCGAGGTAACGGCGGCCTTCCGCGTCAACGAGCCAAGCCCCCTCCCCGCTTACGAACGCGACCGGCTGGCGCGGGTACGTGGGCAGGATCGCGGCGGCTTCGCGGGCTTGAAGCTGTTCTGTCGCAGTCATGATCTCGTCACCAGCGTTCCGATTCCTTGGTCAGTGAAGATCTCGAGCAGCAGCGCGTGCTCGACCCGGCCGTCGAGCAGGCAGGCTTGAGTTATTCCCCCGTCGAACGCCGAGACGATGCTCTCGATCTTGGGGATCATGCCGGTATGCAGCTCTCCGGCGGTGAGCATCTTCCGGAGCCGCTCGACGCTGACCTCGCTGAGCAAGGTCGACGATAGCGTGCCGAAGTCCTCGTAAAGACCGGAGACGTTAGTCAGGTAGATGAGGTTGTCGGCCGCGAGCGAGGTGGCGACGGCACCCGCGACCGTGTCGGCGTTGATGTTCAAGTCCTGGCCTCGCGGGCCGCGGCCGACGGTCGCCACGACCGGAACGGCGCCGTCGTCGAGAAGGGTCCGCAGGACGCGAGGGTCGACGGCGTCGACCTCCCCGACCGCTCCCAGCGCGGGGTCGACCTCGCGCGCCCGGATCAGGTGCGCGTCTGTTCCACACACTCCGACCGCCGGCGCTCCCGCGGCGCAGATCATGCTCACGAGCTGCGGATTCACCTGGCCAAGGAGGGCCATCCGGACGACCTCGAGCGTCTGTGGATCGGTGACGCGCAGCCCATTCACGAACGTCGGCCGCAACCCAAGACGCTCCGAGAGCGCGCTGATCTGCGGTCCACCGCCGTGCACGACCACTACCCTCAAGCCCACGCTGTGCATCAACGCGACATCGGCGGCGAACGTCTCCGTCAACGCATCACCAGCGTTTGCGTTTCCTCCATATTTGATCACGACCGTCCGCCCGGCCCAGCGCGTGATCCAAGGCAGCGCCTCGCGGAGGACGCGTGCTTTGGCTTGGGCGGCCTTGGCCCGGTCGGTGAGCGGCTCGGTCATGTCGTGTACTCGGCGTTGATCCGTACGTATTCGTAGGTGAGATCGCACGTGCGGAACGTGGCCTCGGCGTTTCCATGCCCAAGATCCACGGTGAGATGGACGTCGGGGCCCTTGAGCGCGATCGCCGCCTGGCCGTGATCGAACGACGTCGCGACGCCGAAACGGCAGACGGTGATCCCACCGAAGGCAACCGTGACCTTGTCGGGATCGAACTCGACGGGACCCGCGCCCATGGCGGCGAGCACGCGACCCCAGGTCGGGTCGCCACCGGCCAACGCGGTCTTCACGAGGGCGCTTCCGCTGATCGCCTTGCCGACGCCTACCGCGTCGGGTTCGGTGCGGGCACCGGTCACGTGGATAGAGAGCACCCTGCTCGCGCCCTCGCCGTCCCTCACGAGGCCGTCGGCCAGCGCGTCCAGCACGGCGAAGAGCCCCTCGGTGAAAGCGGTGAGCGACGGCGGTCTTTGGCTCTCGCCGGTGGCGAGCAGGATGACCGCGTCGTTGGTGGACATGCAGCCATCGACGGAGATGCGGTTGAACGTCCGGTCCACCGCCTCGCGGAGCACCGACCTGGAGAGCGGGCCGGCCAAGGGCGCGTCGGTCGTCACGACCGACAGCAACGTCGCCATCTCGGGTGCAATCATCCCCGAGCCTTTGGCCATGCCCCCGATATTGCAGCTTGCCGGGCCCTTTGGGCCATCCTCATGTACGGTGAGCGCCACCTGTTTGACGACCGTGTCGGTGGTAAGGATCGCCTTCGCGGCGTCATGGCCCCCTTGGGGAGACAGCGCGCCAACGACCCGCGGGATCGCTGCCACGAAGGGCTCGCGCGGGATCGGCACACCGATCAACCCTGTTGAGCAGATAAGGACGTCGCTGATCTCACAGCCGAGCTCGGCGGCGACGATCTCGCACGACTCCTGCGCCAGCGCGACCCCAGCCGGACCCGTGCACACGTTCGCGCTCCCGCTGTTCAACAGCACCGCCCTCGCCCGCCCGTTCGCGGCGTGCCGTGCCGTTACCTGCACGGGCGCGGCCTTGACCTGGTTCTTGGTCTGGACGGCAACTGCCGCCACCGTCCGGTCAGCGGCAACGAGCGCGAGGTCGTGGCGCCCACTCACCTTGAGGCCGGCGGCGATGCCCGCCGCCCTGATGCCCGGAACCGCGCACACCCCTCCGGCCTTCGGCTCGAGCCGTATGTTGAGCGGTCTCATGATTCATGCCCCGCATTCTCGGCGTACCGGGATCCTGCACTGTAGGGACAAGTGGGCGCGCCGCGAGTCGACATTACGGATAAACCCCGGCAATGGGAAGGCCAGCCGTCTCGGGCAGGCCGAGGGCGACGTTCGCGGCTTGGATCGCTTGTCCCGCCGCGCCTTTGGTCAAGTTGTCGATCGCGCAGCTCGCGACGACGCCGCGGGTGCGGTGGTCGACCGCCACGCCAAGGTGTGCGGCGTTCGAGCCTGGAAGGTGGGTGGTCGCCGGCCATACACCTTGGGGGGTGAGGGTGACGAACGGCTCGGCGGCGTAGCGCTGCACGTAAGCGTCCCGGATCTCGGTCAGGCTCGCCCGGTGGGCGAGCGTGGCGGTCACCGTACAGAGCTGCCCTCGCGACATCGGGACGAGATGGGGTACGAAGGTGAGCGGCTTCGGCGTATTCGCGCCGGTCAGCAGCCCCCAGATTCGCTCGATCTCCGGCGTGTGCCGGTGCCGCGGCGCTCCATACGCGACGGTGTTGCCGCTGGCGTGGCTCGCGTGGAGGTCCTCGCGTAGCCCTTTCCCCGCTCCCGACGTTCCCGACATGCCCGCCACCACGATCGTCGCTGGGTCGATCAGTCCCGCGAGCGGGGCGAGCGCGAGCAGCGCCGCCGTCGGGTAACACCCGGGGTTCGCGATGAGATTGACGCCCTCGAGCTGCTCGCGGAACAGCTCGGGCAGCCCGTAGGCCGCCGGGGTGAGGTCAGGGGCCGTGTGCTCGAGGCGGTACCACTCCCTAAACACCTTGGCCTCCAGCCTGAATGCCCCCGATAGATCGACGACCGTCGCGCCTTGCGCGAGGAGCGCGGGCGCGACGTCCAAGCTGACCTCGTGCGGTGTCGCGAGGAACACAACCGAGCAGCCGTCGAGCTGGTCTGGCGCCGCCTGCACCAATGCCCCGGTCATCCCCAGGTGAGGAAACACCTCCGCGAGGTCTTTGCCGGCCGCTCCTCTCGCCGCCACCGTCCGCACCTTCAAGGTCGGATGCCCAGCCAGCAGCCTGAGCAGCTCCGCCCCGCCATACCCCGACCCACCAACGATCCCCACATCCATATGAATGATTATGCAGTATCCATTCACCACGCGCAAGGATCCCCAGTGGGCTGTGTCGATAGGGGTCCGCATTCCGGACCTCACCCGACACAGGTCACAAGTGGTCCCGAGGACAGGCTGTTACCCGCGCGCCTCCACGTCCCAGATCCGGGCCGCGCCGTCATCGCTCGCGATAGCCAGCCAGCCGCCGTCCGGGCTAAACGCCACGCCGTTCACCATGTCGTCATGCTCGATGCTGGCCGGCCGGTCTCGGCGTCTACCCATCCCACTTGTACACGACGGTTTTCCGCAACCGTTCGAGCGCTCTTCCCACACGCCGCTGGTCAGCGTCGAGTGGCGCCATGCCCGCGGGGCTGGCCACCGTCCCGAGGATCCGCAGTGGGGGCGCCACCGCTTCACAACGCTCCATGACCTCGGCGTAGCGCGCCAACGACGCGCTGAGCGCGAGGCAGTCGTCGCGTCGCGGATCGTACAGGAACTCCCAGGGCAGTCGCGCAAGCTCCGGTGGCTGGATCCGTCCTCCACCGTCCCTCTCGCGCAATATCTGCTCACCAGGAGGATAATCGCGGTGGCGATCCCTGTTACTGAACGAAGCGAGTGTCAGGCGCTCAGCGTGACCTCAAGCGCGCTGCGCTGCGCCGAACCCGACTCCATGTTGGCCTTCGCATGCTCAGAATCTAGCAGAGCCAGCAAGTATTCGCGGAGAGCGTCGAGGAGCAACTCCTCAGCTTGAGCCTGACCCGGCGCGGCAGTGATGACGCCTGGCAGCTCCTCAACACGAGCCTGGACCCAGCCGTTTTCGACAGTCTCGTAGATTGCGGTAAGCCTGAAGCGAGTCGTAGCCACACCCCCAGCATAAGTCGCGTGAGACGTGCGGCGCCTATGCGATATCCATGCGACACCGTGAGCTCCCTCCCACGACCGCCCGAGCTATC
The DNA here is from genome assembly GCA_050743625.1 of Egibacteraceae bacterium. Classification (GTDB taxonomy): domain Bacteria; phylum Actinomycetota; class Nitriliruptoria; order Euzebyales; family Egibacteraceae; genus JBOGED01. The sequence continues at coordinate 2,262 of JBOGED010000437.1, read as the reverse complement.
TGCAAGCAGCTCGGTGGGCCACCGATCTCCGAGCGATAGCGCGAGTCCGAGGATCCGCGACCATGGTCCCAGTCCTCAGGGTCCGCTCGGGCTACTTCCCCGGTGGTGGCCGGTACGGACCGCGCAACGAGGAGCTCGAGTGCCCTGGCGGCATCATCCCGCAATAGCTTGGCGAGCCATGCCTCTTGATCGCGAACTCGTTCCACGCGGCAGGCATGGGATAATCACCGGGGTCGAACTCCGCGAGCGGTTGTGTGATCCGCCGCTGAAGATGCCGGTAGAGAGCGAGTTGTGCGTCGGAGGTCTCGTGCCCGAGCGCGAACTCTTGGGCACGCCGGTATCGCCAAAGGGTCGCATTCGACCGCATCGGCCATCGACTTGACCACGTCACCGTCTTCGCCTTGGGCATCGGCAGGAGCCCTGATCCCATTAGCTCAGGTTGCTCTCGGCTGCGCGAGGGGAAAGCGCAGTTTTCCTCCGCATCCGCAGGATTGTTGCGTCCTCCGGCGGGCGCGCTGGTTTGACCTGCAGCTTTCCTCCGTATATGGAGGAAAGCTGCAGCGTGACCCGTTACGTTACGCCTGGCCCGCGCGCTGATGGCGAGACACCTACCCGCGCGCGCCTTAAGACGACGATGGGCGCGGCGCATACAAGGCCCGGTCATCGCGCCAAGCCGCGAGCAGCCAAGTCGAGGCCCGCTGGAGCGATGCTCGGGGTCCGCTCGGCCATGGTTGTGATGCGTGACCCGCAGCGCCTGATACGGCATACTTACCCGGTTTACAACTTTCAACGATCTTTATCCCAAGTATGCGCCATAACCGAGCCGAAAGGACGGGGGCATGCAGGTGGCAAATGTGCGTGGTCGAGTGTTGGTAGGGTCGATGGTGATCCTGGCGCTCGCGGCGTGCGGCGGCGGGGGGAGCAGCGTATCCCCGGGTTCGCCGCAGAGTCAGGGAGACATCCAGGCGTACTGCGCGGCGAAAAAGGCGTTCGAGACCGCGCCAAGCCCGGGCGTGGACTTCCAGTCGGCGTCACCGCAGGAAGTAGCCGAAGCGGGCAAGAACTATGCGGCGACGACGCTGCGCCCCATCTTCGACGACCTGATCGCCACCGCTCCCGTAGAGGTCCTCGACGCCTCCAAGTTGCTGCATAGCGGGATCGCGCGGCTTCAGGAGACCGGGGACTTCTTCCTGTTCAACGCGCCTGAGTTCGGAGCGGCCCAAACGGCCACCCACCTCTTCGACCGCGAGCATTGCGGGTGGACTCAGGTCAGCGTAGGCGCGACCGATTACGCGTACGAGGATGTTCCCGGGACGGTTCCGGCTGGGACGGTGAGCTTTGACATCACCAACCGGAGCGAGAACGAGATTCACGAGATGGCGATCCTCAAGAAGGCCGACGGGGTCACCGAGCCCATCCAAGAGCTGCTTGAGTCCTCGAACGGCGCACCGCCGCAGTCCACGACCTTGGTGGCAGATGGCTTGGCCCAGCCTGGTGACTCCTCATACGAGGTAGTCGACCTCCAGCCCGGCAACTACGCCATGGTGTGCTTCGTACACGTCGGGGCAACCCATCAAAATCCCCAAGGCGACGGCCCACAGCATCATGCCAAGGGCATGGTCGTTGAGTTCACCGTGGAGTAACGCTCTTTGCGGGCGACGGCCCATCGTGTCGGCGGCCGTCGCCACCCGGATACATACACTTGACTGATTTGTCACCTTCAACAATATTTATTCCATCTATCATGTGATCGAGTGGAAGGACGGGGGCATGCAGGTGGCAAATATGAGGGGACGAGCGTTCGTGGGGTCAATGGTGGCCCTGGCGCTCGCGGCGTGCGGCGGCGGTGGGAGCAGCGTGCCCCCGGCCTCGCCGCAGGACCAGGGAGACATCCAGGCGTACTGCGCGGCGAAAAAGGCGTTCGAGACTACACCGGGCCCGGACGTGAACTTCCAGTCGGCATCACCGCAGGAGGTGACCGAGGAGGGCAAGAACTACGCGACGACCACCCTTCGTCCCATCTTCGACAACCTCATCGCCACCGCTCCCGCAGAGGTCCTCGACGCCTCAAAGGTGCTGGATAGCGGAGTCACCGAGTTACAGGAGACCGGGGACTTCTTCCTGTTCAACGCGCCGAAGTACGGGGCGGCCCAAACGGCCACCCACCTCTTCGACCGCGAGCATTGCGGGTGGACTCAGGTCAGCGTAGGCGCGACCGATTACGCGTACGAGGATGTTCCCGGGACGGTTCCGGCTGGGACG
>JBOGED010000436.1:0-27644 GCA_050743625.1 Egibacteraceae bacterium | reverse complement strand
CCCCACCCCCCGCCACCGACCTGTCCCCCACGCCGGCCGACACCGAGAATCCGCCGCAGCCCAACGAGGCGCAGCAGCCACGAGGTCAGCAGAAGCAGCCGCCGAAGAAGAAGCCGAAGCCCCAAGGACCCACTCCGCAGGAGGTCGTGCGCCGGATTGGCGACACCAACGCGAAGGCTTTGGCCTATCTGGAGAATCCCGACCCGCAGCTGCAGCGATTGTCGCGGAAGATCCGCGAGGCGCTGATCACCGAGCTGCCGCCGGTGACGACCGGAGCGCTGTTGGGGCCGGCCGCCTTGGCTCGCCACTTCATCGCCTCGGCCGCCAGTGGCCGCTATCGCGACCTGTTCGCGCTCTGGGACGTGTTCCGGTTCGCGCCAGACGAATGCCGTCCGGTGTTGGCGGAACGCCAGCGTGCCCTAGAGAAAGCTCGAGAGACGCTCAAGATCGCCGTCCGGTTGGGAATGTCCGGGCGGGCGGAGCGCGTCGCTGAGGACGTCCAGGTCGCGCAAGGGCCTGGCTGGCAATGGATGCGGGAGGAGCTGCTCTCCGACCTCGCGGTGGTCGGGACGCGTCCGGCGGTCGCGGCGGCGCTGCTGCGCCGAGAGCCGGATCTGGAGATTCCTCTGCCTGAGCACCCAGACGACCGGTGGCTCGCTGAGGCGGCCGCCGTGCGCGACCAGGGAACGCTTCCTCCGGCGCTCGACCGTCTCCTCGCCGAGCATGCCGATCGGCTCCCCGCGACCATCGCAACGCTACAGATGGCGCTGCAGCGCTATCCCGAGCGGTTGGCCGCGCTCTTGGAGCGGGTGGATCTCGACGCCCCCGATGTTGCGGCGGTCCTGGCCTGGGCACGTGACCACGGCGTCGCCGAGCAGCTCCACCGGCGTATCCGCGCACGTGTGGAGGAGGCCGCGACCGCTGACCGCCGGACCGGCCTCGCGCTGTGGCAGCACTGGCGCGAGCGCGGCGTCGAGCTCGACCTGCCCGAGCTCCTGAGAAACCATTCGGTTGAGGGCCTGGACCTGTCGCGCCCAGAGACGGCGATGCTCATCGCCGAGCTCATCAAGGACGGCGCCGACCTCCAACCCCAAGCGACGCTCGACGATCTGGCACGGCAGAACCGCCAGCTCGCTGAGAAGGCGTACGAGGCGTTCGTGTGCGCGAGCTTGGACGTGCGGCTGCCCTTGGTGCTAGAGGGCAACCCGATCGTCAAGGACGGCACCCGCTGCCCCTACTGCCAGGCGTGGACCTGGGTGCGCCCGGGCCACGAGCGCCGGTGCCCACGCCGGGACTCGGTCACACCGGGCGTCGCGATCGGCCTCGACGAGCCACGGGAGTAACGTTTCCTGCACTGCTCTGTTCCCGCACCCGCGCCAGCTCCGCCGGCCCCTTGGCCTCGCCTCCTGGGGTACGGCCGGGCGGTACGCTCACGACCGTGAGCACTCCCGCTGACACCTTTCCGCGCCAGTACGCGCGGACGCAAGGGTTCCGCCTCGGCGAGCCGAGGTCGTTCACGGTCTCGCCGGATGGCGGTCGCGTCGTGTTCCTCCGCTCGAACGCCGGTGACGACCCGGTGCACCGGCTTTGGGTCCATGACGTGGCGACGGGTGTCCAGACCTGCGTCGCGGACCCCTCCACGCTCGGAGCGCTGGATCATGACCTGCCCCCCGAGGAGCGCGCGCGCCGCGAGCGCGTACGCGAGTCGGGGGGCGGCATCGTCGCGTACGCCACGGATCGGGCGGTCCACACCGCGGTGTTCGCGCTCGGAGGTCAGCTGTGGGTGTGTGACCTCCCCACCGGGGAGGCCATGCGGATAGAGGTCGACGGACCGGTCGTCGACCCTCGGCTCGACCCGACCGGCCAGCACGTCGCCTACGTGCGCGAGCGCGCCTTGTGGATCTGCGCGCTCAGCGCATCAGATAAATCTGATAAGTCGAGCCAGCTCGTCGGCGAGGACATCCCAGAGGTGAGCTGGGGTCTCGCCGAGTTCGTCGCCGGTGAGGAGATGGGCCGCACCCGGGGGTTCTGGTGGAGCCCTGACGGCCAGCGCCTCGCCGTCGCCAGGGTGGACGAGATCCTCGTCGAGCAGTGGCACATCGCCCACCCGGTGGACCCGTCGAGCCCCCCGACCTCGACGCGCTATCCGGCCGCGGGCACCGCCAACGCGGACGTGCGGCTCGCGGTGGTTGGGCTGGACGGTCGGGTTACCGAGATCGAGTGGGACCGCGAGCGGTTCGAATACCTCGCGAACGTCCGTTGGGACACCGATGGCCCGCTGACCCTGGTGGTCCAGTCGCGGGATCAGCGGGCCGTACGGATCCTGGTCGCCGATCCCGAGTCCGGCGCGACGACACTCGCATGCGAGGAGACCGACCCCCAATGGGTCGACCTCGTCGCGGGGGTGCCGGCATGGCTCGATGGCACACGCCTCGTCGGCGTGACAGACGCCGAGGACACCCGTCGCGTGACGGTCGATGGCGAGCTCATCTCACCGCCCGGCCTCCACGTCCGGTACGTCGTCCATGCGGACGGTGACGGGGTGGTCGCCGTCGCGTCCGGCGACGATCCAACGGCGCAGGCCGTGTGGCGCCTGCCCATGGGCTCGGCAGGGCCGCCGGAGCTGCTCTCCGAGGACGACGGCCTCACCGATGCCGCCGGGAATGGCGCCGCGCTGGTGCTGGTCACCCGCAACCTCGAGCACACGGGCGCCGTCACCACGGTCACCAGCCAGGGCGCAACCTCGACCATCCGCTCCCGCGCCGCGACACCCGTCCTGACTCCCCGGGCCGAGCTGCTGCGACTGGGCGCGCGCGAGTTGCGAGGAGCGCTCATGCTCCCCGGCGGCTGGCGGCCGGAGCACGGGCCGCTGCCCGTGCTGCTGGACCCGTACGGAGGCCCGCACGCCCAGCGGGTCCGGCGCAGCGCGAACGGCTTCCTCGTACCGCAGTGGTTCGCGGAGCAGGGTTTCGCGGTCCTGGTGGCCGATGGGCGGGGCACGCCGGGGCGAGGCCAAGACTGGGAGCGGGCCGTCGCCGGTGACCTCGCCGCCGCCCCGCTCCAGGATCAGGTCGACGCCTTGGAGGCGGCGGTCATGGCCCGGCCCGATGCGCTCGATCCCTCCAAGGTGGCGATTCGCGGCTGGTCGTTCGGGGGTTTCCTGGCGGCGCTCGCGCTCCTGCGCCGGCCGGACGTGTTCCACGTCGCGATCGCCGGCGCCCCCGTCACGGAGTGGGCGCTGTACGACACCTACTACACCGAACGGTATCTCGGGCTGCCGGCCGACGAGCCCGACGCCTACCGGCGCAGCTCACTCCTCGAGGACGCGGGAACGCTGTCCAGGCCGCTCCTGCTCATCCACGGCCTCGACGACGACAACGTCGTCGCCGCCCACACGCTCAGGCTGTCCCGCGCGCTGCTCGAGGCGGGCCGCCCGCACACGGTGCTGCCGCTCTCGGGCGTCACCCATATGACGCCTCAGGAGACTGTCGCCGAGAACCTCCTGCTCCTGCAGCTCGATTTCCTCCGCGCCGCCCTCGGGTTGGCGCGAGCGTAGCGATGTATCGCGACGACGCCTGCGCCGTATGCGGCGAGTCCCTGCCGCCCGACCACTTCTACTGCGCCGAGCACGGAGCCAGCGTGGACGACCGCCTCCACCAGCTCGGCGCGGCCTTAGGCAGGTGGCTGGAGGACCTCGACCGGATCAGCGCACTGATCGGCCAGGTCGCGCCCGAGACGTGGGACTACCTGGCCGAGCGGGAGGCGGACGATCCCCTCTGGCCACCCACCGCCCAGCTCGACCTGCGCGCCAACCCCGACGACGTCACCGTCGACGTCGACCCCGAGCCCGGCCTTGTCTGGGTCCGGTTGGCGGTCGCTCTCGATACCCTCCTCGCCGGCCTGAGCGGCACCACTCCGCCACTCCGGCGACTGGCGGACGCGTGCGCGAAGGCCGAGGGCGCGAACGCCACCCACTAACTACGCGGCGCTTGAGTCGATGTGGGGGGTACGGACGGATCGCGACGGTCTCGGGGGCCAGCATCTCGACGAGCAGCACGGTTGCCCCGTCTGCTAGCTTAGCTGTTAGGATTCATTTTGATGATCATGTGGGAGAGTGGCCATGGCTGAGCTCGAAGATCTTCTCGACGCGCTCGGGGCAGTCGGCGCCCAGGCGGGGCGTCCGGTATCGGCGCATCTGGATCCAGCGTTAGGGCGCGCCGCCAAGGCCGCGGTGGCGCTGGGGCTGGCGGGATCGGTCTCCGCGCTCACCGGGACCGCGCTCCACTCGGAGCTGCGGCGCCTGGCTCTTCGGGCTTCCTTGGATGCCCACTACGCCCTGAGGCCGGAGGACCGACCGCGTGCTGCTGAGGTCGCGCTGTTCCTCGCCCGTGCCCGCAAGCTGCAGGTCGCCAATCGCCAAGATCTTCCTGTGGTCCTGCGGGCCATGGAGGACGCGATGGGTCCCGACGTCGACCCCGACACCCTGTTGGCTGCCACGGTGGCGCACCTCACCGTCACTGGATCCGCCGCCTGATGTCGCGCCGCCGGCATCACCGCCAGGGCGAACCTGCGCACGTGGTGCTCGACAACGAAGCGCTCGGTCAGATCGTTGCGGGGCGTCCGTCGCGGCCGTTGCTGGTGGCGTTAGAGGCGGCTGTGGCCACAACCGGCCAGCTCCTGCTGCCTACCAACGTCGTCGTCGAGCGGCGCTATCACCCGGCGACCCCCGTCGCCGCCAATGCCAACCGTCTTCTACGCGCCGCGCTCCACGACGAGCTCACCTGTGCCCGCGCCGCCGAGGCCGTCCGGCTCCTCGTCGGGTCAAATGGCGGGCCCTCCGTGGTCGATGCTCACGTGGCAGCCGCCGCGCTGGCGATCGTCCGGCGCAACGGCGGCACAGCGACGATCATGACTTCCGACGCCGGAGACATGCTACGCCTCATCGATGCCGCGGACGATGCGGACGCCAGAGCCGCCGCGTCCGTGCAGCTCCTCTAGCGGTCGCGCCGGGTAGCATCCGCGCATGGTGCTCAGCAGGCAGATCAAAGACGACCTGGTCGCGGCGATGAAGTCCCAGGACATGGAGAAGGTGGCCACGCTGCGGCTCGTCCTCACCGCGATCACGACCCTGCGGGTGGCCGAGGGCCACTCCGGTGAGGTCACCGACCAAGAGACGCTCGACTTGCTCGCCCAGCAAGCGAAGCGCCGGAGCGAGGCCGCCACCGCCTACGACGCGGCTGGGCGGGCTGAGCTGGCCGCCAAGGAGCGGCGCGAGCTGGAGATCATCCGCCATTACCTGCCCCAACAGCTCAGCGAGCCGGAGCTCAGCGCGCTCGTCGACGACGCGGTGGCGCAGGTCGGCGCGAGCAGCATCTCCGACCTCGGCCGAGTGATGAGCGCGGTAATGCCCAAAGTCAAGGGCCGCGCCGACGGCCGCCAGGTCAACGCCCTGGTCAGGGCCAAGCTGGGCGCCTAACGGCTTTATCCCTGCGGAGATCTAGCCGTCGCTCGGGCGATCGCGTAGGTACCGCTCCAGCTCGGCGGCAAGCTCGTCGCCGGACACCGTGGTGGCGGGCAGCTCGACGTCGATGTCGACGTCGTCGACATCCGTGCGGGACTCCAGCTCCTGGACGTAATCGGCCAAGTCCTCGTCGTCCCGGAGCAGCTCGGCGATCTCATCGCTCTGCGCGTCGGCGTCGCGGGCGAGCCGGTCGAGCGACAGGTGCGTACCGAGTAGCCCGACCGCCCGTTGCGCGAGCACCAGCGCGCTCGCCAGATAAGGAGTCGCCGCGAGGTAGTGCGGGACGCCGACCCAGATGCTGACGGCCTCCAGGCCGGCCGCGACGCAGGCTTGATGGAGGACCCCGGTGACGCCGGTCGGACCCTCGTAGGAGCTGCGTCGCATGCCGAGCCGCGCGACGAGCGTGGAGTCCGAGGCATTGCACGTCAACGGCGACGGCCGAGTGTGCGGGATGTCGACCTGAAGCGCTCCGAGCGTGAGGACGCGCTCCACGCCGAGGCGAACGGCCAGCTCCGCGATCCCGCGGGTGAACGCGCGCCAGCGAAGGTTTGGCTCTGTGCCGTCGAGCATGATCACGTCCCGGCCGGCGCCGGGCAACGGGGCCCACAGGAACTGGTTCTCGGGCCATTCGATCCGCCGGCCGTCCGCCCCCTCGAACCGGACCGTGGGACGCGTGGCTTGGAAGTCGAAGAACTCCTCGGGGTCGACGCTCGCGAACGCAGTGGCGCCAAGCGCCTCGGTCAACGTCGTGATGGCACCGCTCGCAGCCTCCCCCGCATCGTTCCAGCCCCGGAATGCGGCGACCAGCACCGGCCGCCGGAGCGGGGGTGGTTGCTTCCCTATCTTCACGACATCCATGGTTACCAGCCCCGCTCCGCGGAGCGCCCTGGCGCGCGTCTGGAGACGGCCACATCGCGTCCCCTTGGTCGGGCAACATTGTCGCGCATCAGGCCCTCCGATGCGATGTGACGCATCGCGCGACTCGCGCGGGAGAGAAAGTCGACGAGCGCCGGCTGTACTAACCGGAACCGCGTCAGCTGGACCTCGTGCCCACCGGCTGGTACGACGAACTCGTCGGCCTGGGGCCATACCTCCCGCAGCTCGGCGTATTGACCAGGCTCGACGGCCGGGTCACGGTCTCCCCGCACAAGGAGCACCGGGCACTTCAGGCCCGACAGCGCCTCGAGGTCCACGTCCAGCGCAATCCCACCAGCGTCTCGCCGGCAAACCTCCCGCCACGCATCTGGCCCACCGAGCGGTGCGTGCAGCTTCGACAGGTGGCGCGCCCAGACGGGGTACTCGCGCTCGAGGCGATCGGGGTCGAACCTGTCCCTCCAGGCCTTTAGACCCTCGTGCTCCCGGATGCTCACCCCGACGAGCACGAGCGACGAGAACAGGTCCGGCCGGGACTGCGCGAGCGCGAGCAGGATGTCACCGCCCAAGCTGAACCCGCCAGCGTGCAAGGGTCGAGCGAGTGCGACAAGATGGGATCTCACCGCATCGACCAAGACGTCCCGGGAGTGTGATCCGCGGTCCGGCAACGGCGTCCGCCCGTGGCCGGGGAGGTCAGGCAGGTGAACCCGATACTGCTCCCCCAGGGAACGCGCGAGCTTCGACCAGTGGGATCCCCCCGTCCCGATCCCTCCATGGAGAAGGACGAGATCAGGCGCATCGTCTGGGCCGGCAGTGTCGACGAACATACTGCCGATCCTATGCTCCACCCATGGTGTTTCTGACATGAGCCTCGCAGCCGGGATCGTTGGCTTACCCAACGTGGGCAAATCAACCCTATTCAACGCGGTCAGCGGCGCCGGAGCCGCAGTAGCGAACTATGCGTTCGCGACGATTGAGCCGAATGTCGGGGCCGTGCCCGTCCCTGATCCTCGGTTGACCGCGCTCGCCGCGCTCTCACGGTCGGCACGGGTCGTACCGGCGGCTGTCGAGCTGGTTGATATTGCCGGCCTCGCGGAGGGCGCCAGCGTCGGCGAGGGCCTGGGCAACCGCTTCCTCGCCCAGATCCGCGAGGTGGATGCCCTCGTCCACGTCGTGCGGTGCTTCGAGGACGAGAACATCGCCCACGTCTACGCGCACCTAGAGCCGGTGCGCGACGTCGAGATCGTCGAGACCGAGCTGCTGCTCGCCGACCTAGAGCAGGTCGGCCGCCGGGTCGACCGCACCGCGCGCACCGCCCGGGCCGGCGACCGGAACGCCCGCCAGGACGCCGAGCTGGCAGCCGCGCTGCACGCGCATCTCGCCAGTGGGAACCCGGCCCGGACCTTCGAGCGTGACCTGGACGCCTTCCGCGACTTTGGCCTCCTTACGGCCAAGCCGGTGCTATACGTGGCCAACGTCGGCGAATCCGACCTCCCGGACGGGAACGAGCACGCGCGCGCCTTGCGAGCGCTCGCGGAGAAGCAGGGCAACGAGGTCATCGTCGTCGCCGCCGAGACCGAGGCTCAGATCACCGAGCTGCCACCCCAGGAGCGCGGCGAGTTCCTCGCCGCCCTCGGCCTCGAGCAATCGGGCCTCGACCGCCTGGTCGCTGCCGCATTCCGGCTGCTGGGCCTCATCACCTTCCTCACCACCGGACCCAAAGAGACCCGCGCGTGGACCGTGCGAGCGGGCACCCCTGCCCCCGCGGCCGCTCGCGAGATCCACAGCGACATCGAACGCGGCTTCATCCGCGTCGAGGTCATCGAGTTCGACGACTGGGTGGCTCTTGGCTCTGAACAAGCCGTGAAAGATGCCGGGCGCCTGCGCGTCGAGGGCCGCGATTACGTCATCAAAGACGGCGACGTCGTGCACTACCGGTTCAACGTCTAACGAGGCCTCGCGCGAGCGTCAACGGCAGTTTTCCTCCGCATACGAAGGAAAACGACAGGCGAGGCGCGGGCTGGCGAGCTTGGGGCGACACTTTCCCGCGCATCCGAAGGAAAGTTTGCGGTTGAGGTGTCGCACTCCGACCGGTGCGCCGCACGTCGAGGACGACCGCGCAGAGGAGTCTTGTGATATGAGCATGGACGATCCCCGCTTCGCCGATGCGGGTGGCGAACCCGTGCCGTTCGAGGAGATCCGCGAGGACTTCCTCCGCTTCACCGCCGCCATCGTCCTCTGCACCGTGACGACCGTCGACGAGCGGAGCCGGCCCCGCTCACGGATGCTGCATCCGATCTTCACCGAGCGTGACGGGCGGCCGGTCGGTTGGGTGCTCACCGCTCCCACGGCGCTGAAGGTGCGGCACCTCGCTCACAGCCCGTACGTCGCGTGCTCCTACTGGAGCCCTGCGCAGAACGTCGTGTACGCCGACTGCATCGCCACATGGGTCGCTGACCAGGACGAGAAGGACGCGGTGTACGACCTCTTCCTCACGACGCCACCCCCACTGGGTTACGGCGACGAGGGAATGGCCGGGTTCGGGCCAGACGGACCACGCTCCGCGCTGTTCACCCCGCTCCGCCTTGACCCGTGGCGCATCCAGGTCCTGCGAGGCGAGGAGTACCCGATGGGGAACATGGTGCCGAAGAAATGGCGGGCCACCTCCTCGTCGTTGCCGTCTGGGAGCACCGGTCCTTGTGGCTAGGCCCGCGCCGGCCTGCCGGACAGCGGCCAGTTGTCGACATCCCAGGGATAGCCGTCGATCGGCGCGCTCACCGCGTCGAGCGATGCGATGAGCGCGGCATCGAGCGTCAACTCCGTGGCGGCAAGCGTCGCGTCGAGCTGCTCGGCTCGCGTCGCCCCGACGATCGGGATCACCGAGGGCTTGGACAGTAGCCAGGCGACCGCGACCGTGGCCGGCTGGGTATCGAAGGCCTTCGCGATGTCGCACACCGAGTGGAGGACTTCCCAGTCTTGGTCGGTGAGGTGCTCGATCCACTGAGCGAACCGGCCCTTGCCATCCGCGGGCTCACCCCGGGAGTACTTTCCGCTCAAGAATCCCGCCGCCAGCGGCGACCATGCCAAGACCCCCAGGCCATTCGCCCACGCCGCCGGCAACGTCTCCAGCTCAATGTTGCGCTCCACCAGCGAATACTGTGGTTGGAGCGAAACCATCCGGTCGTATCCGGCCGCCTCCTGCAATCGGGCGGCACGCTCGATCTGCCAGCCGACCCAGTTCGACACGCCGACATAAAGCACCTTGCCCGCCCGGATCAGGTCGTCCAACGCCGCCAGCGTCTCGTCCAACGGCGTCGTGGCGTCCCAGCGGTGGACTTGGTACAGATCGATCCAGTCGGTCCCCAAACGCCGGAGGCTCGCATCCACAGCCTTGACCAAGTGGCGCCGGCTCGACGACACGTCGTTCGGGCCCTCCCCCACCCTGGCGAACGCTTTGGTCGCAATCACCACCTGATCACGGTCTTTACGCAGGATATCCCCAAGGATCTCCTCGCTACGCCCGCCGGTGTACACGTCGGCCGTATCGAAGAACGTCCCACCCGCCTCACGAAACCGCTCGACGATCGCTCGCGCACCCTCTGGGTCCGCCCCGTTCCCAAACGTCATCGTCCCGAGACACACCTCGCTCACGACCATCCCCGTCCGACCCAGATACCTCTGCCGCATCAGCACACCTTTCTCCTCGTTCCCGTCCGGTACCCGCCACGTGGCGATCCGAAGCATCGTCCGCTATCCTCTCACTGCCACGCCTTGAGGGCGATTAGCTCAGGGGGAGAGCGCTTCCTTGACACGGAAGAGGTCAGAGGTTCAAATCCTCTATCGCCCACCGCGTTTGACCAGCGGAAACGTTTCCTTGCATTGCGACGTTTCGCGGTCGTAGGACACACGGAGGACACGCGCGCCTCACGACGGTGAGCCGCCGTCCTCTCCGTACAACGAGTTGAGACGCGCCGCGAGCCCTTCATCCGCATCCGGGAACAGGTGCCCGTAGCGGTCGAGCGTAAACGTCGAGCGTGTGTGGCCGGCCCAGCGCTTCACCTCCAGCACGTTCGCCCCAGCCCGGATCCATAGCGCAACCGCCGTGTGCCGGAGATCGTGGAACCGCACCCCCTCCAGACCGGCCCGCTTCAGCGCTGGCAGCCAGATGCGGTTCCGGTAGTTCGAGCGGCGCAGCGCACCACCGTCCAAGCCCGTGAACACGAGCCCGTCCGGTCCTGGCTGTGACCACTGCGTCTGATGTTCACACAGCATCGCCGTGACGAAGCTCGGCAGCACCACCGTCCGGCGACCCGCGTCGGTCTTCGGCGCTCCCCAATGCAGGTTGCCCGCGACCTCGACACAGGTCTCCTCGACGCGGACTCTCCCGTTCGGATCGATCCGGCGGCGGCGCAGCCCGGCCACCTCCCCGAACCGGAAGCCGCCGTATGCCGCCGTGAATACCAGCGTCCGGTACCGCTCAGGGTGCGCGGCCGCCAGGTCCGCGATCTGTGCGGAGTTGAGGAATCGCATCTCCTGCTGGTGGACGCGGGGCCGGATGACCTTGACCGCGACGTTGCGTGACAGGACCTCCGCGTCGACCGCCCCTTGCAGCACACGCGAGAGTACCTGGTGGCACTTCTCGACCGTGGCGGGCGCCAGGCCGGACGCGTGCAGGTCCGCGACCCACGCCGCTACCAACGTATGCGTCATCCGGCCGAGCTGGACACGGCCGAACCTCGGGAGGACGTGACGATCGAGGATCGCCCGCCGGGTCGCGCGTGTGGACGCCGACAGGTGCACGAGCATCGGCCACCACTGCTCGACCCACTCCCCAGCGTGATCCGGCTACGCCGGGGATCCACCCAGTCTCCATCGGCCTTGGTGGTCTCGACCTTTGCGGCGAACCGCTCGGCATCCACCTTCCGATCGAACGTCTTCGAGCGCTGCGCCAGGCCGTCCGGTGTCCAGTAGGTCACCTTCCACCGCGCGTTCGGCTGCTTGCGGATCGACGCCACGGCTATGGCACCCGCTCACGATCGGCGCGCTCCTCGAGGAACGCCTCCACGTCCGAGCGGCGATAGCGCACATGCCGGCCACTGACGCGGATACCCCGCGGACCGTCTCCGCTATGTCGCCATGCGTACACGGTCGACACCGGCACCTGTAGAAAGGTCGCGAGCTGCTTCACCGTCAACAGCTCATCCGTCGCTGCCATGTTGGTCCCCCCTTTTGTTGTTATCCAGCGAGTGCCAGGACTTCGTTCAGCTCGGCGCGCGCCTCACGGGCAGCCTCGCGTTGTGCCCGTGCTTGCTCTCGGACCGTCCGGGCGAGCAGCGCGTCGCCGGACATCCGCCATCCAAACCCGGCGACCTCCCAGCGTTTCACCAGCACCTCCCCCTCGACCTCGCGGCTCGGAGGGCGCTGGGATGCCGCCCATTGGGCGCGGGCGATGCGGAGCGCGGTGAACGTGGTCGAGTAGTGCCGGGACTTGGTCAAGAAATGGCCGCCGTAGCCGAACTGGTGCGCCCACCGGTCCGTCCGCAGCGTCGAGTCGCGCAGCGCCAGCCGCCACGCCACGAGCACGAGTCGCCGCACGTGCTCGGACACGGGGAGTACATCGAGGTCTTGGACCTTGACGGGCCGGTCCAGGCCACCCACGCACTCGGTGTGCTTCGTGGCGTACTTCGCGAGGTAGCCGGCGATCTTGTGACGCTCTTCGGCCTGCACCTCGCGCACGTCGAGCCGGCAGCCCCAGCGGGCGCACGCCACTTCGGCGGTCAGGCTGACATCGGGGAGACGACGAGCTTGCTGGGTAAGGGCTCCGGTACCCGGATCCCCAGTTCCCAGTGTGGTGGGGTCGGCGCGCGTCAAGGGTGGCTGACGCCACTTTCCCTGCGGGAAAGCCTGCGGCCCTTGACCCGCGCTCAGGAAGAGGTGGTCGGGGTAGGGGACCTCGACGTGCGTGACGGCGTTGCGGACCGCTTGGGCGAGCAGCTCGGCGGTGTAGTGCTCTGGAGGTGGCTCGCACGGTTCCTCGCGCTGAGACCGGGAGGCGTCGAGCCGGATGAGCAGGTGAAAGTGCACGAGCCCACGTTTCTGGTACTCGGCGACCTTGACGTACTGCACCGACACCTGCCGCTTGAGCGCCCGTTCGGAGATACCGACCAGGGCGGCCAGCTCCCGGTAGACGCGGATGCGGGTGCGCCGCCACAGCTCGGAAGCGTGGGCATTCCATAGGACCGCGCCGGCGTAGTCCCAGCAGTCGACGCACAGCGGACGTCCGAGTTCGGGATCGTCCTCCCCGTGCCGGCTGGTGCAGGTCACGGGCCGCCCGTGCTCGCATATCTCGCCGGCTTCGTTGCGGCGGGCCCGGCACGGGGCCACCTTTCCGTTGCTGTCCGTGGCTCTGGTGTGGACGGGGCCGAAGCTGGGCGCGGTCAGCGTTACGAACAGCTTCGGATGCTCCCTGATGGTGTCGGGTACGCCTTTTCCACCGGTCAGTCCAGCGACGATCAGCTGCCAGGCGTCGCCCTGGTAGAGCCGTGAGCAGGGTTCGCATCGCGATGCCCGCCGGTTGTTGCACCGGGTGTGCACAACGCCATCGGGCATGGCCTCACTGGACCACAGCAGGCTCAGCTCCCCGGTTTGCCGGTCGAGGGTGTCGATGCGGCCGCGGAGGCGGATCGGCTGCTCACAGCCGCCGACCTGGCGTGCCTGGTCTTGGATTGCCGCCGCGTCTTCCCCACGCGCCAGGATCTGCGCCAGCGCCGAGCCCATGTCGATCACGCTGGTCATGACCCCGCCCCCTTGCATCGGACCCGCCAGGCGTAGCGCTCGCGCAGGTGCTCCCACTCGCCCTGTAGCCCGGCGACCAACGCCCGCGCGGTCTCAACCTCGGCATCGCGGAGGGCTTCCAGAGTCCAGCCCAGCCGCGCGATGGCCGTGTCGAGGTAGCGCGGATCGGACAGCGCGCGGAGTTCCCAGCGCAGCGGTTGCATGGTCAGGCTCCCTTCCGCTTGGCTTCGAGATCGATGACCGCAGCCCCATCCCCGCGGAGCGCTCGGGCGCGGCCGGCGAGGGTGTCGAGGTCGGCGTCGGACAGGTAGTAGGAGCGCAGCCGGATGGGCAGCTCGCCTTCGGCGATGAGTAGGCCGACGCCGCGTTGATCCCCGGCGATGTCCGAGGCGGTGAATCCTGCGGTGGCCATACCGGCGCCGAGGATGGTGTCGGAGGCGCCGCGAGTGGAGCAACGCAACGCCCATCTGTAGCCGACGAGGTCTCGCAGCGAGGTGGGGACGACGTCGCTGGAGGGTTTCTGGGTCGCGCCGATCCAGATGATCCCCGCCGCTCGGCCTCGCCGGATCAGGTCGGTGGAAAGGTTGTTGAACTCTTCGCGGGCTTTGCGCTCTCCGCCGGAGGTGTAGAACGCCAGCTCGTCACAGCCGACCAGGTGCAGGCGCATCCCGTCGCCGTGCTCGACCTTTCGTCGGCGCTGGTCGAGGAGCAACTCGTAGCGTTGTTCCATCTCGGTTTGCAGCTGGCGGAGCACGTCGATGGCCTCGTTGATGTCGGGGCCGACGAACGCGCGGGCGCAGTCACGCCAGACGGCCAGCTCGACGCGTTTGCCGTCCAGTAGCCACAGATCCACATCGGGATCCAGGGCGGCGGTGGCGATCAGCAGCGATTGGGCGACCGATTTACCGGCCCCGGGCTCCCCGCCGAGCAGCAGGTTGCGCTCCACCAGGCTGATCACGATGGTGCGGGCGTGCTCGTCCACGCCGACGGGGATCGGCTCCCACAGCGACAGCGACTCGGCGTTCAGGTGGGGCCAGGCCAGGCGCACCGTGCCGGCCAGCGCATCACGACGGACCAGGGACACTTCGGCGTACCGGGCGTTGTCAGGGTTCCGGACGACTTGCACCTCGCGCACCTGCAGCGCCGCGGCCAGCACCTCGGCGCGGGCGTCCAACTCGGTGACGCACTGCCCCGCGGGGAGACGCACGGCTAACACTTCCCCGACTGGTGCACGGGCGATGCGGATAATCCGGGGAGTCCGCTCGTTGAAGGTCTCCAGACCGGCATGCCGGCACGCCTGTCTCCACCGGCGGCACAGCCTGGCCCGCCGCTCGACCCACCCCAGCCGCGCACGCGCTTGCTTCGAGACGAGCGTGGCCGCGAGCAGGATGACGACGAGGATGGTCGCGACCGGGCGGCTAGTGACGGCAGCGAGGCAGCTCCACATCGTCACCATCACCAGGACGGCACCGATCTCGATACACCACCGCCAACCCGTTCCGACCAGAATCCCGGCCAGACGGGCCGCCGGTGGCCGGCGCGCAGGCCAGTCCCACGGGTGGGTCCCTGGCCTGCGCGGCGTCGCCGGAGCACGTTCGATCAGCCTCATCGGGCTTCCTCAACCCTCGCGCCGCTACGCACACGCACGGCGGCGGAGTCGATGCCCAAGGCGCGGAACGCCACCCCAGACTTGTCACCAATGCTCCACGGCTGCGCGGTCAACTCGACGAGCACGACCTGTTGTCCAGGCACCAGCCCCACCGGCTCGCCGGGAACCTTGACGTTGATGATCTCGGCCTCGCCCGTACCCATCGCGACCAGACGCACGGAGAACAGCGGCACCCCGTCTTCCCGCTTCGCCTGCCCGGTGTCGAAGTCCCGCACTGGCATCGGCGCAGTCACGAGCAGGAACGTCAGGTCGGACGTGTCGATCTTCAGCTTCACAGCAGCTCCCCCCGATAGATGTGACATACCCTCGTACCAATAAGCTAGTCGCGTCGACGGCGTTCGTCAACTTCTCATGCCAATGAGTCAATGTGCTGGCATCTCGTACACGAGCACATGCCGGTCCCCCACTAACAACAGGTCACTGACCTGCACCGCGGCCCCACTGCAGTCGTAATGTGTGCGCAGCACCCGCACAACCGGTACGCCCTCGCTCATCCTGAGCCGCCGCATCTCCTCCGGGCTGGGCATCCGCAACGTCACTTCGTCCACACGACGCTCCGGCCGTGTCGGCTCCACCGAGTTGAGCGGTACGTAACGATCCGCGAATGCCACCGGCTCCCCGCCCAGCATGAGCACGTGCCGGCGCACAACCGCGTGTTGTCTCGCTGGCAATCCGAGTCGGTCTGCCACCTCGTCCGGCGGGCGCACGACCTCGATGCGGAGAAGTTGCTCATCCGCATCTGCACTCCCTGTCTGACACACCGTCGGGTACGACGATGAGCTGAGCCGCCGTAACAGGCGGCGCACCCGGACGAACGACCCGCGCCCATGCTCAGTGGCGACCAATCCCTCGAGGCGCAGAAGGCCTATCGCGGTCCGGACACTGTTGCGAGAGACGCCATACCGCGCCGTCAACTCCGTCTCGGACGGCAACCGCTCCCCATCCCTCAGCTCGCCGCTGCGGATCGCCCCACGGAGCGCGTCCGCGACCTGCTTGTACACGGGCCGGTCGCTTGTGCGGTCAATCTCCACCGGGATTTCCCGTCCCGCCTCAGCCCGCACCCCGCCTCTTGCGTTGTCGGCTCCGTCGGAACGCGCGTCGCTCGTCCTCCGTCATGCCGCCCCACACTCCCGCGTCCTGCCGCGTCTGTAATGCCCACTCGAGGCACTCGCCGCGCACCTCGCAGCGGGCGCATACCGCCTTCGCCTGATCGATCTGCTCGACCGCCGGGCCGGTCGTCCCGATCGGGAAGAAGAGCTCCGGATCCTCGTCCAGGCAGGAGGCGCGATCCCGCCAATCGCGTCGAGCACGTGAATGAGCGGACACGACTATGAATCCTCCGGGGGCAGGAGTGGCGTCCCGGTCCGACGGCGCTCAGCACGCCGGACCGAGACCTACCCCGGATCCTCCACACCACCGGCTCAGTGCTCCACGAGCCATACAGAAGCCACACAGAGGGCTCACGGACCTGGTCAGATCAGCGCAGGATCACCCAGAGCGACGCGTGTCCAGCAGCCCGTCCAACGTCGGCGTGTGGATCAGCGCCCGCCATTCCGCCGACCCCACCTCGACAGCCAGCACGCTGACGATCGCGTGCAGCTTCACCAGCGTCGGGCAGGCAACTCCCCGCTCGTAGGCCGACATCTCCTCACGGGCCACCTTGACGCCCTCGCGATGCTGGCAAGCAAACTCGACATCCTCCTGCGTCAACCCCCTGAGGTGCCGCAACTCGGCCAGGACCTTGCCATGGATCGGGACACCAGCCGCCACACCAACCTCCGCCTCTCACCGACTGCAACGAATGCTCTCAACCCCGGCGCGACTATCTCAAAGGTACATACCAATGAGATGGGACAGACTTCGCCGCCAGGACCAACAGCTCACTCCAACGAGTCGGCCCGGCAGCGCCTCGCTACACGAGGCCTTGCTCCGGCTCCGTTGTGCATCTCGCCGCCTCTACCCTGATCGGCCTACCAGCTCGGCTGCGGGTTCCGCCCGTTCCCGCACGCCCTCCAGCGTCTGACGGAGGTAGCCGAGCTCCTGTGCGGTCTCCGCCAGCAGCGCCGCCAGGGCGCGGACGGTCTCGGCAGGGTCATCGGCTAGGGTGCGGTTCCACCGAATGCGCCCTGGCTGGAAGCGGTCGCCCGCGTGGTGGGCCAGGTCATCTGCCCACTGGACCAGACGCGCGCCCGTGATCAGGAGCAGCTGATGGTCCTCCTCGCTGATCTGCCGCGAGCTGACGACCAGAGGCTCCATGACACCCTCCAAGCGCGATGTCTATCATTCGAAAGTTTGTGTTATGGATCCCGCATCAGACCGCCGACGGCTCGCGAGTCCTTTGAGGTACAGGAAACTGGTCAAAGCCTTGGACGTCTACGTGATCACGTCTTGCTCACGGTCACTCACGGTCGGGCTGAGCGGTAGACAATGAGCGACACACCGATACACCAGCCTCGAGGCTCGGCCGAGCTACTCGCCGAGTTCCGCAGCCAGCTTGCTTGCAGCATGCGAGCAGCCGGGCTGTCGGACGAGAGGTTCGGGAAGCGCATCGGCTTCGACCGCACTACCGTCAATAAGGTGCGCAACGGCGCGCTCGAGCCAAGTGCCCAGTTCGCCCAGAAGGTCGCAGCCGAGTTCGGTCAGTCCCTGTGGACGCTTTGGTCAGCATGGAACACCGCGACGCGGGAAGAGCGCGCGAACGCAAGCAGCCGCCAATCCGGCAGGGCCGCCTCGCTGCTGGCCAGCGCCCCACGGCCACCAGCCCGTGAACTCGGGACGCTCGAGTTCATGGCCTGGGTTGCCCACCGCTCCGAACTCAGCTTCCAGGAGACCTACGAGGCAGTCGCCGCCCGTATCGAGAAACTCGAAGCTGCGGCCCCCGCAATCCGCTACGAGCAAGCTCACCGGCGCGGCCAAGTCACCAGAGCCCAGCTCGCCCAGGCGCTGGCCACCTACTACCGCGACCCTTGCCCAGCCGATGTCGGCGCAGCCTTCTACCGTGCTCGCGTCGGCGATGTCCCGCTCAGCCTGAGCATCCTGGTCCAGCCGGCCTGGTTGGACGCGGCGGTCAGGTTGGCCAGCGACCAGGAGCGATTCCGGCTCACCGCCGCCCCCGACCCCATGGCACGTCCGCTGGAGGGAGACGCCCTCGAGGCGGCGCTGCTCCGATTGGCCGACGTCGAGATCTCACACACGGTCTTCGTCAACAACCCGCTCTACCGGCTGCTGGACATCGATATCGCACGCCACTGGCTAGACGCGACCGTCGCCCGAGCAGACTTCGCCAGCTACGCCCTCACCATGGACCTGCTCGAAACCGAGCTGGTCAACCGACTCGCGACGGCCGGGCCTCAGCTGCTCGAGGACATCGACCCACCTCTGCCGTTGCGGGACGCCTACCTCCCCACCCTGACGTCGGCCCTGGGCTTGAGCGACCGGCTGTGCGTGGGCGGCCCCGTCGCGCTCCTCGCCGTCGCCCGCGGCGGTACACGTCGCAGCCAGCGTCAACCAGACTTCGTGCTGCTGATCCAGGAACGCTCCGCGCGAGTCCTCAACGTCACGGGCAAGCTTGCCGTGGTCCCTAAGGCCTTCCACGAGCCCACCGTCGAGCTGGCCGAGGAGGCTTCGTTGTCGGCCTCGCTGGAACGCGAGCTCGAGGAGGAGCTGCTCGGCCGGCATGACCTGGAGTACCTCAGCGAGAACTCGTACCGACGGGCCGACCCCTTCCATCCCGACCGGCTCTCCGAGCCGATGCGCTGGCTCCTCGAACGCCGAGGAACCGACGCCTATCGCATCGAATGCCTCGGCTTCGGGATCAACATGCTCACCGGCAACTACGAGTTCCCTTGCCTGATCGTGATCGACGACGAGGAATGGTGGGCGCGCTACGGCGGACACGTCCAGGCCAACTGGGAAATCGCGCGGATCCGCAGCTACTCCTCCCGCGACACCGCCGGCCTCCAAGCCCTCACCGCTGACCCAAGATGGAGCAACGAGGGCCTGTTCGCGTTCCTCGAAGGGCTCCGACGGCTCGGCCAACTCGACACCGGATCGCGGGTTGCCGTCCCAACGATCGACGTGGAGCTGTGATCGCGGACAACTGGCACGTGGGCAACGCAGCCATCGACGGTGGGAATCAGCGTGGCTGGCTCATCGGGCACTTCCTCGATGGCACGCACGGCGTACGGGCCTGCGACGCCGTCGAGATCAAGTGGGGCATCCATCCCAAAGGCGAGGGACGCGACGGCTGGCACACCGACGAGCAACGCACGACCATCCTGTTGCTCGTCAAGGGCCGGTTCCGCCTGGAGCTGTCCGTCGGGACCGTCGTGCTGCAACACGAAGGCGACTACGCCATCTGGGGATCCGACATCGACCACTCGTGGCGAGCCGAGGAAGACTCCGTCGTCATCACCGTACGCTGGCCCTCCCTACGCCAATAGGTCAGCCCGCCGGCACCTCGTACACAAGCACGTGCCGGTCTCCGGCCAGCACGAAATCGCTGACTTCCAACGCCCGCCCCGTCGTGTCGTACAGCGTGCGCAGCAGCCGCACTACCGGCACCCCCGCCCCCATCCGAAGCTGCCGCGCCTCCTCCGGCGTCGGCATGCGAAACGTCAACTCCTCCACGAACCGCTCCAACTCATACCCGAGGTCCTGCTCCAGCAGCGCATGCACCCCGCCCTCCAGTCTCTCGAATTCCTCGATGGCCGTGCCCTTCGCGACGTCCAGCGGGAAGGAGCTGTCGGCCAGCTGCACCGGCTCCCCACCCAACGACAACAGATGCCGGCGCACCACCACCCGCTCGCCCACCTCGAGCCCCAACCGCTCAGCAACCTCCTCCGGCGCATCCACGACCTCGACCTTCAAGAGCTGCTGATCCGCCTGCGCCCCCTGCTCGGCCGCCTCCCATCTCGCCTTCGCGTACCGCGACGAACTCAGCCGACGCAACGGCCGCTGCGCCCGCACGAACGTCCCGCGCCCATGCTCGGTCACCACTAACCCCTCCACCCGCAACAACGCCACCGCATTCCTCACGCTGTTCCGCGACACCCCATACCGCTCCATCAACTCCGTCTCCGACGCCAACACCGCCCCATCCGCCAACTCCCCACCCCGAATCGCCCCCCGCAACCCATCCGCCACCTGCTTATACACCGGCCGATCACTCCCCCGATCCACCCCCATCACGATCCCATCCCCTCGTCACCTCGTGCCTATCTCTATCGGCGCGAGCATATCCGACCAACCTCCAACCACACAGCACGACCGCTCGCGGGCAACGCTCAGCCGAGGAGACGTGGGTAGCGAAGACGAGGACGGGCACTCGCGTGCTGCAGCCAGACTCCGCCCATAACTTGCAAGGACTGGAAGGCCAGGTGCCTCGCAGTCTTCGGGTTTCCGGGGGCCGCGCGGCCAGCTGCGCGGTCTTCTCAAACGATGATTGGCCTTCTGGGTCAAAGAGACGTCGACACCGTGACCCGCTACCGCTGCGTCGACACCAGAAGGCCCAAGACTTCCCGGTAGCCCTCGCCTGCGCCGCGGTCGGAGTGTCGACCCCGCCCTACTACGCCTGGCGTCACAACACCGCCGTGCACCATCACAACGTGACCAGGAGGAACAGGCCCTGCTGGCTGAGATCCGCCTCTATTCACTCCGACGGCACATACTGCAGCCCGCGCATCACTCGGCAGCTGGTCCGCAACGGCCCGAGGGGCACGCACAAACGGGTCGAACACTCATGCGCGAGGCTGACATCGTCGGACACCCACCGCGGCGGCGGCGCAGCCACCGAGCAAGACGCCGCCGTGCCGACAGCGCCGGATCTAGTCGGTCAGCTGTTCGACCCCGACCACCAGATCTCACCTGGTGCGGGATATCACCTCCATCCCGACCGACGAGGGCTGGCTGTATCGGGCCACCCTCGACTTGCGTGCCGGCGGCTGCTGGACTGGCCGATGAATGACCACATGTGCGCCGATCCGGTCATCGACGCGCCGCAGGCCGCCGTGGCCACGCGTGGCCGATCGCGGATGGACGAGACGGCCTTTCATTCCAATAGGGGCAGCCAATACACCCCGAACTATCTCGCGCGTACCTGCGACAAGCTGGGAGTCCGTAGATCGATGGGACACGCAGGATCGTGCCTGGACAATGCGGTCGCCGAAAGCTTTTCGCGAAGTTGAAAGTAGAGCCGTGTGACCGCGCGCGCTACGCCACTCGCGCTCAGGCCCCGCGCGGCGGTTTTCCGTTGGATCACCTACTACAACCATCGGCGGCTCCATTCCATGCTCGGCTACCTCGCCCCGGTCCGAGTGGAACAACACTACGGTGCCGAGCAGATAGGATCAGACCTGGCCGCATAACACAATGTCCGGTCCATGGAGGAAGCCCATGCCTCCAACCCCAGTGAGGACGACCTTGAGCGGATGCTAATGCTAGCGTCAGCGCGGCCGATGGATGGTGGTATATGCGATGCTCTTTCAGACCGTCAGAACTCTCGTAAAAGCAGGCGCCGCCAAGACGGCCGCTCAACTGTTATGCGCATGGGAAGAAGCCCACAGGACAAGTCCCGGCAAGCCTAAAAGAACCTTGCCAATCGGCTAGCTACGCCTATTCGTACCATATTTGTGAAACGCCTGTCGACGTCCATACTGGCTGCCCAGGCAGTTAGTTAACGCTAAGCTAGCCTTGAGGCGATTCTGATCATCTCCGCGATTCAAGAATCTGCGGATTCAGTAGCTTCGATGCTATGAGAGTATCTACATCCTCACCCTCACCGAATCTTCACCCGCGCCGACTTGTCAAGTCCCATCAATCAACCGCGAAACGATCATTCGCGAATGCTGGAATGAACCCTGCTTGAGCTGTTGCATGACTTTGACTCACGCAATAATGCCAGTTGCCACTAGACAAGCTTCCTTCATTCACGTTTTGCACCAACCTCAATAATCCGCTCTAGCACCCACACCGTTCGCGCCAGACGGAAGACACTGAGTAGCGTCGTCCAAACCACAGCCAGCATTGTTAACGTGTTGTTATCAGGCGGCTCGCGGTCAAAGAGAAGCGCCAGAATTGCAGCCAGGGTCGCGAAGCCGAAGGCCCGCACGACGGATGTGAACGTCAGCCACAAGGTCGGATAGTGGCGGCTATTCCTCACCAGCGCGAAGCGTTCGGAGGTCACCTGGCCTTGGACAATCGCCGTTATGGCTAGCACGAACCCGAGCAAGGAGACGTGAACACCCACGAGGACCGTGTAAAGCGAATTGCGGCGATCTTCAAGTAACGGGCCAAGGTCGATGTAGCCGTTGTATCTCATCAGCCACACCGTCAGCGCGATCGTTACGAGGACCACTACGAGGGTTTCGACGCCCAAGAAGTGGCGCCGGTACCAGGCTTTCAGCCAGTGCGGCTCCCTGACCTCGGTCATGACTATGCGACAACGACCGATGCAGCCATCTCCAGATCCGCGCGCATCTCGTTGTACGCCTCATCGATGGCCCGGTAGGCCGCGCTGTCGTCCAGTGCCCGTGTGCGTCCGTCCAAACAGACGATCTTCTTCACCGACACTAGGTGGCCTTTGAGGATGTCGATCGCTTCGATGCGCTCGGTCTCCTCGTCATATCCCTCGACCACGAACTTCAAGGCGTTCTCCCTCAGGTCCCCTCGCTGTGCCAGCTCCATGACCGCCTGACGCACGCGGGCGTGTAGCCGTCGGCGCTGGTGGGGTTCGGGGCGCAGAATCAGCTGGACTACTTCCGACTCACCGAATCGGCCTGCCGCTTCGAATGCCGATCCGAGGTCGCGGTCCGCCAGCGCTAGCTGCTCGGCGTATGAAGTGCGAGCCTGCAGCTCCATCACTTTCAGCCACTGCAGACGACGCAGCTGGTCCAGCACATCGCGACGAATGAGAGGCTCGAGCTCGAATGATGGACACACGCCAGGAGCCACGCGGCGCAGGTAGGCGCTGATGCGCGAAGGGCGAGGTCCGTAGAAGTTGTAGACCACACCCACCAGGTTGTTCGGGAAGAAGCAGACGTGGATCGGCTCGAACAAGCCAGCCGTGTCAGCGAGGGCCAGCCCCCTCAGATTGCCCAACTCCTCGATCATCGGCAGGCCCGTACGGCGTACCGTAGCCAGACGCATACGTTCACAACCTTGAAACTGATCAATTTCGGCACATAGGACGTTTCCATCGTTCTGCACCCAGTAGCGCTGCTCGTTGACGTACGCCAGCGCGTCCACATGCCGGAGTGTCGGAGCGATGTCGAGACACACGGGCGTGCCACCATTCATTGAGGTGACGACAGCCCGGAAGAAGTGAACCCGGCGTTCAGCCAGGGGTAGTGAGGCAGATCGAGGCATAGTGGCCTGATGATACGAGAACCCCCGTGCGGGGGCCAAATCCCACACGGCAATTCTGCGTTGTAAAGTGAAAGGTTTGACCGCCCGATACCCTCCCTAAGGGATGGGGGTTAGAGCTTAAGCTTCCCCTGTTCGCCTACCGGCGCTCTTCTCGCGCGGACGTAGGGCAATATGGACGCCGGCATTGCCAGCTGTATTCCTGCCAGTAATTCGGAAATAGTAATCAATTGGATCCTCGGGAACGACCGCTGCGTCAGCGGATACTCGTAGTGCCCCGAGCGCCGCACCTCCTCCAGCATACCCCGTGTCGGGGGCTCCAGGGTGATGAGTAGTCCCATTTCAGCCCGCCGCGAGTTCACCGTACCGATGAGATCACGCACCATCCCGGGATTCAGCTTGCGGCCACCCTTCACACTCACGAGAACTCGGCCTATTATTTTGCTGTCAATATGGAAGCGGATCGTGCCGTCAATACCCTTGTCCCCAACCTGCTTCTCATTGGGCTCGCCGCCCACCAATGATACGGCCCAGCGCTCAAAGTCGAACGAGTTCTCCTTGAAGAGGGCGCGGGCTCCCTCCAGGTCTCTGGGGATGCCACGCACGTCGAAAGTATCCGCTACTTCCTCACCGTACCTGTTGATCAGCCGCTTAGTGATGAGGTCGACCGCTAAGTACGTGATATCGACGCCAATCCAGCGGCGTCGCAGGCGCTGAGCGACGGCTACCGTCGTCCCGCAACCGCAGAACGGGTCCAGGATAAGATCACCCTCGTTACTGGATACGCTGATAAGGCGCTCAAGTAACGCCTCGGGCTTCTGCGTAGGGTAATGCAGTTTCTCCCGTGAGCGATTATTGATGACTGGCACGTCGGTCCAAACGTTTTGGAGTGGGATGCCTGGCATCTCATCTAAGTATCGCTTGTACTGCGGGACGGCCCCCGGTTTTGTCTGCACAATGCGTCCCTCAGCTAGCAGCTGCTCCATCCTTTCTTTGCCGTAGCGCCAGTGTCGCGTTACGCCCAAGAATTCATAGCACGGGTTTCCTTTAGCTGCACCGCCTGGTCCGGAGAGGTCACTGATGCGATATCGCCGCCCGTACTCATCTACCCGCCGATAGTCACGATTTATGTATTCTTGGTCGTATGGTCCGTAAAGCTGATTCCAGACTCGCTGGTTTGATTTGGAGTAAAACAGGATCGTGTCTGAGATGCGACCGTAGTGCTTAGAGCCCTGTTTTGCATCGCTGTGAGCGCTACTGCGTTTCCATGTAATCTCGTTCACAAAGCTGGTTGGTCCGAACACCGCGTCCAGCATAAGTTTGAGATAGTGACTAGCTGTGGGATCGCAGTGCAAGTATAAGCTGCCGGTCGGCTTTAGGACCCGGTGGAGCTCGACGAGTCGTGGCGTCATCATAACGAGGTAGGCCAGCACGTCATTCTCGCCAAGCAGGCCGCGCAGAGCGATGATGGCGTCGGCAACCTTGGCCGGCACCCGACCGCTCAGCATCTCCCTGTACTCGGCCTCCGCCTCCTGGGACCACATCCAGGTGTCGTCGAAGGCCTCGATCTGGGCATGGGCTTCCTCGCCGGATTTCGAGGTGAACAGGACGTTATACGAGCGGTTGGAGTTGAAGGGTGGATCGAGATACACGAGATCCACCGACTCGCTGGTGATCTCCTCGCGCAGCACCTGCAGGTTGTCGCCGTAGAACAGCAGGTTCTTCTCGGCCATCCAGCCCTCGTCTTCACGCTCCCGATTCTCCGCATCAGAGCCTACGGGACAGGGAGCCGGTCGGCCCACTAGCCAGCCGGCGGCGCGTGAGGTGATTGGGTCCACTCTCCAGAACCAATGCTTCCATGCCATCCCATGCATGGACCAAGGATTCCAGATCTTAGAAGATCTGTCGAGGAATATCACGCGTCACTGTGGATAATCAAGATTCAAGGCGCACCAGCCCGCAGCGACCAGTAGCTATTACGACTCCTCTACCCGGCGCCGAGCCTCCTTGAACGGACGCTCGTCCTCAGTTCGTGCCACCGCTTCTCGCTCCCGTGCCGTACGCAATCGTGCAGTACCCCGCGCTCGTGGCGAGCATTCGCCGCCGCGATGCGCTCATCGGCCTGGCGGATGTACTTCTCAACCTCCGACCTGGTGAGGGCTTTCTCTACGATTTCAAGGGCGGCGGCTACGCCACCGCCGGGCTTCGCCGGCACGACTCCCGCTCGGTTCGGGCGCTTGGGCCGAAGACGAAAGGGCGGACCTGCGGGCGGCGGCAAGCCGCCGTCCTCGGCCCGCGCGCCGCACCCGCGGGGGTCGCTCGGCGCGAACGGCTGCGCCCGCGAGGGTCTACATGATGAGGACACGCACAGGACACGCGCGACCCGAAAACACCCGCAACGGACCGCGACTATCAGCGATGTCATTCCGCAGGTCAGCGGCAGCCTCGCGGTTTTCTCGCAGCTCGGCGAGGCATGCCTGTTCCCCTTGACACGGAAGAGGTCAGAGGTTCAAATCCTCTATCGCCCACGACGAATCAGCAGGTAGTTCGTACACGTCGTAGGGAGGGTGAGCGCGGCGGCCTGAAGCGTTATTGGCCGTCAAGAGGCGGCGCTGGTGAGGCGGGGCATCCAATCGGGGTCATGGATGCCTTGTCGTCGCGCTTGCGCGGATACCGATATGGTCGCCCGTCTAGCCCAATCGCTGTTCCGCGGGATGGACACGTGCGAGGCGATCAGCGGCGAGATGCCGACAGCGAGAAGAGCGTCCGGTCTCCGAGACGGTCAGCCCGGCTTCCGTGCCTCGATCAGGAATCGCTGGGCATAGGCGACGAAAGGCCCTTCGGCTTGGATGCGCTCGTGGAGCAGCGAGCTGGTCGCGATAATGGTCGACCGTGAAGCCTGGGACGATCCAAATGACCTTCCGCAGGAAGTGCACGACCGCGCCGATGTCATCGAACACGGTGCGCAGAGCCTCATGACGCAGATCAACCACGACCAGACCAGCCAGCGGCAACCGCTCGCGCCGGACTCCGCTCCTGGCTCACCGGCTGCGGTCCCACCATGGCGTCTGTGAGCTCTCGAACCGATCCGGCACCGACCTGCTGCGAAAAATACGTTGCACCGGGCTGTAGGACACGAGCGATCTCTTCCCACAGCGCCACAGTCGGGTGTCGGCTGATGACCAGGTCGAAGGTCTCCGCAGGGAATGGCAGGTCGGCGTTGTCGGGGACAGCTACCACCGATACTCCCAACGGGCGCAAGGCTCGGCTGGCAACCTCAATGTTGGGCGGCCAGGACTCGGTGGCTGCCAGGAGCGCAGGCGAGTGGGGGACCCTGGCGAGTACCTCGACGAGTACCTCGCCGCCGCCAGTCTGGATATCGAGCACAGCGGTTGCGTTGGCCGTCCGCGCTGCGAGCATCCGAGAGTAGCCCACGACGGACGTTCCTCGGTGGCCCGGCCCTCGAACCAAGAAAAATCCCAGCCTTCCACCGGCACGGACTCGCCTTCGGCAACCAACTCCTCAAACGTAGACAGCACAGCCATCTGGATAGTGTATGACCAAGCATGATCTTTCATGATGATGACTGGAACTACACCTTCCCTGCCCGGCTCAACCCAATGCCACCAACGCAGAGGAACACGCGTCTCACGACAGGTCTTCATCCTCCCTGGATTCGGGCAGTTTGCCCTCTCCGTACAGCGAGTCCAGGCGCTTGACCTCTCACGCGTTGGCTCTCGCCTGGATCCACAGCGCCACCGCCGTATGCCGGAGATCGTGAACCCATCCGACGTGCTTGAGTGCTGTCAGCCAGACGCGATTTGCGGTAGCTCGAGCGACGGAGCGGGCCACCGTCAACCACGCGCTGCTCAGCGAGTTCGGCGGAGCAGTGTTCGCCACCGAGCTGCTGATGCGCATCGACCTGGCGACCGGCGCCACCGCGTTGATCAACGCCGGGCACCCTCCCCCTACCGGCTGCGCGAAGGCCGTATCGAGGTACTGCGAACGGATCCCGACCCTCCGCTCGGCCTCTTCGACGACACAAGGTATCGCGAGCATCCTCTGCGACTGGAGTCCGGCGACCGCCTCCTTGTTGGGCGACTTGCTTGGTGGCGTTGGCCCCGTCAGGGTTGGTGTCGCTGGCGGGGCCGTGTCGGGTGACGGTGGGTGATGCTGGGGGTTAGTCGGCGGTGTGGTCGGCGATGGCTGCGGTGGCGCAGTCGGTGTCGATGATGGTGTTGCGGCGGATGTAGCCGGCGATGAGCGCTGAGACGGCGAGGTTGCCGATTTGGCGGGGATGACCTGCCCCGCGTTTTCCGGACAGCTGGTTTATGGTTATTTCATGCTGCGAGCTGCCGGTTCACCCACGCGTTGTGGACCTCTAGTGGGGTCTGGTAGCCCAGCCCCGAGTGGAGACGTCTCCTA
>JBOGED010000435.1:0-5745 GCA_050743625.1 Egibacteraceae bacterium | reverse complement strand
GCCCCGGGCAGGGCGGCGCCGCGCTCGCGGCCCTCGACTCGATCGAGCCCGGCCTCAGGCGGGGCGGCGACGGTGCCGAGCTCCGCATCTCGGCGGACATCGGCGCCGCGAGCGGCGCTGAGGCGTTCACCGACTCGATCTCCGGCGCGTTGAACCAGGTGCTCGCGCAGCTGGCGGCCCCGGCGCAAGCGCAGGCCGACGCCGCGCTCGTTGCCG
Organism: Egibacteraceae bacterium; assembly: GCA_050743625.1. Classification (GTDB taxonomy): domain Bacteria; phylum Actinomycetota; class Nitriliruptoria; order Euzebyales; family Egibacteraceae; genus JBOGED01. Next base: position 5,529 of record JBOGED010000435.1, on the reverse strand, counting down.
CGCAGGCCCAGCAGGAGCTGCTCACGGTCGAGTCCCCGTTCGCCGGGACGGTGTCCATCGCGCAGTCTGGCGGAGGCGGGGCTGGCGTGCCGGCGCTCCCACCTGGGCTGGGCGGGATCCCGGGCCTGCCGCAACCTTCGACCTCGCCGGGCGGTGGGCCGCTGCGCGTCGGGTCACAGGTCATCCCTGGCCAGACGCTGTTCACGGTCTATGACTTCTCGGCCTGGTACATGGCGGCCACCATCGACGAGGTGGACATCCCGCGGATCCAGGTAGGGCAACAGGTCAGGGTGACCATCGACGCGATCGAGGCCGGCACCTTCGTCGGGATTGTCGAGAGTGTCGCCCTCGAAGGCTCGACCACTGAGGCTGGCGGGGTCGGCTATCCCGTGCGGGTCCGCATCACCGGCCCCGCGCCCGACCAGGAGCCCGCGCCCGACCTCGCTGGCGCCCGCGTCGGCATGACCGGCAGCGTCGACATCACGACGGCGACCCAAGAGTCCAACCTCGTCGTGCCGGCCCGTTCGCTGGTCCGCCGCGAATCTGGCACCGCCGTGTTCTTGGTCCGCGACGGGGTCCTGCGAGAGGTACCCGTCGAGGTCGTCGCGATGGGTGAGGACCGCACGGCCGTGACGGGGAACCTGAGCCCCGGCGACACCATCGTGGTCTCTGGCGCCGAAGAACTCATGGATGGCCAGCGGGTCACGGTTCGATGATCCAGGGGTGGTTGCCACCCGTCGTCGAAGCCATCGATGTCACCCGCTCGTACCCGCTGGGTGAGGGCGGGAACCAGGTCCACGCGCTTCGTGGCGTGACCTTCGCGGTGCGGCAAGGCGAGTTCGTCACGATCGTCGGGCCCAGCGGCTCGGGCAAGTCGACGTTGCTGCACCTGATGGGGGCCTTGGATAGGCCGACCTCCGGCACGATCAGGTTCAACGGGCAGGATGTCTCCGACCTGGACGACGCCGCGCTCGCCCGGCTACGTAACCGCGAGATCGGGTTCGTCTTCCAGCAGTTCCAGCTCCTCGGCCGGACGACCGCGGTGGCAAACGTCGCGCTCCCGCTCCTGTACGGCGGCGTCTCTCGCGGCGAGCGCACCGCCCGCGCCGAGGCCGCCCTGCAGGCGGTCGGCCTCGGACACCGGCTCGGCCACCGCCCCGCGCAGCTGTCCGGCGGGGAGCAGCAGCGCGTGGCAATCGCGCGCGCGCTCGTCACCGAGCCCGGCCTGTTGCTGGCGGACGAGCCAACAGGCAACCTGGACTCCGCCAACGGTGCGGAGGTGATAAGGCTCCTCCGCGACCTTAACGAGGAGCGCGGTGTGGCGCTGGTCGTGATCACTCACGACCGGGAAGTGGCGGCGCTCGCCCCTAAGCAGTTCACCATCCGGGACGGGGAACTTCGGGGTGGGAACACGAAGTAGAACGCGGAGTACGCGGGGTAATGGAACTCACCGAAGTCACCAAGGTCGCCATGACGGCGATCCTCGCGAACCGGCTACGGTCTTTCCTCACGGTACTCGGGGTGGTGATCGGCGTGCAGTCGGTCGTGCTGCTCGTCGCGGTCGGCGAAGGGGCGCGCAACGAGGTCACGGCCGGGATCGAGAAGCTCGGCTCGAACCTGCTGTTCGTCGCTCCCGGCCAGTTCGAGTTCGGGTCCGCGCCGACGCAGTCGAAGTTCACGTTGGAGGACGTCGAGGCGCTGCAACGTGACCTGCAGGGCCGCGCACAGGTCAGCGGCAACCTCGTGAGCGGTGAGCAGGTACGCACCGGCGGCGAGGAGGGCTCGTTCGCGTCGGTGGTCGGCACGACCGCGGACTGGCAGCAGGTCGTGGACCGCCCGATCGCCCAGGGAGAGTTCTTCACCGAGTCCGACGTGGCGACCGGCCGGCGGGTGGCGATCCTGGGAGCATCGGCCGCCGACGGCCTCTTCGGCGGCGGCGAGTCGGTCGGCGAGCTGATCTCCATCGCTGGCCAGCGGTTCAGGGTGGTCGGGGTCAGCGAGCGGCTGGGAGCATCGCTGGGCATCGACCGTGACGGTGAGGTGTTGATCCCCATCACCGCGGCGCAGCGGATGTTCGGCACCCGCCGCGTGGACACGATGTTCGTCAAGGCGCCGAGCGCGTCGGACATCACTCCCCTCACCGAAGAGATCCGCTCCAGCCTGTCGACCCGGCTCGATCCCGAGGACTACAGCATCTTGACCCAGGACCAGATCTTGGGCGTGGTCGGCGAGATCCTGCAGACCCTCACCGCCGTCCTCGCGGCGATCGCCGGGATCAGCCTGCTGGTCGGCGGGATCGGGGTCAGCAATATCATGCTCGTGAGCGTTCAGGAGCGGACCCGCGAGATCGGCTTGCGCAAGGCGCTGGGCGCCCGGACCAGGGACATCACCCTGCAGTTCTTGGTCGAGGCGATCATGCTGTGTGGGGTGGGAGGAGTGCTCGGGATCGGGCTGGGCATCGGGCTCGCACGACTCGCGGATTCGCTCACGCCCCTCCCCGCCATCGTCACCGGTTGGAGCGTAGGCCTCGCGTTCGGCGTCAGCGTCACCGTCGGCATCCTCTTCGGCGTGTTCCCCGCCCGCCGCGCCGGCAGCCTCGACCCAGTCGTGGCCCTGCGCTATGAATAGGCCGGTCGCCACGGTCGGGCGCCCTGTCCGGCATTTTCCTGCACTGTGCAGAGTAATGCCGGCACACCGGCATTACTCTGCACAATGGCGCTAGTGTGGCCCGCGGTGGAACCGACAGGGATGGATCGAGCGGCCCTCGTATGGTCAGACGGCGAGCTGCGCTACGACTTCGGGCCCGCGCACCCGCTGAAGCCGATCCGGGTCGAGCTGACCGTCAAGCTCATCCGCGCGTGTGGCTTCGACCAGCGTGATGGTGTCCTCACACTGCCGCCGGAACCCTATGGCTCCGACGACGTCCTGCGCATCCACTCCGTCGAGTATGTAGAGGTCGTCCGGGCGTTATCGGCCCGGCCCACGCCCCAGGGCGCACCGGCGTACGGCCTCGGTTGGGGTGACAACCCCGTGTTCGCGGGGATGCACGAGGCCTCCTTGGAGGTCTGCGGCGCGTCGATCGCCGCCGCGCGCGCCGTCTGGGAGGGCCGCGTCCAGTACGCGTTCAACCCAGCCGGAGGCCTCCATCACGCCATGCGCGATCGGGCCTCGGGGTTCTGCATCTACGACGACCCGGTCGCCGCCATCGACTGGCTGCTCGCTCACGGCGCCCGCCGCGTCGGCTACGTCGATGTCGACACCCACCACGGCGACGGCGTCCAGGCCTTCTTCTACGACGACCCGCGCGTCCTCACGATCAGCCTGCACGAATCCGGCCGTTACCTGTTCCCTGGCACCGGGTTCACGGACGAGGTCGGGGCGGGTGACGCCCGAGGGACGAGCCTCAACGTGCCGCTCGCGCCCGCGACGCCCGGGGACGTGTACCTGGAGGCGTTCGACGCGGTCGTGCCCAGCGCGCTCGAGGCGTTCGGCCCCGACGTGCTCGTCACCCAGCTGGGGTGCGACACGCACGTGACGGACCCGCTCGCCCACCTCGCGCTCGCGACCGACGACTACGCGGCGATCGGCACTCGCCTCCGCCGGCTCGCAGACACGCTCGCGGGCGGAAAATGGGTCGCCTTGGGCGGTGGCGGCTACCAGATCGCGACGGTCGTGCCGCGCGCGTGGACGATCTACTTCGCCGAGCTGTGCGGCGTCCCGGTACCTGTCGAGGTGCCGACCGGCTGGCTCCTCCAGGCCGAAGAGGCCACCGGAGAACGGCCGCCAGCTGAGTTCCTCGACGGGCCCGTGCGGATGTCCGACGAGCGCAGAGCCGCCGTCCGCGCCGAGGCGCTCCGCAGCGTCGAGTCACTGAAAGCCGACGCGTTCGACCTGCTCGCCCGCCACACGTGACCATCGACCTGCGTGCCCACCTCGTCACGAGCCGCCTGGCCGGTGACGTCGCGACGGTCCGTGGCAGCACCCGCGCGAACTGCCACAAGCTCGTCGAGGGCCACCCCGAGTACACGTTCGGCCTCTCTGACTATCGGACGGCGACGGCTGAGGAGGCACTCGAGGCCGTAGCCGAGGTCTGCGGCGCCGACCCCGCCAAAGGCGCCCCAGACGACCCAGGGTGGATTGAGCCCGACGCGACGCTGAAGCAGGTCGAGCTGCACCGCCAGCGCCTCGCCGCGCTCGTGGCCTCGGGCGGCGGCCAGGTGCTGCTCGCGACTGGACATCCGACGGGGCTCTTGGCGCACTACGGCGCCCTCGCGCGCGCCCTGCGAGCACATGGCTGTACGGTCTTGACCCCGCGGGACGGTGCATGGGTGCATCGTGATTGGGACGACCGGGAGGTCGGCATCCGATTTGTGGACGGTGTGGGCTGCGCCTTCGACGGCGGGTCGCTGCGCCACACACATCGCAGCGTCTTCATGGAGGCGATGCTCCAGGAGCTGGGCGGGGCCTGTGACCTGGTGATCGGCGATCATGGCATGGCGGGGGCCGCGATCGAGCAAGGCATACCGACCCTGTCGATCGCCGACGTCAACGACCCCGCCCTGCCCTTGGCGCAACAGCGCGGTCGCACCGATGCCGTGTTACCCATCGACGACAACCTCGCACCGCGGCTCTTCGTTCCGGTCACCGAGGCCATCCTCGACTGGCACTAGTGACGCGCGGCTTGGTGCGCGGCTACCGCACTCATGGCCCGTTCTATGCGTGATATCGCTCTTTTCCCAGGCGTCAACGCTGGTCAGTGCACGTACAAACCTCGCGGCGAGATCGGTGGCGGCACCCCGCCTCACCGCCAGCGCAATCGCCGCGCAACCTCTTCGATGGGACTGTTCCACGTGCCGAGATGGCGCACTGCGCGTGCGCCGGAGCCACGACCCGCCGCAACCAACAAGTAGACCGTTTGTGACTAAATGTCTCAGCTGTCCTTCTGGTCATGGACGCCTGTTTGCGCCCGTCGAGAGCGCGATGGCCGCACGCGAGTTTTCGGTCAGCGGGATGACCGAACTAGCGTCTTGGCCGCCCCCGGACATCCCAATTCGGGGGGTTGCTCATCTAACGGCGTCGAGAACAGATCCCGTGCGAGGAGGACCGCAATGGCGCTTGCCGCAACGACGGACGCCGGGCAGGCTCTGCTGCCCCGCGCCGTCGCAGCACGCGGCAAGCCCGGCGGGGTGGTCCTCCTCCGCACTCGAGATCTGGCCGTCCCCGAGATACCCACCCTGACGGCGGGGACGGACGACGTCGTGCAACAGTCGGGCCGCGAGGCACGTTCGAGGTCACATCTCTCCGCCCGGCTGTTAGAACTCCCTACCGCCGCCGTTTCGCTGCCGAGTCGCAGCGGCAGCAACCCGGATCTGCTCGATTCGGCCGGCCACACCCCGGCCGCGTTCGTCCGGGTCCCGAGCGGCCTTCACGCCGGCGTGTTCCGCCCCGGGAGCACGCGCGGCATACCCCGCAGGACGGCGATCCCCCTCTTCGTCCAGTCCTGCTAGCCGGCGGAGGGCGCATCACGCC
>JBOGED010000434.1:0-8937 GCA_050743625.1 Egibacteraceae bacterium | reverse complement strand
CGCCACCGCAGGAATACCCGGTCGCCATGTGGCATAGGACGTAGCCACGGGCGCTCCCCGGTGGAACGCTCAGAAGCGAGCGTCCACGTCACGGATGATGAGCGGGAGCAGTCGTGCGGATCGATTTCGGCATCGAAGAGGTCCTACTTCTCACCATCCTCTTCGTGTTGGCCGCATCCACGCTCGTGGGCATCCCTATCGCGATCTTGTGGTTCGTCGTCGAGGTGGGCCGGTCCGCGTGGAGCATGCGACGCCGCTGGCTGCACGTGTCACGCAACACGATCATCGGCACGCTCGTCTGGATCGCCATCGCGGCACTCATGGCGCTCCTGTTCGGCGGGATCGTCGGCGCGCTACTGCTCGCCTTCCTCGCCGGCGTCGGCATCATCGCCCTCGCCCACGCCTGATCGGGCGCCTATCCCGGAGACGGGCCGTGGACCGCCAGGGCCAGGGCGGTCACCCGGGGGAGGTTTCGGCCCTGACTCGGCGAGGGGACACAGCCCGTCTCCATACCTGAGCGTTCTCCTCGAGGGCGACGCGTTAAACCCGATCGGGCGTAGACGGTTCCCTGATGGTGAATGGCCCGATGCCCAGCATTTCGCTGATCCTCGCCACGGTGGCCGTCAGCTCAACGCTCGTGCTGCCCGCTCGGGCAAGCAGTGGCTGTACCCCTTGAAGGCCCGCGCGCATGATGAGGCGCTTCTCGTTGAGGACCCATTCGCGGTCCCGCGCAAGCCGTGCATGAGCCACGCAGAGCACGGCGTCGGCGAGCATGCCCGCGCAGCAGACGGCATCACCCAAGCGGGCGTGGCCGTCGGCGAACACGAGCGAGACGCCGGCTCGTCCCTCCCACCGCCTAGGTGCCGCATCGGCAAGCGCGTCCGGAAAGCTAGGTCGTGGGACCTCGCCGCTGATCGGCTGGCACAGCGCCAGCTCTCCTACCGGCAGATAGGTCGGGGCACCGACGATGTGGCCGTTCTGGGTGAGCACCTCGAAGTGGCCGCGCTGCGCCTGCCTCAGCCACGGTTCGACGATGTCGAGATCGCGAAACAGGACATCGACGGGAGTGCTGTCGATGCTCAGCCATGCGCCGCCGTGCACGATCGGCCCCCACTCGCCAAGCTCGGAGACGTAACCCTCGTAGCCGAGCCCACGAACCTCGTCGGGGTTGAGCGGTCGCGCAGATGCGCGATAGTAGACACCGAGATCCCAATCACTGTCGGGGCGATGCGTCCCTGTGGCTCGTGAGCCGCCCAGGACTACAGCGACCACCCCAGGCAGCTCGCCTAGCTCGGTGGCGACCCTTTCGACATGCGCCGGCAGAGACTGTGGTGGCATCGCGCCAACCTACTCAAGCCGTACTGTGCAGGCCGACACCACGCGACGCGAGCCGCCCAACTCACCGAAGCGCGTGGCCCGATGCGCGTCGTCGACCGACGGTTGCAGCGACGTTCCACCTCGTGGTCCCACTGTGCGGGGAGGCGTGCGGTGCGAGGTTGTGCCTAGGGTCAGACGAATGAGGTCGACGGATCCGACGAGGACGCACACATGCCGAACGACGCGCTTGTAAGGACCGCCACGCTGATGGTCGCAGCCGGAAAGGGAATCCTGGCAGCGGACGAAAGCATCCCGACGATGTCGCAACGGCTGGAGAAGGCTGGCGTTCCGGCGAACGCGGAGACGCGGCGCGTGTACCGCTCGATGATCGTGACGACGCCTGGTCTCGGGGAGTTCGTCAGCGGTGTGATCCTGTCCGACGAGACGTTTCGTCAGCGGACCGACGGTGGGGTTTCGATCCCCGAGGCCGCAGCCCGGGCCGGCATCCTGCCCGGCATCAAGGTCGACACGGGCGCGAAGCCGCTCGCGTTCGCCGAGGGCGAGACCGTCACTGAAGGACTCGATGGCCTGCGCGATCGGCTCGCCGAGTACCACGAGATGGGGGCCCGCTTCGCCAAGTGGCGCGCGGTGATCCGCATCGACGGCGCGCTGCCGAGCGACTCATGTCTGTCCGCCAATGCCCACGCCCTGGGCCGTTATGCCGCGTTGTGCCAGGAAGCCGGCATCGTCCCGATCGTCGAGCCAGAGGTGCTCATGGACGGCGACCACTCGGTCGAACGATGTCAGGATGTGACCGAGCGCACGTTGCGCCGGGTCTTCGACGAACTGGCTGAACAGCGCGTGCTGCTCGAGGGGATGGTCCTCAAGCCGAACATGGTCGCTCCCGGCAAGGATTGCGCTCAACAGGTGACGGTCGACGAGGTCGCCTCGGTGACCGTGCGCTGCCTGCGCCGCTGCGTGCCCGCGGCCGTCCCGGGTATCGCGTTCCTATCGGGCGGCCAGTCGCCGGAGCGGGCCACCGAGCACTTGCAGGCGATCAACTCCTTAGGCGAGCAGCCCTGGCAGCTCACCTTCTCCTATGGTCGGGCACTGCTCGACCCTCCCCTGGCGGCATGGAAGGGCGCGCCGTCCAACATCGAGGCCGGCCAACAGGCGCTGCGCCACCGCGCAGACTGCAACGCCGCCGCCCGCGACGGCCGCTACGACTCGTCCATGGAGCGGACGTAGGGACCTCAGCCTCATGCCGGCGACGACAGGGACAGCGGACCGAGGACGATTGACGCGTTGAACACGCTCATTGCGCCCTGCTGGCCCGCGCAACGCCGCGAACGCAGCATTTGAGGATCGGCGAGCTCGAGGGGTCTCACCTCTGCCCCCGACCCCTTCGGAGCACCGGACACCGGTATCGCGGGCGTCGTTGACGGCGGCCGGCGAGGGCGGAAACTTGGCGGCTGCACGTCGGAGCATGGAGGCCCCGGACGACAGGTAGGTGTGAGCGGACAGCCGGGAGTTACACGGGACCCGGGGTTCGCGCTGCTGGAGCTCTACGACGCGGCGCTGCCTCAGGTGTACGGCTACCTGCTGTCGCGTTGCGGGCAGCGGGCGCTGGCCGAGGATCTCACGGCGGAGACGTTTCTCGCTGCGGTGGACGCGGTCCGGCGCCACCCGGCGCCGCCGCTGTCGGCCGCGTGGCTGGTAGGCGTGGCCCGGCACAAGCTAGCTGACCATTGGCGCCGGGCCGGCCGCGAGGAGCGAGGCTTGCGGGTGCTCGGCGGCGAGCCGCCAGAGCGGGAGGACCCGTGGGATCAGCACCTGGACGTGCTGCTCGCCCGGGACGTGCTGGAGATGCTCGGACCTCACCACCGCGCCGCGCTGACCTTGCGCTATCTCGATGGGCTCGGTGTCCCACAGGTGGCCGCGCACCTCGGCCGCACAGTCCACGCCACGGAGGCGCTGCTGGTGCGCGCCCGCGCCGCGTTCCGGCGCGTCTACGAGGGGAAGGAGGGCCGTGATGACTGATCCGCTAGAGGCCCTCCGCGAGCCGGTGAGGCCTGAGGATCCCAATCCGCGATTCGCCGCTGCCCTGCGCGCTCGACTGGAGCGCGCGCTGCTCGACACAAGAGGAGCCGTGATGACCGCCACCACCCTGACCGCCGCAGACGTGCCGCTGCACACGCTGACGCCGTATCTCGCCGTCGACGACGCCCGGCGCGCCCTGGACTTCTATACCGCGGCGTTCGGCGCGGTGCGCCGTGGTGAGCCGATCGTGATGGAGGATGGCCGGATCGGCCATGCCGAGGTTGCCATCGGGGACTCGGTGCTCATGCTGGCCGACGAGTTCGAGGAGATCGGCCTGCTCGGCCCGGTGGCCCGCGGCGGGCCCAGTCAGACGATGAGGCTGGAGGTCGCCAACGTCGACGCGACCGTGCGGCGCGCGGTCGATGCCGGCGCCGTGCTGACGCGACCCGTCGCCGACTACGCCTATGGCCGCAACGGGGTCGTCAACGACCCGTTCGGGCACCGCTGGATGATCGCCAGCGCGGTGCCCGGGGTCGTGACCCCCGTATCGGGCACCGGCGCGCGCGTCGGCTACGCCTCGCTGTGGACGCCCGACGCCGACCGCGCGGCGGCGTTCTACGGTGCGGTGCTGGGCTGGCGGTACGCGCCGGGCAGCGCGCCTCAGGGCCGCCAGGTTATGGGCGTCACTCCGCGGCTAGGGATCTGGGGCGGCCAGGAGCGGGGTACGACATTCCTGTGCTTCGTCGTGGCCGACGTGCCCGTGGCGGTACAGCGTGTGCGCGCGGCGGGCGGGCAAGCCGAGGAGCCGACCCTCCAGCCGTACGGACTCATCGCGAACTGCGCCGACGACCAGGGCATGGCCTTCGCGATCGTCGAGGGCCCCCAGCGGGAGCTGGGGAGGAGAGCCTCGATGCTGTCGACGCATCGGGACCCAACTCCGGCCGGGTCAGCCGCGGCACGGTCGGGGGAGCTGGCCTACCTCACCATCGAGGTGGCGGACTCGTCGCGGTTCCGAGACTTCTTCGGCACGGTGTTGGGCTTGCGGTTTACCCCCGGCCGCATGGAGGACGGCTGGGGGATCGTCCAGACCTACCCGATGGCCGGGATGCACGGCGGCCACGAGCGGTCGACCGTCGTCCCCATGTTCGCGGTCGACGACGTCGCCGCCGCCGTCACCCGCGTTCGGGCCGCGGGCGGCACCGCGACCGACCCGGTCCAGATGCCGTACGGCATCACCTCCGACTGCGCCGACGACCAAGGCACCCGTTTTTACCTCGGACAGCTGTAGCTCCTCCCGCCCGAGCCGGCAGAACGCGCCACACTGGTTCCCATACGCAAGGAGGGCAGGATGGAGCCGGTGGTAGTGGCGGCGGTTCAGGACGCGCCGGTCTTCCTCGATCGGGAGGCGACGGTCGCGAAGGCCGGTGCCCTGGTCGCGGAGGCGGCGGGTCGGGGGGCGCGGCTGGTCGCGTTCCCTGAGGTATTCGTGCCCGGGTACCCGGACTGGGTCTGGCGGCTCAAGCCGTGGCAGGACGGGGACTGGTACGCGCGACTCGTCGACCAGGCTGTCGTCGTGCCGGGGCCGGCGACGGCGGCGCTAGGGCAGGCCGCCCGGGACGCTGGCGTCTACCTCGCGATCGGGGTGGACGAGCGCGACGGCGGCACGCTCTACAACACCCTGTTGTGGTACGGGCCAGACGGCACGCTGCTCGGCCGTCACCGCAAGCTGATGCCGACCGGCGGCGAGCGGCTTGTCTGGGGCATGGGCGACGGCTCGACACTGCGGGTCTACGAGACACCGTTCGGGCGCGTGGGCGGGCTGATCTGCTGGGAGAACTACATGCCGCTCGCGCGGTACGCCCTCTACTCGCAGGGCATCGACATCTATGTCGCGCCCACGTGGGACAACAGCGACGCCTGGGTGCCGACGTTGCAGCACATCGCGAAGGAAGGACGGACGTTCGTCGTCGGGGTGAACCACTGCATCAGAGGTTCGGACATCCCCGCCGAGATGCCGGGGCGGGACGACATCTACGGCGGTGACGATGACTGGCTCGCCCGAGGCAACACTGCCATCGTCGGACCCGAGGGCGAGCTGCTCGCCGGCCCGCTCGTCGGCCAGCCCGGCATCGTGATCGCCGAGCTGGACCTCGGCCGGACCCGCCAGCTCCGGCGCCAGTTCGACCCCGTCGGTCACTACGCCCGTCCCGACATCTTCCAGCTCCACGTCGACGCGGGCACCGGAATCATGGGCCTAAGCGACTAGACTGGGTGACGTCCCCCTCCCCCTTCACCCCTGAGAGCGCCATGTCTTCTGCATGCAGCCTTGACGATGGTGGACGCGACGAATGCGGAGTCTTCGCGGTCTACGCCCCGGGCGAGGACGTCGCGAAGCTGTCCTACTACGGCCTTTACGCGTTGCAACACCGGGGTCAGGAGGCGGCCGGGATCGCCGTGTCCGACGGCCGGCACATCTTGGTCACGAAGGAGATGGGGCTCGTCAGCCAGGTCTTCAGCGAGCCGCGGCTCGCCGGGATGGACGGGCACCTCGGCATCGGCCACGTGCGGTACTCGACGACCGGCGGGTCCACTTGGGAGAACGCGCAACCCGCGTTCTGCTCGACGCCGTCGGGTGGCGGCCTGGCGCTCGCGCACAACGGCAACCTGGTGAACACGGCTGACCTCGCGCGCCTGCTAGGACCAGCCGGGGACAAGTGCGCCACCGACTCCGCGTTGCTCGCGGAGCTTCTGGCCAGGGGAGCGGACGTTGAGCGCACGCTGGCGCTGGCCTGTTCGCAGGCTCGCGGGGCGTACTCATTGGTCGTGATGGATGAGCGGACGGTCTACGCGGCGCGGGACCCGCACGGGATACGGCCGTTGGTGTTCGGAGCCTTGGGTCAGGGTGGCTGGGTGGTCGCATCGGAGACTCCCGCCTTGGACATCGTGGGCGCCCGGTATGTCCGCGAGGTCGCGCCCGGCGAGCTGATCGCCATCGACGATCGCGGCTTCCGTAGCCGCCAGTTCGCCGATCCCGACCCGCACGCCTGTCTGTTCGAGTACGTCTACGTGGCGCGGCCCGACCACCGCGTCGACGACCGCACGATGTACTCCACCCGCCGCCGGATGGGTGAGGCACTCGCCGCGGAAGCGCCGGTCGAGGCCGACCTGGTCATCCCGGTGCCGGACTCGGGCACCCCGGCCGCGGGGGGCTACGCGCAGGCGAGCGGGATTCCCTACGCCGAGGGTCTCACGAAGAACCGGTACGTCGGCCGCACGTTCATCCAGCCAACCCACACCCTCCGCCAGCTCGGCATCCGCTTGAAGCTCAACCCGTTGCGCGATGTGATCGGTGGCAAGCGGCTGGTGGTCGTGGATGACTCGATCGTTCGGGGGAACACGTCGCGACAGCTGGTCGCGATGCTCCGCGAAGCCGGCGCCGCCGAGATCCACCTGCGCATCACCTCGCCGCCCGTCCGCCATCCCTGCTTCTACGGGATCGACATGGCGACACGCGAGGAGCTGATCGCCTCGGGGTCCAACGTCGAGGGCGTCCGCGCGTTCCTCGGCGCCGACTCGCTCGCCTACCTGTCACTCGACCGGCTGGTCGAGGCGAGTGGCAAACCGTATACCCAGCTGTGCCATGCGTGTTTCAACGGCCAATATCCGATCCCAGTGCCCGACGAGCAACAGGAGGCAGGCAAAGACGTCCTCGTCGCGCTGCGGACAGGTTTATGAGCTCGTGACGAGCTACCAATCCGCCGGCGTCAACCTGGACGCGGCCGACGAGGCAATTCGCCGCATCCAGTCTCACGTCAAGCGCACTGAGCGACCCGAGGTGCTCGGGGGCTTGAGAGGTTTCGCCGGGCTCTTCCAGCTTGACCTCACCCGCTGGCGGGCGCCCGTGCTCGTGAGCGCGACCGACGGCGTCGGCACAAAGCTCGAGCTGGCCCGCGCACTGGGCCGCCATGAAGCGGTCGGCGTCGACCTGGTCGCGATGGTGGTCGACGACCTGGTCTGCGCGGGCGCCGAGCCGGCCTTCTTCTTGGATTACATCGCCGTCGGGCGGCTAGACCCCGCCCACGTCGAACGCATCGTGGAGGGGATCGCCGAGGGCTGCGTGCAAGCCGGATGCGCCCTCGTCGGCGGCGAGACCGCGGAGCACCCCGGGCTGCTCGCTGCCGACCAGTACGACCTGGCGGGGTTCGGGGTAGGCATCGTCGAGCGGGACGGCATCTTGGGACCCGGCCGGGTCCGGGTGGGCGACTCGCTGGTCGCGATGCCCTCCTCAGGGCTGCACGCGAACGGCTTCTCGCTAGTCCGCCGGCTCGTTGAGGGGCGTGATCTGTCCGCGGACTACGGGCTCGGCGAGCCGCTCGCCGACCTGCTGTTGCGCCCGACGCGCATCTACGCGCCGGACTGCCTCGCGCTGGTCAGCGCCTGCGACGTCCACGCGCTCTGCCACGTGACCGGCGGCGGGATTGTCGGGAACCTGCCGCGGGTGCTGCCAGAGGGGCTCGGCGCCGAGATCGACATCGGTACGTGGGAGGTTCCCCCGGTCTTCCGGCTGCTCCAGCGCTGGGGTGGCATCGACGAGGCCGAGCTGTGGCGGGTCTTCAACTGTGGCGTCGGCATGCTCGCCGCCGTCGCGGACGGCCCCGCGGCGGTCGATGCGCTGCGCGGGCGGGGCGTGGACGCTTGGATCTGCGGCTCGGTGGGAGAGGGCGGGGGTGTGCGCCTTTGTGTGGAGGATCCGCGCGGTATACCGCGTGGATCCTCCACACAACGAGCGCCTACCATTCCCCCATGACTGAGACGATCGTATGGATCACTGGAGCGTCGTCGGGGATTGGGGCAGCCCTTGCGGAGACCGTGCCGTTCGAAGGGGCGCGCGTGATCGATATCTCACGCTCGGGCGCCGCCGGGAGGGCCGAGCATCTGCCCGCCGACCTCTCGGATCCCGTCACCTGGGCGGCCGTCGAGGCACATCTGTACGCGCAGCTCGGCATGTTCGACGGCAAGCGGGCGGTCTTCCTGCACTGTGCGGGAACCCTGCAGCCCATCGGGTTCGCCGGCGAGGTCGACTCGCCCGCCTACCGGCGCAACGTCACGCTGAACTCAGCGGCGCCGCAGGCCTTGGGCCACGCGTTCCTCGCCGCCTCCGCCGAGCTGAGCTGCAAGCGGCACCTGATCCTGATCTCCTCGGGCGCCGCCAAGACCCCGTATGAGGGCTGGTCCAGCTACTGCGCCGGCAAGGCCGCGGTCGACCAGTGGGTCCGCGTGGTGGGCGCCGAGCAGCGACGCCGGCCCAACGGCTGCCAGATACTCGCGGTGCGTCCTGGGGTCGTCGCGACCAAGATGCAGGAGCAGCTTCGCCAGATGGACGAGGAGGACTTCCCCGCCGTCGGCAAGTTCCGCGACCTTTACGACGCTGGCGCGCTGGCGAACCCGGCGGACGCCGCGCGTGGTATCTGGGGGCTGCTCGACGGGGACCTCAGGGCCGGAGCGGTCGTCGACCTCCGCGACCTAGACCGATGACTCCCTTCGAGCCCCCGATCACGCCGATGGAGGCGCGGGTGCGGG
>JBOGED010000433.1:0-3909 GCA_050743625.1 Egibacteraceae bacterium | reverse complement strand
CCCCCCAGGTGCCGCCGGAGGTGCAGGAGTATCTCGACGCCAGCCGTGGCAAGGGCGCGCCGCTGCCCGAGAAGACGCGCAAAAGCATGGAGGCAAAGTTCCAGCGCGGCTTCGCCGACGTCCGCATCCACGACGACGCCGCCGCAGACGACGCCGCCAGGAAGATCGACGCCCTCGCCTTCACCCGCGGCAACGACATCTACTTCCGCTCCGGCGCCTTCGACCCCGACAGCGAGACGGGCAAGCGCCTCCTCGCCCACGAGCTCGCCCACGTCGTCCAACAACGCCCCGGCATCAACCGCAAACCCGCGCCTGGGCTCGGCGCCACCATCGTCCGCCGCGCAACCAAAGCCGCTACTGGCAAAGGCGCGGCAGATCCTGGCCCGGCGGGGACTATCGACCCGAGCGGACGGAAGATCGAGATCCAGACGCTGAAGGTTCCGAGATTCAAGGCGGACAAGAAGAGCGGTCCGTACATCCTCCGCAAAGGTACCCGCGAGGAGAACCCGACCAAGCAGCGCAGCCAGTGGCGCAGGCACGTGAAATCGAAGGCTGAGAACGCGGTCAACAACAGGATCACGGAACTCAAGGGCCAACCCGGCGTCTCCCAGACCGGTGAGCCGGTCTGGTACCTGCAGCTCGGCATCCTTAAGCATTACCTCATCGGGTCACCCTCGTCGATCGCGAGCTATAGCCGGGTGCCGCCATGGGACAAGGCGGGGCAGCCACGCGACTTCGACATCGATCACAAGCACGAGGCTCAACTCAGTGGCCCCGATACCCCCGACAACATGTGGCTGCTCGACAGAGCCAAGAACCAATTGGCCGGTAGGACCATTTACGGCAACATCAACGCCGTGCTGCGAGAGTTTCTCCAGAAAACGGCGCCGAAGAAGGTTGATCCTGCCAAAGTGCCGTCCGAAGACGAGGCGCGCAAGAACTGGACGATCGAGTTCAAGGACCTCGAGGGAGAGGGCGATGCTGTCGGCCCAAACGACTTCTGGGAGGCCGCCGAACTCGAAACCCATCTCATGGATCACGGCAGGCTGGCGGACAAGGAGACCGTCGAACGGCTGAAGGGGCGCCCGGAAGAGCTGCAGATCTACGGGCGCGCCTCAGGCGGTGCGGCCAAGGCGGTACCGCGGGCTGGCGACTCTACGCCGATCGAGTGGGAGACGAAAAAGGGACTTTTCAGGTTCGTGTCGGTCGAGTTCACAGAGGACGCCCGCGGCACCGGGAATGGAAAGCTGCACGGCGTCGCCTTTGAGAAAAACTCATTGATGGACCAGGTGCCTTTCCGCGTGCCCATCAAGCCGCTGAAGGGAGTGCCCTGGGGCGGTGTTGTGACACCGGGGTCGATTGACTACTGGCGAGCGAAGCCCTTGAGTTCAGTGAGCTTCCCCGAAGTCGAGTTCGACGTAGAGAAGGGTTTCGTTGGCCGAGGGACGATTCCGAAGCCGTCGATCAAGCTGTTGGAGAATGTGCAGCCGGCGGTCGTGATCGACGGCGACGTCCGGATCGAGGCCACGATCTACGGCGGCGACTTGAAGCTGCCGGGGCCGTTCAAGGTCAACGGCGGGTCGCTCACGCTGGGAGCGGGGACCGGTGGCCTCACCGTCGAGGGCAGGGTCGACTTCGAGATCGAGAAGCTGGCGACCGGCTACATCCAGGCGGCCGCGTCGACGACAGGCGGGTCGAGCTCGTTCGCGCTGGAGGGCGAGCTCAACTTCGACACGAAGATGTTCACGCAGGCCGAGCTCGGGCTGTCCTACAAGGCGGGCGAGTGGGGCGTTACGGGTGAGCTGGCCGTGGGCCCTGACAAGATCAAGGGCATCAAGAGCGCCTCGGCGATGGTCGCTGTCCAAGACGACACCGTCACCGCCAAGGGCCAGTTCGAGACCTCGATCAAGGGCGTCAAGAGGGGCGAGCTCGGCTTCCGGTACGACCCCGCCCAGGGCATGGCGATCACCGGGGTCATCGAGCTTGGCGAGGGCATTCCCGGTGTCAAGAGCGGCAAGCTCGACGCCATCGTCAAAGAGGGCGCGAACGGCTACACCCTTGCCGGAGGGGTCACCATCGCCCCGTCGGTCCCGGGCCTGGACGGTTCGGTCACCGGCCGCTACGAGGACGGCGCCTTCCTGGTCGAGGCGGACCTCGGCTACGAGCACGGCATCGCCAAGGGCACCGTGAAGGTCGGGGTCACCAACCAGCCGGTCGGTGTGGATGGCAAGCCAGCAGGGGCGCCACGGCCCGGTCCCGGCCTGACCGTCTACGGCGGGGGGACCGTGACCCTCACCATCACGCCGTGGCTGCAGGGCACGGTGGGGCTGAAGCTCAAGCCCAACGGCGAGATCGAGGTGTCGGGGAAAGTCGCCCTGCCGTCGGCGTTCGAGGTCTTCCCGGAGAAGAAGGTCGACAAGCGGGTCTTCTCGATCGGCATCGACATCCCCATCGTGGGTGTCGCCGTCGCCGGACAGCGGATCGGCATCTTCGCCACGATCCGGGGCGGGCTCGACATTGCCGCCGGCTTCGGTCCTGGCCAGCTCAGGGACGTTGCCCTCGAGGTCACCTACAACCCCGCCTACCCGGAGAGCGCCACGGTCAGGGGCACGGGTGCGTTCCACGTCCCAGCCCGCGCGGGGCTGCGCCTGTCCGTCGACGGGGGCCTGGGCGCCGGCATCCCGGTCGTGAGCGCGACCGCGGGCGTCACGATCTTCGGTGAGGTCGGCGTGGAAGGCGCGGCCGTGGCCAGCGCCGTCGTGAACTGGACGCCTTCGGCGGGCATCGTGATGGACGCGAAGGGCGAGATCTTCGTGCAACCGAAGTTCAAGTTCAGTGTCGATGCCTTCGTCGACGTGAGCGCCGACCTATTGCTCACGAAGATCGAGCTGTACCACAACAAGTGGAACCTGGCCGGGTTCGAGTACGGCTCGGACATGAGGTACGGGCTGGTGTTCCCTATCCACTACGAGTCCGGCAAGCCCTTCGAGCTGTCGTTCGATCAGATCCAGTGGACCTATCCCCAGATCGACCCTGGCGAGCTGCTCAGGGGGTTGATGAAACAGCTCGTCGGCTGACGCGGCTTCACCGCTTCACATAGAGGAGTCCGAGCATGTTCACGATCCACGAGTCACCGGCGAAGCCGCTCGTCAACCGGGGAGCGCTCCGGCTCGCGGAGGGCGATATCGACGGCGCCGAGGCGCTGTTCCGTGAGGCGCTCGCGGTAGACCCCGCCAACGCCACCGCCCACGGCAACCTGGGGTACCTGCTCGCCTGCCGAGGGCGCCATGGCGAGGCCATCGCCGAGGCCGACGAGGCCATCGCCCTGGAGCCCCAGCGCAGTCCGCCATGGGCCCACCGGGGCATGTCGCTGGTCGCCACCGGCCGCATCGACGACGGCTTGGCCTCACTGTCGCGGGCGGTGCGGCTCGACCCCCAGAACCACTTCGCGTGGGATGCCATGGGTCGTACGCTGCTCGCCCTCGGCCGGCTCGGCGAGGCCGAGATCGCGTGGGCCTCGGCAGTGGCGGCCCAGCCCCACGACGTCGACATGCTGATCTCGCTCGCCACCGCGCTGGCCGCCCAGGACCGCACGACCGAGGCGATCCGTGTGCTGCACCGGGCGGTCACGGTCGCTCCCGAGTCCCCGCGAGCGTGGGTGCAGCTGGGCGTCGTCTCGCTCGTGCGGCAGGACCACGGCACGGCGGGGGAGGCCCTGTTGCGGGCGCTCGACCTTGACCCCCGCAACGAGGAGGCGCGCTATCACCTGGCCTTGCTCCACGTGCTGGTCGGCGCCGTCGACGAAGCGCGAGACACGCTCGCCGAGCTCGTCATAGAGCAAGGCGACTGGGCCAGCGAGGCCACGGAGATGCTGGCGCGGCTCAACGGCGAGTCGCGCCTCCCTAGATG
>JBOGED010000432.1:0-2375 GCA_050743625.1 Egibacteraceae bacterium | reverse complement strand
GCCGAGCGGGCGGTCGCCTATCAGGACGTCTGGGACTATCTGGAGGACGAGACGGCGTTCGTCCCCCTCGTCCATCCGTCGCGGCTGTGGGCCGTGGGACCGGCGGTATCGGGGTTCGAGGTGCCGGTCACCGAGTACGACATGGACCTGCGAGCGGTCGAGGTCACCCGGTGACCCCCGTCGATGCCTGCTCCTCATCGTCGCCGCCCTTCTCACCGCGCTTGGTGCCCCCGCCGTGGGCGCGAGCGAGTCGGGCCAGTTCCCGATGACCTTCAAGAACTGCGGGCGCCAGGTAACCATCCCCGAATCTCCCGAACGGGTCCTAGTCATCGCCGCAGAGGCCGCGAGCCTCGTGTGGGCCGCTGGCGCCGCCGACCGGATCACGACCTATGCGACCTACGGAGAACCCCTTGGTCCGGCCGAGGACGCCCTGCGCGCCGTCCCAGACACCTTGCCCGCCGACAACCTCGCCAAAGAGGCCATCGTCGGCCAGCAACCCGACGTGGTCATCACCTGGGGGTTCGACGAGACCACCCCCGAGGAGCTGGCGGAGGTCGGCATCCCGACGATCATCATCTCCGGCTCCTGCATCGACGAAGGTGGCCCACAGTCGAAGGGCGACTTCGGGACCTTCGAAGGCATCTACACCGACATCCAGCTGTACGGGCGGCTGTTCGGCACCGAGGAGCAGGCGGCGCGGGCCATGGTCGAGCTGCGCGAGCGCGTCGCCACGGTCGAGGAGCGAAACGCCGTCCCCGAAGGCTCCGAGGCCGCCGTCCTCCAGGTCTACGACGAGGGTCCGTTGACCGAGCAACCTGGGGGTCCTCCAGTGACGATCAACACATGGGAAAGCGCCCGAGCGCACCTGCGGCGAGCGGTCGTAATGGTCAGCGTCGTGGCATTGGCGCTGCTGCCCGGCAGCGTGGGCACGGCTGGTGCCGCCTCGGCGGGTGACGAGGCGGTGACGCTGCGGGCCGCGCTGGGCGTGGATGCCGAGGGTGTCCTCGACCCACACGCGTACACGGGCAACTTGATCCTGCTCGACATGATCTTCGAGCCGCTGGTGAGCTACGGCGAGGGCGGCGTGATCGAACCCGGCCTGGCCTCCTCATGGGAGGTGTCCGACGACGGGCTGACAGTGACCTTCCACCTGCGCGATGGCGTGACGTTCCACGACGGCACGCCGTTCGACGCCGAGGCGGTGAGGTGGAACCTCGATCGCTGGGTCGGCCGCACGGCCTTCTTGCGCGCCTCGCAGGTCATCTCCGAGGTCAACGTCGTGGATCCTTTGACGATCGACCTGGTGCTGTCAGAGCCTTACCCGCCGCTGCTCCAAGAGCTGACGGTCGTGCGGCCGGTGCGGTTCCTGTCCCCCGCCTCGGTCGGTCCCGACGGAGGGTTCACGCAAGCCTTGGGCACTGGCCCGTGGACGCTGGAGTCAAGCTCGGAGACTGGCGCCACCCTGGTCCGCTACGACGGCTACTGGGGCGACCAGTCGAGCATCGAGCGGGCCGAGCTCGAGGTCATCCCCGACTCCCAGACCCGCCTGTCGGCGCTACGCGCGGGCGAGGTGGACCTGATCGGCGGCACCTCCCTCGCGCCCATCACGCCGGTCGAGGCGCGCCAGCTGCAGACTGGAGACATCCAACTGCTGGTCGGCGAGCCGGACACCACCGTGATGCTCGCGTTCAACCCGGACGGCCCGCTGGCCGACCCCGCCGTGCGGGTGGCGGTGGCTCAGGCGCTGGACCGCGAGGCGCTGACGCGGGCGTTGTTCGGTGAATTCGGTCAGCCGGCGGACACACTGTTCCCGCCCTCGATCCCTTACTCGGGCGAGCCGATAGACCCCAGCTTCGACCCCAACGCCGCCCGGGCCGCGTTGGACGATGCCGGTTGGGTCTTGGATGGCGGGAGCCGGGTGAAGGGCGGCGAGCCACTCGAGCTCGACCTGCTCGCGCCCTCGTCGCCGACCAGTCATGGCGCATTGGGCTCGACTGCCGCCAACACGGCGGTCGCGAGTGAGTTGGAGGCGGTCGGCATCGGCGTCACCATCAACACTGTCGACGAGGCCGCCTACTTCGACGAGGTCAACGCGAAGAACTGGGATCTCAGGTTGGTCGAGATGCTGGGTGCCCCGTACAACCCCGCGAGCAATACCGTCGCCTACTTCACGACCGGGAGTGACGCGCTGTGGGCGACACCTGAGCTTGACGGCCTGGTCAATGCCGCCGTCCTCGCCGCCACCGACGCCGAGCGGGCGGTCGCCTATCAGGACGTCTGGGACTATCTGGAGGACGAGACGGCGTTCGTCCCCCTCGTCCATCCGTCGCGGCTGTGGGCCGTGGGACCGGCGGTATCGGGGTTCGAGGTGCCGG
>JBOGED010000431.1:0-3023 GCA_050743625.1 Egibacteraceae bacterium | reverse complement strand
TCGGCGTGCCGACCGCGGCGGCGACGACCGCGCTGGGGTTCGGCACCGGGATCGCCGCGAGCCGGTCCACGGGTAGCGTCACCAGCGGCACCCCAAGGCGGGCGGCGGCCTCGACGATCCCCTGCTCCCCCGCCTTCGCGTCGACCGTCGCGAGGCAGTGCACGGACGCCGGTGACAAGCCGGCCTCACGCAACGCGCGCGAGATCAGCGCGCGGACCTCCCCGGCGTCAACGCCCCGGCTCGCGCCCACGCCGACGACCAGCGACGGGGGGCGCAGCACGACGGCCGGTCGCGGCGGATCCACAAGAAGGTCGGTGACCCAGACGAGCGGTCCGGCGGGCTGAGCGACCTCGACCACCGTCTCCGGCAGCGGACCCAGAGGCCAGCGCGGCCGGTTCACCAAGGCAACGCGCTCGCCCGAGAGCAGCGCACCCCCGACCGCGGCGAGGTCGGCGACCTCGGGATCAACCGCCATGCCGAGGTCCGCGAGCCCGGCCGCCCCATGAACCTCGGATCCCGTGGTCACGACCGGCGCCGCCCCGAGGTAGGAGGCGATGCGGCCGGCGAGAGCATTGGCACCGCCCTCGTGCCCACCGGCCAGCGACACGGCGAACCGCCCGGCGTCATCCACTACCACGACGCCTGGGTCGGTGTGCTTGCTGGCGAGCAACGGCGCGATCAACCGCACCGCGGCGCCCGCGGCCATGACGAGCACGAGCTGGTCGGCCTCGGCCCAGGCCGCGGCGACCGCCTGGCGGACCGGACCGTCGACCAGCTTGCCGTCGAGGTGCGCGGCGATATCCGCGGCCAGGCGGCGCCCGGCCTTCGTCGCGGCGATGACCGCGATCACGAGCTCCGCCTCCCGCAGATCAGGAACACCGGGTTCTCGGCCGCGAGCCTGGTCCCAGAGCCTAGCGGCGCGAGGCGTGCAACCGACAGCTGGACGCCCTCGACGTCGAGCCCGGCCGCGGCCAAGGCCCCCCTTGCGAGCCCCACACGCTCGACGGTTGCGAGCGCCACGACCACCGCACGGCCGGCCCGGGCGGCGGCGGCCTGGACGATCGCCCTCACATCCGCGCCGCCACCTCCGACGAACACCACATCGGGGTCAGGAAGCTCGGCGAGCATGGCGGGAGCCTGGCCCTCCACGACCTCCACCGGCACGCCGTGGCGGGCCGCGTTCGCGCGGGCCCGGTCACACTGTGCGGGATCGGCGTCGATCGCGATCACCGCCGCGCCCAGCCGCGCGGCCTCCACCGCGACGGCGCCGCTGCCCGCGCCCACGTCCCACAGCAGGTCACCTGGCCCAGGCCCGAGCCACGCGAGCGCCAAAGCCCTGACCTCCGCTTTCGTGATCATCCGGTCGCGGTGGACAAACTCTTCCTCGGGGAGCGCCCACCTGATGGGGGTCGGGCGGGGAGGCCACTGCGTGCTCCTTTGACCGGCGGCTTCACGCAGGCACAGCACGACGTTGGGGTCGCGGAACGCCTGCCGCGCGATCTCGGCGACCGAGCTGGTGGTGACGCGCTCGCGGCTGGTGCCGATCTCCTCGACGACGACGAGGGTCCGCTCCAGGGCGCCGAGCGCGGCGGCGAGCGCCGCGGGACCGAACGCTGGGCTCGTGAGCACCGCGACCTTCGGGTAGCGCCGGCAGAGGTTGACCGCAGGCGCCGGGTCGCGCCCGTGCGCAGAGGCGACGACCGCGTCGTCCCAGCTCAACCCGGCTCTCGCGAACGCCGAGGCGACGCTCGAAACCCCGGGGATCACGCGCAGCGCGCTAGGCCCGAACCGTTGCGCGAGCGTCCGCACGATCCCGAAGAACCCCGGGTCGCCCGAGGCGAGCGCCACGGCGGGGCCAGGCTCGGAGGCGAGCGCGCCGAGCACCGGCTCCAGGTCCCCGCCGACAGCCACCGTCCGGTGCTGGGGCGCGAGGAGGGCCGCGACCGCCTCCAGATGGCGCGCGCCCCCGACGACCAGCGCGGCCTCGGCCAGCGCCTTCAGCGCCGGCTCGCCGAGCGGCTGGGATCCCAGCCCGATGACGGTGATCACGGCGCCTCACCCACCGGCTCCAACGAGTCGAAGTCCACCATGACCACCCGGGCGCGGAGCTTGCCCTCGGCGAAGCGCTCGAGGTTGGCGGCGACGCGGGCGCAGAGCAGGGTCGGGCCTTGAGAGACGCCGTGCTCGGCCCACAGCTCGGAGGCGTGGCGGGCGGTGTTCGCCTGGTTGACCGCCTCGACGGCCTCGGGTGAGCCGCCGGCCTCGGCGGTCAGCTCGGCGAGCAGCCCGAGGTCCACCTTGGACCGGGTGTAGTGGGTCATCATCATGCCGGCGGCGAGCTTCGCGAGCTTGCCGGCCATCCCGACGAACACGCAGGCGCGCAGCCCGTCGGCGACCGCCTGGCGGAGCGCTGCGCCGGTGAAGTCGCCGACCTCGACGAAGCAGACCTCGGGCAGGTCGGGCATCAGGCGCATCGCCGCCCGCTCGGTGCGACCCCCGGTCGCGAGCACGACCGTGTCGAGACCCTGTGCGGCCATCACGTCGATCGCCTGGACGACGGAGGCTCGCCATGATGCGGTGGAGAACGGCCGCACGATGCCGGTGGTGCCGAGGATCGAGATGCCGCCGACGATGCCGAGCCGCTGGTTCGTGGTCTTGCGGGCCATGCGCTCGCCGCCGGGGACGCGGATCTCGCAGACCACGCCTTGCCGGTCGAGGTCGAGCACCTCACCGATCGCGCGGGCTATCTGCGTGCGTGGTACGGGGTTGATCGCCGGCCCGCCGACCTCCAAGCCCAGGCCGGGCTTCGTGACCGTGCCGACGCCCTCGCCCGCCTGGTAGGTGACCCCGGGCTCGTCGCGGGGGCGCAGGCGTACGGTCAGGTGTGCGCCGTGGGTGACGTCGGGATCGTCGCCGGCGTCCTTGACGACGACGGCCTCGGCGTAGCCTTCACGAGCCTCGGCGCGCTCGACCTCGAAGCGCACCCGCTGGCCGTCCGGCAAGGCGACCTCCACCTCGGCCAC
>JBOGED010000430.1:0-1562 GCA_050743625.1 Egibacteraceae bacterium | reverse complement strand
CGAACAGGGATTTAGGGGCGTATCTGCCCCTAAATCCCTGTTCGGGGATCCAGGCGTAGTGGGTTACATGCTCGCGATCAGCTTGTCGACCCGGTCGTCCTGCGAGCGGAACGGGTCTTTGCAGAGCACCGTGCGTTGGGCTTGGTCGTTGAGCTTGAGGTGCACCCAATCGACCGTGAAGTCGCGGCGGCGGCGCTTCGCCTGGCGGATGAACTCCCCGCGCAACCGGGCGCGGGTCGTCTGGGGAGGCGTGTGCTGTGCGATCTCGATCTCGGCGTCCGTCGCGATGCGGTCGACCTTGCCCCGGCGTGCGAGCACGTAATACAAGCCCCGCTTGGTGTTCACGTCGTGGTACTGCAGGTCGAGCATCGCGATGCGCGGGTGCGAGAGCGGGAGATCCCGCTTCGTCCTGTAATCGTCAATGATGTGGTACTTTGCCACCCAGTCGCATTCGCGGGACAGCTTCAGCGGGTCGTCGGCCAGCAACTCCAGCACCCGGCTCCACTCCGAGAGCACGCGGTCCGTCTGGAGATCGGACCCGGCGTGGTCGATGAACTGGGATACCCGGTCGAGGTACTCGCGTTGGATGTCCAGCGCGGACAGCTCTCGGCCCCCGGCGAGCTTGACGCGGCGCTGGCAGCCCATGTCGTGGCTGATCTCACGTATCGCACGGATGGGGTTGTCCAGTGTGAAGTCCCGCATGACCGTGCCCGACTCGATCATGCGGAGCACGAGGTCGGTCGTCGCGACCTTCAGCCATGTCGCGTACTCGCTCATGTTCGAGTCACCGACGATGACGTGAAGGCGACGGAAGCGCTCGGCGTCGGCGTGCGGCTCGTCGCGGCTGTTGATGATCGGGCGGCTCCGCGTCGTGGCCGACGAGAGACCCTCCCAGATGTGCTCAGCGCGTTGGGAGATCGAGAACACCGCGCCCCGCGGTGTCTGCAGCACCTTGCCCGCGCCCGCAAAGATCTGGCGCGTCACCAGGAAGGGGATCAGCGTGTCCGCAAGCTTCTGGAACTCACCGAAGCGAGCTACCAGGTAGTTCTCGTGGCTGCCGTATGAGTTGCCGGCGGAGTCCGTGTTGTTCTTGAAGAGATAGATCTGGCCGGCGATGCCCTCTTCGTGCAGGCGCTGCTCTGCCTGCTCGACGAGGTTCTCCAGGATCCGCTCTCCCGCCTTATCGTGCACGACGACGCCATGGACCGTGTCACATTCCGGCGTCGCGTATTCGGGGTGCGAGCCGACGTCCAGGTAAAGCCGAGCGCCATTCTCGAGGAACACGTTCGACGACCGTCCCCAACTGACGACACGGCGGAATAGGTAACGGGCCACCTCATCCGGAGATAGCCGCCGCTGCCCCCGAAACGTGCACGTCACGCCGTACTCGATCTCGAGCCCGAAGATCCGGCGCTCCATTCAGCGACTCCTACCCGTGGCGGCTACCTGCGGTGACCGAGGCGTGTCTAGTGTAGGCCCAGGGTCCCTCCACCGGATGGGGATCCCGCCGCCTTTCGCCGCACAGTATCCCCCGAACTCCGACTTTGGGGAGCATGCTCCCC
>JBOGED010000429.1:0-2871 GCA_050743625.1 Egibacteraceae bacterium | reverse complement strand
CTGTCATGCCTCACACGCTCGTCGGGCCGGGGCGAAGCCCCGCTAGCCATGGGACCGGACGGACCCTGGATCTACCCCTATGCGCAAGACCTGACCCTGGGCGCCAAAGAGCGAGCCGCCCGGATGGGCCGCGTGCCACTGCGCCCAGTGGTGCCCATCGAACTCATCGGTCCCACAGGGCGGCAGCGCACCGTCGGGTTGGTCGACTCCGGATCAGAGCACACGCTGATCGCACCATGGCTGGCTCGCGCGACAGGAGCGCACGCGGGACCCGAGGATCCCGAACTCGAAATCGGCATCGGTGGCGGCATCCGTAACATCCGCATCACCCACGTCAGCCTCGCGCTGATCCCCCCACCAGCGACGGCAGCCGACCCGTACGTTTGGGAGGCCGAGGTTGGCATCCTCGACCAGTGGGAGCCTGCCTGGCCGGTGCTCCTCGGTCAGGTCGGGTCCCTCGACGCGTTCACCGTGACGATGAACCGGTGGGCCCGTGCGCTGGCGGTAGAAAGCCTGGAGCGATGGGACGAACGCTATCCCGTGATGGTGGAAGAGTCGCCCGACTCCCCTTGGCATTTCCCCTACTGAGCCGAGATTATTGAGCCGAATATCTCACCATCTGACTCGGTCACTTACGCTCCCGCCCGAGCAGGATTTTGGCTGGTGAGCACAGCGTTCAGGGCGGTCTGGCCCGAAGTCAGATGCTCTCATCCACTGAGCTACCGGCACCGGTTTGTGGGCCTGACCCGCGGACCTTGGCGCGAGTCTAGCACAGGACGTTCCGGGCGCGATTCTTCCCCGTGCGATTGGGCACGCTTGAATGGCGGGGGTCAACGAAGGAGAACAGGAGGGGCTGGCATGGCACGGACGCCGCAGGAGATATTCCAGCACCACGCTGAGGCGCTGATCGCCGGGGATCTCGACGGGATCGTCGAGGATTACGCGGAAGACGCCGTGTTCATCACTCCGCAGGGCGTGCTCCGTGGGAAGGACGGCGTCAGGGAGGGGTTCGTCCGCCTTCTCGATGACCTTCCCGAGGCCCAGTGGGATGTTCCCACTCAGATCTTCGAAGGGGATGTCCTGTTGATCGAGTGGACGGCGGAGTCGAAGGCCACGCGGGCGACAGACGGCATTGATACGTTCGTCTTCACCGGTGATCACATCCGAGTGCAGACGGTGCGCTACACGCTGGAGTCGACGTAGTTTTGTGCTGGATACGCGACGTATACGGCGCGTATCCAGCACACAATGAGTGGCTAGGCGTCCAGGATTGCCTCGATCTCCAGCGTGATCGCGATCTTGTCGCCGACGACGACACCACCGCCGTCCATCGGTAGCGTGATGTCGATGCCGAAGTCGCGCCGGTTGATCGCCGCGGTCGCCGAGAACCCCGCCTTGGTGGCGCCGCTGAAGGGGTCGCGCCCGAACCCGTTCACCTCGACCGCGAGCGGGACCGGGCGGGTAACCCCGTGTAGGGTCAGGTCACCGTCGACGACCCAGCTGTCGCCGTCCCCGCGAACACCGGTCGAGCGGTAGGACATCGTCGAGTAGGTGGCGACGTCGAAGAAGTCGGCGGAGCGGATGTGCTCGTCCCGCTGCTCGTTGTTCGTGTCCAGGGAGGTCAGGTCGACGGTCGCCGTGACCGACGAGCCGGCCGGATCCTCGGCGGTGACGATCTGGCCGCTGAAGCTGCGAAAATGGCCACGGACCTTGCTGATCATCAGGTGGCGGACGGTGAACGAGACGTCGGAGTGAGCCGCGTCAATCGTCCAGGTCCCGGTTTGATAGTCAGGAGTCTGAGTGACGGCGGTGGTGGAGGTCATCGTGCTGAGCCCCTTCGATATTGTTGAACGTTCAAGAAGCTATCAGGGAGGATAACTTCGTTGAGCGCTCAACTATTCCCCGACGTTCCCGCAGGCATCAATGCGCCGAACGTGACGCGCTGGCTCTGCCGGCACGTCGAAGGCATCCTCCCTCCGCTGCGGTTCGGGGTCATCTCGGGGGGCCGGTCCAACCTCACGTACCGCATCGACGACCAGAGCGGGCGCACGTGGGTGCTCCGCCGCCCGCCGCTGCACGGGGTACTCGCCTCGGCGCACGACATGGGGCGGGAGTACCGGATCATGACGGCGTTGGCCCCCACACGCGTGCCGGTCCCGGCGACCGCGGGCCTGTGCGAGGACACAGAGGTCAACGGCGCGCCGTTCTTCGTCATGGACTTTCTCGAGGGGATTGTCCTGCGAAGCACGAGAGAGTCGGAGGAGCGCCTTGACGAGGAGCAACGGCGGGCGGCGAGCGAGCAGCTCGTCGATACCCTCGCCACGCTGCACGCGCTGGAGCCCGACGGCGTCGGCCTGGGCGGGCTCGGGCGGCGGGAGGGCTACGTCGGTCGCCAGCTCCGCCGCTGGCATGGCCAGTGGGGACAGGTGCGGACACGTGAGCTCCCGCTGATCGACGAGGTCCACGCGCGCCTTTCAGCGAGGATCCCGCCGCAGCAGGGCGCCTCGATCGCACATGGCGATTACCGGCTGGACAACGTCATCCTGTCGAGCGACGGCGGGATCGCGGGGGTCGTCGACTGGGAGCTGTGCACGCTGGGCGACCCGCTGGCCGACCTCGCGACCCTGCAGGTGTATTGGAGTGAGCCGGGGGAGGACTGGTCGGCGCTGCCGGCAGCACCGACCGCCGTCAGGGGGTTTCTGACTCGCGAGGAGCTCG
Organism: Egibacteraceae bacterium; assembly: GCA_050743625.1. GTDB lineage: Bacteria > Actinomycetota > Nitriliruptoria > Euzebyales > Egibacteraceae > JBOGED01. Next base: position 153 of record JBOGED010000429.1, on the reverse strand, counting down.
CCGAGCGCTATGCCTTCACGTCTACCCGGGATCTGTCTGAGCTGGCCTTCTACCGGGCGTTCGCCTATTGGAGGCTCGCGTGCATCCTTGAGGGGGTCTACTCGCGTTACCGGTCAGGCGCGTACGGTGATCCTGATGCTGATATCGAGTCGT
>JBOGED010000428.1:0-11484 GCA_050743625.1 Egibacteraceae bacterium | reverse complement strand
CGCTGGCGCGCAAAAACAGCGGGCCAATAGGTGTTGTGGGTGTCCCGAGATCCCTTGGTCTGCGGCTTTGCGCGTACGCGCGCAAAAGCAACGCTTGACTCAAGACCCTAAATTGGTGGCATTGGAGCTAGCCCCATCTTCGACAGGCCAGGCAGCCGGCTTCCGCAGGGACTCCCCCACATCGGACGATGGGCGCGATGAAGCGCGCGAACAAGCGGGCGAAGCGGACCCTGGACTTCTTCCATTACGTCACGTCCGTCGGTTGGCTCGGCGTGGGCTTCTGCCAGTTGACCCTCAACGTCATCGCGCTGACCAGCGGGGAGCCACCCCTGACGCACGCCGCCCATGCGATCACGCACATCTTCGACCGGGCGCTGCTGATCGCGCTGGGAACGGGCTCGCTCGTCAGTGGCGCCCTATTGGGCATGAAGACCAAGTGGGGGCTGGTCCGGTACTGGTGGGTGCTGGCCAAGCTCGTGCTCACCGTGGTCGCGCTCGTCTTCGGGGGTGTCTGGATGGGCGGCTGGATCGGCGAAGCCGTGACCCGCTCCTCGATGCCCGCCGGTTTGTCCGATCCCGCGTACCTGGCGCTGCGCGACCAGCTGATGGCCGGGTCGATCAGCACCGTTCTCACCCTTGTGCTCATGACCTTCCTCTCGGTGTTCAAGCCCTGGGGCCGCACGTGGCTTCGCCGCGATAACCCGCCGACAGCGGCGGCGGGCGTGCGCCGAGTTCGCCGACCGGCGTACGAAGAAGACCATCGACGGCACCGCGACTGAGCGGCCACCGTTTGCTCAGCCGACACTCACGCCGAGCCGGTGGACGCAGTTTCGCCCCTCGAAAGGCTGCGTGGCTGCGAGGGCGTCGACGCGCCAGGCGACCGTTGTCATGCGTGGGGCAGGCCATTGAGGCGTTCCCACGTAGGCGTCCTCGGTCCGCATGACCCATGTGTCGAGCCCGAGCGGTGGGAATGAGCCGCCGATACGCCGAGACGGGGTTCATCACGACATCGTCCTCAGCTATTGCCGTACACCTCGCCAAGCCGCTGCGCGCGGCGCAATAGCTCGCCATCCACGCGAACCTCCCCGGTCGCCACCCACCAGAGCCGCGCCACGTCATCGGCCTCGGGTGGCAAGGCGGACAGCCAGGCCAACGCTCGCTGGCCTTCAGTCTCGTGGCCGGAGCACCAGGCGTCCAACCCGCACTCCAAGGCGCAGCGCCGCCCCAGCGCCCAGCCCGGCCGCGCCCCGGCGACTCCTCGCGGCGGCGGGCCACACGGCGCGACAAGCCGAGCCTCGGCGCCGCACCGGTCACACTCCCCGGCCTCGACGGCTCGCGGCCCGAACTCCGTACAGTCCACCCATGGATAGCGACTCACGAGGGCAGAGCGAAGGGCCGCACGTCTCACTGGCTCAACCAGTCCCCATCGTCGGCGCCGTCAACTAGGATCGGCGATACAGGGAGCGTCAACGATCTGAGGAGCCGCATCCATGCCTGACTTTCCGTCGATCCAGCACATCGCAGTGACCGTGACTGACATCGAGGCCAGCGCGACCTGGTACGAGCGCCTGCTCGGGTCAAAGCCAGTCTTGGACGAGATGATGCAAGAACCGCTGTCCATCCGCCATATCGCGTTTGCGTTGCCCTCTGGCCAGCTGATCGGTTTGCACGGCCATGAGGCGACCGATCAAGGTGACCGCTTCAACGAGGAGCGCATCGGCCTCGACCACATCGCCTTTAGCTGCGCGAACAGAGCGGAGCTGGAGACATGGCAGGCACGGCTCGACGAGCTTGGCATTGAGCACGGAGGCATCATCGACGCGACCTATGGCTCCGGCCTCTCGTTCCGGGACCCCGACAACATCGCCCTCGAGCTCTTTGCTCCCCCGTCCTAAGTCAGGGCCCACTCTGCACAGCAGCTCATGCCGCCTGGTTTGCCGGGTTCGCGCCAGTTGGTTGGCGGCCTATTCCTGCACTGTGCAGACTAATGCCGGTAGTTCGGCAAAACTCTGCACAGTAGCGCCCGGCGCTTCGTTCGATGCCTCGCTCGAGCGCGGAAAGGTCGCGGGATGCCTGGTTTGCCGGATTCTCATCCTCCAGAGGTTTGTCAATGGCGCCAGCCGGCATGAGCTGCAGTGCAGGATTGGGCCGGCCTTCCATGTGCGGAACACCCGGCGAGCCTCAGTAGTCCGTCTGCAGGACGAGTTTGCCGGTCGCCCGGCGCTGCTGGAGGTCGCGCAGGGCATCAGCGCCGCGCTCAAGGGGGTACCAATGGCCTACGCCCGGGTCGATCATGCCGCGCCGCAGCATGCCAGACAGTGTCTTTCCCGCGGCGCGGAAGTAGCCGGGGTCCACGTCGAGGAACTCGCGCCAGGCGGCGCCGAGCACGCCACTGTTGCGTAGCAGCAGCCGGTTTGCTGGTGCGCTGGGGATGCGTCCGGCGGCGAACCCGACTGCGAGCAGCCGTCCTTCCGGTGCGAGGCAGCGCAGGCTCTGGTCGAATCGCTCGCCGCCGACTGGGTCGACAATGACGTCGGCGCCGCGCCCGCCCGTGTGATCCAGCACCGCGGCGCGCCAGTCTTGGTCGGTACCGAGTACCAGCTCAGCTCCGGAGCGGCGCGCCGCCTGGCGTTTCTCGTCGGTCGAGGCGACGGCCACGACGTTGCCTCCCAGGGTGCGGGCGACCTGGACCGTGGCGTCGCCGAGGCCACCACCGGCGCCATGTACGAGTACGATCTCGCCGTCTCGCAGTCGGGCACGCCGCTGCAAGGCGAACAGCGCGGTCTGGTAGTTCACGACGAAACCGCCGGCAGGCAAGAACGCGAGGTCGTCGGGAATCGGCATCGTGCGCGCGGCGTCGGCCAGCGCGACCTGGGCGAAGCCGCCGAATGGCACCTGCGCGACCACCCGCAGGCCGGGCTCGAGCCCCGATCCAGGGGGTGCGGACCGGACGGTGCCAGCGACCTCGAAGCCTGGCGTGAATGGCAGCGGTGGTCTGACCTGGTAGCGGCCCTGTGTAAGCAGCAGGTCCGCGAAGCTCACGCCGGCGGCGTGGACGTTGATCGCGACCATCCCAGGGTCGGACGGGTCGGGGATCTCAGCCAGCGCGAGCCCGTCTGGGCCGTCGAGGCTGGTGATCAGCAGCGCCCGCATCGACGCGATCTTTGCAGGGCTTGGACCCACCGGCAACGGTGCCTTGCAGCGCGTCGACGGGCATCACTGCCGCTGGCTGAACTGCGGTTTTCGTTCAAGCGGAGGAGAGGAGCGGTCTTGCGTGGGAAGACCTGCCTTACCTTGAGCTGTCGAGCCCGAGTAGCCGCATGGCGTTGCCGTGCAGGATCCCCGTTAGGGCGGTGGGTGACAGGCCGAGGTCGTTCATCTCCGCCAGTGACCGCTCGGGGGAAATGAATGGGGTGTCGCTGCCCCAGATGAACCGGTCGCGGAGACGTCCACCCATCTCGTGGACTACGTCTGGGGGGATGCGCCGTGGGGACCAGCCGGAGATCTCGATGTGAATGTTGGTCTTGTGCAGCGCCATCGCGATCAGTTCGTGGTGCCACGGCCAGCCGAAGTGTGCGGCGACGATCTGCAGCGCTGGATGGGCCGCGGCGACCGAATCCAGGCGGATCGGTCGGGCATAGTCGAGCCGGATCCCTTGGCCGCCGGGCTGACCCGCGCCGATCCCGCTCGTCCCGGTGTGGAACAGGACGGGCAGGCCTAGGCGCTCACACTGAGCGAAGATCGGCCAGTACTGCTCGTCATCCGGCGCGAATGCCTGCAGTGAGGGATGCAGCTTGACGCCGCGCAGCCCGAGGTCGGCGATCCGGCGGATACCGTCGACCGCGTCCCGGCCTGTGTGCGGGTCGACGCAGCCGAACCCGACGAAGACATCGGCGTCCTTGGCGCACGCAGCCGCGATCCTCTCGTTGGAAACCGGTGGGCGGTGCATCGCCGTGCTGGCGTTCCAGGCTAAAAGGACGGCTTTGGCGTCGAGCGCGCGATACCGATCGGCGAGTTCGCGCAGATCCGCGCGGATGACCGGCGCCCGGAAGTACTTCTCCGCCGGCTCGATATACCCGGCCATGCTGCCGTCGAGCCAATCCGGCGTTGTCGGATGGACGTGGAAGTCGACCGCGCGCATTGCTGTCCCTCCTGCTCCGGTATCGCCGTCCGGCGTCTGCGCCATCCGTATGCCTCAAGTCTGCATCGCGCCACGAACCGGGTGGTCGGCAACTCCTCGGCCCAAGGGATCAGCAAGAGCGCGCCGGCTCAAAAGTGACTTTGCAGTCACATAGCATCGACGTGTCAAGCCCCGTCCGAGCCGGTCGCGCGCTGGTGGCGACTCCCTATGAGGGGGAGCGGCCGGACCAGTCCAGCACGTCGGGCCCACGACCCCGTCCACGACGTACGACGGCTGCGCGAGCCGCGGCCGTCGCCGGACCGCGCGGGCGCAGGCCCCCGCGAGCACCCAGAGTAAGCCGGGCACGCCCAGCACCGCCCAGCGCAAGGACCGGACGGTCACCGGAGGTTTATCGGTTCGAATAGATCCGGCCAGGCCGGATGAGTACGGCGGTGCGCCGCTCCGCGGCCATCACCCGGTCGTACTCCGCCCAGTTCTCATGGGTCCCACCCGCCGCCGTGAAGACGTCGCGGAGCAGCTGCGGCAGCCGCTCCGGGTCGAAGCCATCCAACGGGTCGTCGGGTCCCACCAGGTCGGCCGTGCCCTCAACCGTCACCCACTCCCAGCCGGCGCGCAACGTGACCGCCAGTGATTGGCCCTGGCGCAGGAGCATGAGCTTCCTCGTCCCGCCCGCGGTGACGAACCCGACGACCGGCGTGCCGCTCACGGGGTGGTCGAGCACGCCGACGTTGACCACCGACGCCTGGACGGTGCCGTCAGGTCGTGCGATCGCCACCCCGGCCAGCCCCCGATCTCGCCCTACGAGCTTGACGACGTCTTGTAGATCGGCCACATCCGCTCCTTCCTCAGGTCGCTTTCCGTCGATGTGTGCGGGATCCCGGCGGTCCGTACTCGCCCGGGCCCGTATAGAACTCACGCCATGCACCGTTATGCGGGGGGTAGCTCGTCGAAGCGAAAGTACACGTTGTCGAGGGCGCCGAAGAATTGGTTATTATCGTTGTTCTGACTGACGTTCTTGCCGCCCATGCGCATAGGGCTGTCGTTTTCGACGGCGAGCCCCGCAGGCAAAGTTACCTGACCTTGGTTGATCGAATCGACGTAGATGGTCAGAGTCGTAGCGGACTTGACGCATCGAAGGTTGTGCCAGATGCCGTCCGCTATGCTCACGTTGGAGATTGCCTTGTAGATCGCTATGGATCCCTTACCGACTACCACGCAGCTCGGCTTCGCGTCTGCGGTATCCTCGATCCGTAGCTTCCATTGGCTGCCACCGCCCTTGGCAACGCCCTTTTGCATAATGTTCGAGTCAGCGCTGATCTGCGTGGGTTGCAACAAGACGTCTGCGCCGTAGCTGAAGTTTTGGGTTCCGGGGTTCAGGCCGGGGGCGTTGGGGCTTTCGATGATCGCCAGCGGGCAGGTGACCGTTGGGCTGGGGGTGCATGGTGCGGGGAACTGAAGGGCCTTGTCCTCACCGCTGCGGACGATGACCGTAATGTCACTGACCTGAGCGGACACGATCGCGCCAGTATGACCGTGTCCCGTCGCATCGACGATCACACGGTTGCCTCGCGTGCCGGCATCGATGCCTTGGTCAAAGTCGTAGACGACCACGACACCAGCTTGCTGGCGCGGCATGAACCCGTGGCGTCTCGCGGCGGCGGCGAGCAGACCGATCAGGACCACCATGAGCCCGATGGCGGCGACAAGGCGCCAGCGGTCCTTGCGCCGATCCAACCCTGAGCCCCATCGCCTCTCAGGCTTCGATCCTGGGCGCCCCGGTTCCTGTGGACGTGCCATTGGCGGCGTGGCTGCGCCGGGTGGACGTTCCACCCTGACACCGCCGACACCCCCGGCGCCGCCTTGACGGGAGCCGTCGCCGCGATCGCGTGTCTTTCGATGCGCTTCGCTCGTTACCGTGACCGGAAGCCTCGCAGTGTCATTCTCCCATTGGATCGATGGATCGTGGGTCAATATGGCCTGTTCCAAGCGCTGCAGCGCAAGGCCAGGGGCGATGCCAAGCTCATCGGCGAACTCCTGTCGAGCTTGCCGGTACGTCGCCAATGCCTGGGCCTGGCGGCCGGACCGGTACAGCGCGAGCATGAACTGGCCACGCAGTCGCTCTCGCAGCGGTTGTTGCGCGGCCAGCCCTTCAAGCTCACCGACGAGCTCGACATGCCGGCCACACGCAAGGTCGGCCTCGACGCGCTCCTCGATAGCGGTGAGGCGGCCTTCTTCTAGCCGGAGGGCCGCGGCCTGGGCGGACGGGCCAAGGGTCGCATCAGCGAGCGCGGGGCCTCGCCACAGCGACAATGCTTCACGCAACCCGCTGGCAGCACGGTCGAACGCCTCGTCGGACAGTGCCTGCCTGGCGTCGGCAACCAAGGCTTCGAAGCGGTACAGGTCGAGCTGGCCTGCCTCCACCTGGAGCAGGTAGCCAGGCGGGCGCGTGATGAGCACGTGCCCGCCTACTCCATCGACCCCCGTGTGCAGCGCCTGACGCAGCTTTGAGATGTAGCCCTGTAGGAGGTTGGTCGCGGTCGGAGGCGGTTGGGCGCCCCACAGCTCGTCGATGAGCCGATCGCCGGAGACGACTTGGTTGGCGTGCACGAGCAGGATGGCCAGCAGCGCCCGTGGCTTGGGGCCGCCGAGCACGAGCGGCTGGCCGTGGGCGTCCAATACCTCGAGCGGCCCGAGGATTCCAAACTGCATGTGCTGCCCCCGTACTCGAGGCTCGTGAGCCTCAGCAGGGCCGACAACGCGCGCTTCCAGCCCTTTTCCAGCGACTTGCCAGCACTTTACCAGTGCCGTGGACCACGCTTCTCGTCTCCACCCACATCCGCGAGGCAGCCGGCTCAGCTGCCCGTGTCGAACCTGGGTCCGTGAAGAAAGGGGATGCAGAGATGGACGTTGAGATCGAAGAGCTACAGGGGTACGAGCCTCCGATGCTGGTTGAGGCTGGAACCTTTGCTGAACTGACCCGCGACTGCGGCGGTGCGCAGCCTGAGTTCTCCATATTTATGCAGAACTGTTGAGTGGCGGTGCGTTCTCTCCACATGCCTGGAGGCGACCAGGGATGGTTTGTAGTCCTTGCGGACCGCGACGCGGCGCTTGGCGTGGCCCAGGTGCTGTACAGGCGTTCGCCGCCGCCGCAGGTCGTGACGCACGCATCGGGACGGCCTTGGCTGATAGGCCGCTGGGCGGAAAGCGAGCTCGTGCTGGCACGCGTCGGAGAGGTTCAGGTGGCGGTGCTCGGGTGTTGCCCGGTCACCGCCACCGTGCTGTCAGCCGCAGCCAGCCATGCGCGCACGGCGCATGATCTGGATCGGCTGGCGGCCAGGCTCCCGGGAAGCTTCCATCTGCTGGCTGCCATAGAGGGAAAGGCTCGTGTTCAGGGAAGCGTGTCCGGTCTCCGGCGGGTATTTCGCGCCCGGATAGCGGGTGTGACGGTGGCCGCGGACCGGGCGGACATCCTCGCTGACCTGGCCGGCGCTGCGGTGGACGAACGGTGGTTGGCCACCCGCCTGATGTATCCGCTGGTGCCTCACCCGCTGGCCGATTGGATCGGCTGGCACGGCGTGCGGGCGGTGACGGACGGATGCTACCTGCTCATCAATCCGGATGGGACCGATCGGGTGGTGCAGTGGTGGAGCCCACCGGAGCCGTCCTTACCCCTAGTCGAGGGCGCGCCCATCGTGCGAGAGGCGCTCTGTGCCGCGGTCGCTGCACGTACCCGCGCGGGCGGGACGATCAGCGCTGACCTGTCTGGAGGCCTGGACTCGACTCCGCTGTGTCTCCTGGCCGCACGGTCGACCGCTCGAGTCATCGCAGTGACCGTGGGCGGAGCTGACCCGGGCAACGACGACCTGCGCTGGGCCCGGCCCGCCGCGAGTGCATTGGATGGCGTGGAGCACCTCGTGTTCCACCCGCACGAGCTCCCGGCGATGTATGAGGACCTGAACCAAGCCGGTGACGGGCAGGACAGCCCGCTGGCCAGAGTGCGTATCAATGCCCGGGATACCCATATCGCTCGACTTCTCGTCGGATGCGGATCCCGGCTGCATCTTGCGGGTCATGGTGGGGACGAGGTGCTGCAAGCTCCACCTGACCCCTGCCTGCACACGACCGCTTGGGCCCATCCCCGCATCGCCGCCAGCCACCTACAGGGCCACCGCGCTTGGAGCCGTTGGCCGCTACCGGCCACGTTGCGGGCATTGGCCGATCGCCGCACCTATGCGGAGTGGCTGGCCGCCAACGCCGACAAGCTCAACGTTGCCCCGCCGTCGCCACGTACGCCAGATCTGGGCTGGGGACCCGCTCTGCGGCTCCCGCCATGGGCCACCGTGAACGCGGCCGGCGCAGCCGCGAGCCTGCTGCGCCAAGCGGCGGCCACCGCCGAGCCTCTGGCGCCTACCCGCGGCCAGCACGCCGCCCTGCAGATGGTGCGCTTCGGCGCCTCCGTCGCGCGGCACCTCGCCCAGATCATGGCTCGCGCCGGGCTACCGATGGCGCTGCCCTACTTCGACGATCGGGTGGTCGAGGCGTGTCTGGCGGTACGCCTGCACGAGCGCACCACCCCGTGGCGGTACAAGCCGCTGCTCGTCGAGGCACTACGCGACGTCGTTCCGGCCGCGGTGCTGCAACGCACAACCAAGGGTGGGTTCGGAGCCGACGTGCACGCGGGGTTGCGCCGCCACCGGGCCGATCTGGCCGCACTGTGCGACGACTCGGTATTGGCGCGGCTCGGCCTGGTCGACGCGGGCGCCTTGCGAGCGGCCTGCCTCGGGATGCATCCGCCGACCCTGTCCCTCCCCGCGTTGGAGGCGACCTTGGGCTGCGAGGCGTGGTTGCGCGCCCAGTCCCTGACCGCCTCCGCCTCCGGCTTTCACACCGGAGCATCCCGATGATGCTGCGCCTGCGTCAGCACGTATCCACCACCGACACCGACGGCGGTCTGGTGCTACTCGACGAGCGCGCCGGCCGCTACTGGCAGCTCAACTGGACCGGTACCCTCGTCCTACGCCACTTACTCGAGGGTGCGAGTCCCCAAGACGCGGCTGAGACGCTGGCCAACCGGTACGCGGTCACTGCCGAGCAAGCGGCCACCGATGTGGATGCCCTCCTCGAACATCTGCGCACCGTGGGGCTGGTGACCTTATGAGCAGCCTGCGGATCGTGGAGCGCGGCGTGCGATTGCGCCTCCGGCACCGCCCTGCCGCGCTGGTCGCGGTGGGGGCAGCTCGCGTGCTCGCCCAGCTGCCGCCCCGACGCATCCGCGGCGTCCTCACCGTGCTGCGCCGCGGCGCCATGCCAGCCACCTACCAGCAGACCAGCGCCGCGCGAGATGCGGTCGTTGCCGCCAGCGTGCTCTGTGCTGGCGAGGGCTGTCTCCAACGCGCGTTGGCGACGACGCTGCTGTGCCGCCTTCGTGGCGTTTGGCCCACCTGGTGCACCGGCGTCCGCACCGCTCCCTTCGTCGCCCACGCTTGGGTCGAGGTCGACGGTGAACCCGTAGACGAACCCCACCCCGCCAACTACTACCGCCCGATCATTACCATCCCCCCCGATCTGCGCCGACTCCTTTCACTCCGACTTCGGAGCGCATGCGGCCCAAAGTCGGAGTTGGGAACAACGAGAGGATGATGTCGACGGCGGTGCGAGCGCAGGGAAGCACCTGGCCCGGCTCGTCGTGGAGCGGGTGAACGTCGGTGCGCATTGTCAAGCATGTGCCTACGCTTAGAGGCGCGCGGTCGCGCCTGCCCGGGGACGCGCCGCGCAGGCCGAGAGGAGTTGAGCCGTGCCTGCGCTCCGGCGCATCGTGCATCAGGTCCACGCGGTCGAGCTTGGCGAGGCGGTCCGTTACGGGCGCGGCGAGCTCGTCGTAAGCCCGGACGCCGTGTCGGACGCGTTCGCGGGCCCGGCGCTGGCGGCGGTGCGCGCCCACATCGCATCACCGGGAGAGCGGGTGCGGATCATCGCGCCGCTCGACGTGGTCGAGCCCCGCACGAAGGGACCGGGCGGCGGGGGGATCTTCCCAGGCATGCTCGCTCCCGCCAACCGCCAGCGCACGCTCGACACCCACGTGCTGCGCGGCGCCGCTGTGCTCGCCGCCGGCTACCTTCCGCGCAATCAAGAGGGCATGGTCGACATGTCAGGCCCGGGCGCGGACCTGTCGCCCTTCGCCGGTACGCACAACGTGGTGGTCGAGTTCGACCGGGCGCGTGACGCGTCGTTCCAGGATGTGGACGAGGCCGTGCGCCGGGGGCTGCTCCGCCTCGCCGCCCGCCTCGCGGACGCCGCCGTCGACGCGCCACCCGACGCGGTCGAGGACCTGGCCGACCTGCCGCCGCCGACCGCCGACCGCGACGGCCTGCCCAGAGTTGGCGTGATCACCAACCTGCAGACCCAAGGCGCGTTCAAGGACGTGTTCGTGTACGGGCGTAGCCTGGCGGGCTGCCTGCCGACCCTGTTCGACCCGGCCGAGCTGGAAGACGGGGCGGTGGTCAGCGGGCAGTACGGCCATCCCGCGCTGCGCAATCCCACCTACCTGCACCAGAACCACCCGGTGATCGCCGAGCTACGCGCCCGCGACGGTGTCGATCTCCGCTTCGCTGGGCTCGTGCTGTCCCCGGAGCCGGTCGACCAGGCGGCCAAGGAGCACGCCTCGGCTCACGCTGCCTGGCTGTGCCGAGCCGCGGGCTTCGACGCGGTCATCGTGACCAAGGAGGGCGCCGGGAACGCCGACAACGACCTCTCCCTGAAGATCGACGCGTTGGAGGCGAGGGGGATCCCGGCCGTCGGCCTGTTCGCGGAGATGTCCGGGCCGGACGGCACCGGTCCCCCGCTGGTCGCGGGCCCTCGCCGCGGCGCGACGATCAGCACCGGCAACTACGATCAACGGCTGCGGCTGCCAAGGGTCGACCGAGCGGTGGGAGGCGAGCGCCTGGCCATCGCGGGCGCCGATGCCACCGCGGAGCTGGAGGTCCCGGTCGCCGCCATCCTTAGCGCCCTGAGCTCGTTGGGCTGGGGGCGCCTGACCTGCCGCGAGGTGGCTGCCTGATGCGCGTCGTGCACTATCTCAACCAGTTCTACGCCGGCCTCGGCGGCGACGAGGCCGCGCACGTCGGGCCGCGGGCGCTCGACGGCCCGGTGGGGCCGGGGCGCCTGCTGCAGCAGTTGCTGGGAGGCGACCACGAGATCGTGGTGACCCTGGTCTGCGGCGACGATCACGCCGCCTCGACCCCCGCCACCGCGGGCGAGCTGCTGGACCTGGCCCGTGGGGCGGGCGCCGAGCTGCTCGTCGCCGGCCCCGCGTTCGGCAGCGGTCGCTACGGCCTGACCTGCGC
>JBOGED010000427.1:0-6945 GCA_050743625.1 Egibacteraceae bacterium | reverse complement strand
ATATGGCGCACATCCAGCACACATTGGACCCGTGATGCGGGACGATCCGTCGTTTGGCGAGGCGATCGGCAGCGGGCTGCGCTGGAGCCTGGCGGGCAGCGTCGGCACGCGGCTGGGAACATTCGTGACGGGTCTGGTGCTCGCCCGCCTGTTAGCGCCCGAGGACTTCGGTCTGTACGCGGTCGCGCTCGGCGCGATGAACTTCTTGATGATGGTCAACGACGCCGGCCTGATCGCCGCGACGGTGCAGTGGCGCGGCGACCTGAACGGGATGGTTCCGACGGCGACGACGATGGCGCTCGCCTTCAGCGCCGCTGTGTACGGCTTGTGCTGGCTGGGGGCACCCTCGTTCTCCGCCCTCGCGGGGAGTCCGGAGGCCGCCCCGATCGTCCGGCTGCTCACCGCGGTCATCCTGGTGGACGGGGTGACGGCGGTGAGAGCGGGCTCCTTGTTGCGCTCGTTCCAGCAGAGCCGGATCACGCTGGCGAACCTCGCCGGGATGGGCGTGAACGCGACGGTGGCGGTAGGGCTCGCCCTCAGCGGCAGCGGCGGGTGGAGCCTTGCCGCCGGGCACCTCGCTGGCCATGTCGTGACCGGCCTGCTGATCCTGCAGGCGGCGAAGCTGTGGACGCCCCCGGGGTTCGATCCGGCGGTCGCGCGGAAGCTGCTGCGGTTCGGCCTCCCGCTCGCCGCGAGCCTCGGGATCGAGGCCATCCTCCTCAACGCTGACTATGTCATCGTCGGCCGTGTGCTCGGCCCCGCCGCGTTGGGCTTCTACCTGCTCGCGTTCAACGTCTCCAGTTGGGTGCCGGGCGTGCTCGGCGGCGCCATCCGCCATGTGTCCGTCGCCGGCTTCTCACGACTCTCCGAGGACGGCGGCTCGCTGTCATCGGGCGTGCAGCGCTCGTTCGCGATGCTGATGACCGCGGTGCTCCCAATCGGGTTGCTGCTCGTGATCCTGGCACCGGCGCTGGTGGCGTTCCTTTACGGCGGGCGGTGGGCTCCTGCCGCTCCGGCGCTGCGCTTCCTGGCGGTTCTGGGCATCGTCCGCCTGTTGACGCTGCTGGTGGTGGATGTGTTGACGGGAGCGGGGGCTACCCGGTCGGCCATGTGGATGAACCTCGGCTGGGGGCTCACCCTGGTCCCCGCGCTCGTCGTGGGCTCACGGATCGACGGGATCCGCGGCGCCGCCGTCGCCCACGCACTCGTCGCGCTCGTGGTCGCGGTTCCGCTCGCGTTGGTCGCGCTGCGGCGCGTCGGCGTGCGGCTTGCTCCGATCGCGCCCGCACTTGTGAGGCCCGTGCTCGGTGGGGGCTTAGCGGCGTGCGTATGCATGCTGGTCGCGAGAACGGCGAGCGCCACGCCGTTGCTGCAGCTCGCCAGCGCGGGAAGCGCCGGGCTGGTCACCTACGCCGCGGTCGTGATCCCGCGTGAGGAGCTCCGGCGATGGCGTGCCCGCGCCGCCGCGCTCGTTGCAACCCGGATGCGCTGACACAACGGCCGACTCAACGATTGGAGCTTCTGTGCCCGCACACGACACGCTCGTCTCCATAGGCCTGCCGGTCCGGAACGGGGAGCAGTACGTCGAGCGCGCGCTGCGGTCGGTCCTGAGCCAGGAGTATTCCCGCGTCGAGCTGGTGATCTCAGACAACGCGTCCGAGGACCGCACTGAGGAGATCTGCCGCGAGTACGCGAGGTCCGACGAGCGGGTCCGCTACTACCGGCAACCAGAGAACATCGGCTTGCAACGCAACTTCATGCAGGTCGCGGCACTCGCCAAAGGCGAGTATTTCCGCTGGCTGGGGATGGACGACTGGCTGGACCCCGCGTACACGTCGAGGTGCCTGGAGGTCTTCGCGGCGGTTGGACCACTGATCCTGGTCACAACGCAACAGGCCTACGTCAGCGACGGCGGGCCGTCCCGCAGCGACGCCTACACCGGAGATCGCTTGCGGTCCGAGCGGCCGGGTGAGCGGTTCGCGGAGATGCTGCGCCTCCTCAACGAGAGCTACCTCCTTATGGACCCCGTCTACGGCTTGATGCGGCGGGCGGTGCTGTCGCGCGTGCGACGTCCTTGCCTGCTGTACGAGGATGAGGTCCTCGCCGCCAGGCTGGCGCTCGCGGGACCGTTCGGGCATATACCGGAGATCTTGGCGTACCGGGGTTTCCGGTCCTTTACGAGCTTGAGGCGATCGGCGCTGCGTCTTGGCGTGCCCGTGTGGCATGCCCGGGTGGCGATGCTCATCGAGTGTCGCGAGCTCTATCGGTGCGTGCGCGAGGCGTCCCTCGACCCATCGGAACGACGTGATGCCATCGCCGCCATCGTCGCGATGTACTGCCGCCGGCACGGCCAGACCGTGCTCCGTCGCGGCCGCAAGTTGGCCGGGATCTGCCGGAGCCACATGGCGCTCGCGCGCGGGGAGGTGGTGGAGTGATCAGCGTGGTGATTCCCGCTCACGACGAAGCGGCGGTCATCGACCGCTGCCTGAGGACCTTGCTGAAGGATGCGGCGCCGGGCGAACTCGAGGTGGTGGTCGTGTGCAACGGTTGCACCGACGCCACCGAGGCATTGGCCCGCGGGTGGCCGGTCCGTGTGCTGAGCCTGCCGGTCGCGTCGAAGATCGCCGCGCTCAATCTGGGAGACCAGGCCGCCACGGGATTTCCCCGGTTCTACGCGGACGCCGACATCGGCCTCGACGTCCATACCGTGCGTGAGGTGGCGGCTGTGTTGCGCGGTGGTGTGCTGGCCGCCTCGCCCGGGTTGGACCTCCGAACCGACGAGTCCACCCGGTGGGTGCGCCGGTACTACCGCCTGTGGCGGGAGCTGCCGTCGACGAAGAGCGACCTGGTCGGCCGAGGCGTGTATGCGGTCTCCGAGGCGGGACGGCGCCGGTTCGGTGCGTTCCCCGACGTGATCGGGGACGATCACTTTGTCCGCAGCATCTTCGCGCCCGGCGAGCGGGCCGTGGTGCATCACGCGAGGGTCGTCGTGCAGGCTCCTCGAACGCTCCGCGCCCTCGTGCGGCGTAAGGCGCGCGTGACTGTCGGCAACCGGCAGGTCGACGCGCTACTCGGCAGCGCATCCCATGCCGGGCGCATGGGATCCGGCGGCCTCCGAGATGCCATCCGCCGCCAGCCGGGATATGCCCGCGACCTCCCCGTCTATCTGGCGGTGGCGTTGGCGACCCGCGTGGTACTGATGTGGGACCGCCGACGCGAGCAGCCGTCGTGGGGGCGGGACGACAGCCGGGTCCTGGCGGAGGGCCGATAGATGTGCGGGCTCGCGGGGATCTTGCGCCCAGACGGTGAGCCGGTCCGGCCTGAAGAGGCGGCCAAGATGATCGACGCGATCCGTCACCGGGGGCCGGACGACGACGGTGTCTGGGCCGAGGGTCCCGTGGCGCTGGGTCATCTCCGCTTGTCGATCCTCGACCTGTCCCCGAATGCCGCCCAGCCGATGCACTCGCACGACGGGCGCTTCGTCCTCGCCTACAACGGCGAGATCTTCAACTTCCCGTCCCTCCGTATGCAGCTCGAGCGGTGCGGGGTGCCGCTTCGCTCGACCGGTGACACCGAGGTGCTGCTCGAGCACCTCGCCCGGCGGGGTGTCGAGCCCACGCTCGCCGACCTGGAAGGGGACTTCGCATTCGCGTTGTGGGATCGCCGTGACCGGGTGCTGTCACTCGCCCGTGACCGCCATGGGGTCAAACCGCTCTATTACACCCAAGCGGGTGGCCGCGAGGTGCGCTTCGCGTCGGAGATCAAGGCGCTGCTCGAAGGCGGCTTGTATCCCGACGTGACCGGGCTGAGCGCTACCCTCCTCGGCTTCTCCGGCACGTGGGGCGATCGGACGTTGTTCCGGGAGGTTCGTTCGGTGTGCCCGGGCGAGTGGCTGGAGTTCCGAGGCTCGACCACCCCTCGGCGGTGGCGGCTCTTCACTGTCGCCGGCTTCGTGGACGAGGGGTTGTACCACGAGCTTTCACTGGCGGATCCCCGCGAGGTGATCGAGCGCGTCGAGGCCGAGCTCGAGGCGAGCACGCGCCTGCGGATGGTCAGCGACGCGCCGGTCGCCTGCCTGGTCAGCGGGGGTGTCGACTCGAGCCTCGTCACCGTGATGTCGCGGCGCCATCACGGTGAGATCGCCTTGTACCACGCCGACGTGCTCGCCGACAGCGAGCGTCCCGCCGCGGAGATGGTCGCGGCGCTCGTGAACGGTCGCCTGCGCACGACGGTGGCATCCGACGAGATGATCCTCGACAGCCTCGCCGAGGTCACCTGGTTCAACGAGGTGCCGTTGATCTACCACTTGAACTCCGTCCCCTTCTACCTCGTCAGCAAGTTGGCCGGTGCCGACGGCGTCAAGGTGCTGCTCACCGGCGAGGGCAGCGACGAGTATTTCCTCGGCTACCCACAGTGCGCGATCAGCGGGTTGCTCGGCGTGGTGAACGCTACGAAGGCGGGGTTCCAACACGCGGCGCACCGGCTGGCTCCTCGCGCGGCCACCCAGCTGTGGCCGAAGCGCTCGGAGGACTTCGCTGAGCTGCTCCAAGGCCTCGTCAGTAGGCACGAAGAGACGGTGATCGGCGAGGCCGGCGACGAAGCGTTCGCATTCCTTCCACCACGCCAGCGCCGGCTGCATGTGCGGGCCCTGTCCTTGGTCCAATCGCATCTCGTGTCCCTGCTGCACCGCAACGACCGGTTGGGTATGGCCTGGGGCCTGGAGTCACGCTTTCCCTTCCTGGGCCACGACCTGGCGAGACTGGCGGTGAACCTGCCCGGGCGCTACAAGCTGCGCTTCGGCGCGCGACTCCACGACCGCCGCCATCCCTTCATCGTGGACAAGTGGGCCGTGCGTGCGGTCGCGGATCGGCAGCTGCCCAAGGCACTCGCATGGCGGTCCAAGCAGGGGTTTCCCGTCTCGGTCTATCGCCGGCTGGAGATCCGCCCGGCGGCCTTCGAGGACGGTTTCGTCGCCGAGGAGTACCGGCTCGACAGCCGCGCCCTCGCCGCGCTCTTCGAGTCCGCCACTCCTCTGTGGAGGATGCGGCTGCTCCTGCTCGAGGTCTGGGGCCAGCTGTTCGTCCATCGCCGCTCGGTTGATGCGACGCAGGCGCTGGTGGCGAAGGCGGCCCATGCCCGCGGCTGACCACAACCATGCTTTGCGCATGCTGCGGGAAGCTCAGGACCTTCTCGTGCTCTCGGTCGGTGGAGACCTTCCCCCCAGCAGGCAAGCCACGCTGTTGGCCGCCGGGCGCGCGGCGTTAGGAGCCTCGGGGGTGGTCTCCTTGGCCGGGCCGTCGACGACAGCGCCACCTGATGGACCCGGCTGGATGGCGTTTACGCAGGGAGCCCATCTCGTGGGCGGCCGGAGGCTGGGGAGCTCCGAGCTGCCCGAGCTCTTGACCTCCTCGGACGGCGCCGGCCTGGCTCGGCTGGCACCCCCGTTCTCCGGTGCGGCGCGTGACGCCTCCGGTGGCTGGACGTTCGCCACCGATAGCGCCGGCCTCGCGCATGTGTACTGGGCGCAAGGCTCCGGTTGGTCGGTGGCGTCCACCTCGGCGGCGGCGCTGGCCCAGCTGACCGGGGCTGGGCTGGACGAGACTGCGCTCGGTGTGTTCGCGGTGAGCGGGAGCTATCTCGGCGATGCCACCCCCTTCCGCGGCGTGCGAAAGCTGCAGGCCGGGATGCGTTGCCGTTTGGTCGGGGGCAGGGCTCAGGTCGAGCGGTACGCGCCGGTGGTCGTGCCCCGCACGCGCTACCCCGACCTCACGACGGCCGTGACGCATGGCTCACGCGCGATCTCCGCCGCCGTGGGTGACGCGCTCGCGGGCTATCCCGATCCCACGATCGAGCTGAGCGGAGGTCTCGATAGCCGGTTGTTGCTCGCCGCCATCCCTGTTCACGAGCGCGAGGGCATGCGCGCAGTCACCGTCGGTGACCCCGAGGCCGAGGATTGCGTGCTCGCGCGCGAGATCAGCCGCCGGTGCCGCCTCGACCACACCTGGATAGACCTCGGAAAGATCGCCGAGCTCGACCCGTCCGAGGCGCACAGCTTGGCGCTAGGAGCGGCCCGGCGCCGCGATTATGGCGCGAACGCGCTGGCCGGGGCGGTATTGGACTGGGTCGAGGGCCAACTCGAGCAGTGCCCTCGACTGTCCGGTCAGAACGGCGAGTTTGGGCGTGGCTTCTACTACGCCCTCCAGCGCGAGGGAGGAGAGGTGACGGCCCGGCGCATCGACCGGTTGGCTCGATGGCGCGTGTTCGCGAACGACCGGGTCGAGCCCCTGCTCTTCGATCCCGCCTTCGCCGCGGACGCGGAGACCCGGGCGCTGGAGGCAGTCAGGGGCGTGTTCACGGCTGGCGGCCCCGAAGGAAGGGCTGAGTGGCTACCCGAGACCGACGAGTTCTACCTGGCGGCTCGCATGCAGCGGTGGCTTGGTCCCGGCTACACGGTGGGAGCTCGTGACCGAGTGATCCTCGCACCGTTCTTTCATCCCGAGTACCTCGACTGGGTTCGCCGGACGCGTCCCGCCGACCGCCGCCGGTCTCGCGCGGTTGCCGGCGTCTTGGATCGCCTGGACCCCGAGCTGGGCGCGTTGCCTCTCGACTGCAGGCCGCCACCATCGGTGCTGGCCAAGCCGCCTATGGTGAGCGCCGCGCGCGACGCGCGATCCGTGGTATCCAAGACCGCCGGGAAGGTGCGGCAGCGAATCCGCCTCCGACCGCGGGCTCCCGTTGGCGCCGCGAGGCTCGCCGATCTCGTCGCCAGATGGTGGGCCGATGACCCCGCCGCCCTGGAACCCGTGGCCGCACTGTCCTTCCTCGACGCGGACGCCGTGATGGCAATCGCGCGCGGCGACCGCCCCGCTACACCGACCACCATCGCCTTCCTGGTCACGCTGGAAGGCGTGACCAGCGAGCGTGCTTGGAGCCGAGGATCCGTCA
>JBOGED010000426.1:0-8396 GCA_050743625.1 Egibacteraceae bacterium | reverse complement strand
CGCGGTATACCGCGCGGATCCTCCACGCAACTACCGTCCCATGGCCTTGCGGGTCGCCGCCGCGATGCCGGGGCCGTCCAGGCCCAGGTCGGCCAGGATCTGCGCGGGCTTCGCCGCGGGGATGTAGCGGTCGGGCGTGCCGAGGATCAAGACGCGCGGCGCCGCGCGGGTCTCGTCCAGCGCCGCGAGCGCGTCCGCGACGAACGCGCCGACCCCGCCGATGCGGGTTCCGTCCTCGACCGTCACGACCAGTGGATACTCGGCGGCGGCCTCGAGCATCGCCGGGTCCAACGGCTTGGGGACCCGCACGTCCCAGACCGCGACGGACAAGCCGTGGGACGCGAGCTCGGCGGCGGCGTCCTCCGCAGCCTCCACGAGCTTGCCGACGGCCAGGACGCACGCGTCGTCGCCGTCGCGGACCTTGCGCGCGTGCAGGCCGCTGCCAACCTCCTCGACGAAGCGTGCGGCGCCCTTGGGGAAGCGGACCACGACCGGGCCGTCGATACGGAGGGCGTCGGACAGCATCCGCTCCAGCTCACCGGCCGAGGAGGGGGCGAAGATGGTCATACCGGGAATCTTCAGGCAGAGGGCGAGGTCAAGAACACCATGATGAGAGGCGCCATCCTCACCCGTGATGCCTGCTCGGTCGAGAACGAACACCACGGGCTGGCCGTGCAGGCCGGCGTCAAGGTTCGCCTGATCGAACGCTCGGGTGAAGAACGTCGAGTAGACCGCGACCACGGGACGCAACCCTCCCATCGCCATCCCCGCGGCGGCGGTGACCGCGTGCTGCTCGGCGATGCCGACGTCCAAGACGCGGCCCGGCTCGCGCGCTTGCAGGGGAAGGAGCCCCGTCGAGCCCGGCATGGCGGCGGTGATGGCGACAAGGTTGGGATGCTCGTCGGCAAGCTTCAAGAGCTGATCGCTGAAGACCTGGGTATACCCCGGCGGCTGCGTGCCAGGTGAGCGCGCCTCGCCCGTCACCGGGTCGAACACCCCGGTGTCGTGGAGGCACTTCTCCTCGTCGCGCTCGGCGGGCGCGTACCCGCGGCCCTTCTGCGTAAGAACGTGCACGACGATTGGCCCGTCATAGGTCGCGGCATGGCGCAACGCGTGCTCGACCTTGGCGACATCGTGCCCATCGATGGGCCCCGTGTAGCGGACGCCCAGCGTCTCGAAGAAGGCTCGCGGCTCGAACACCTCACGGAAGGCGGCCTTGACACCCTGCATCCAGGTCCACGCGACCCCGCCGACGGCGGGCAGGCCGCGGACCCGGCTCTCGACCTGCCGCCGGGCCGTGACGAACGAGGGGTGGAGCCGCAGCCACGACAGCCCCTCTGACAGCCGGGAGACGGTGGGGGCGTACGAGCGCCCGTTGTCGTTCAGCACGATGAGGACCCGCCGCCCGCTGTAGCCGAGGTTGTTCAACGCCTCGTAGGCCATCCCGCCCGTCATCGCCCCGTCCCCGATCACCGCGACCACGCGGCGGCCGCTGCCCTTTAAGGCGGTCGCGAGGCCGTACGCGTAGGAGAGAATGGTCGATGCGTGGCTGTTCTCGACCCAGTCGTGCTCGGACTCGGCTCGGCTTGGATAGCCGGAGAGCCCACCCGCCTGTTTGAGTCGCGCGAAGCCGTCCCGCCGCCCCGTGACAAGCTTGTGGACGTAGGCTTGGTGGCCGGTATCCCACAGGATCACGTCGCGCGGAGAGTCGAAGACCCGGTGAAGCGCGAGCGTCAACTCGACCGCGCCGAGGTTCGACCCGAGATGCCCGCCGCATTTCGAGACCGCATCGACGATGAACGAGCGCAGCTCCGCCGCGAGGGCCTCCAGCTCGCCCGGCTCGAGCGTGCGAAGGTCGGCGGGTCCTTGGATCTGCTCCAACATCGCCATCCGTCTCCTGCCCCAGACTGGTGAACCCAAGCTATCGGTTGAGGTCGCGCACCGTGCCACCCGGATGGCCGAATGGACAGGTATGTGCAAGGCTGGGTGCAGGAGGCACACGAGTGACGCTGACCGACCGTAAGCGTGATCATCTCCGCCTTTCCCTGCGCGGGGACGTCGGCTCGACGATCGCGACGGGGCTTGACGACATTCGGGTCCGCGCTCGGGCGCTCCCCGAGCGAGATCTCGACGACGTCGACCTGTCCCTACCGCTGTGGGGCAAGCGGCTCTCGGTGCCGTTGCTGATCTCCTGCATGACCGGCGGGGTGAGCGACGCCGGCCCGATCAATCGGGCCTTGGCGTACGCGGCGCAGGAGCACCGGGTGGCCCTGGGCTTGGGCTCCGGTCGAGCCGTGCTCGACGGATCGGCGGGCGTCGAGACGTTCAAGGTACGAGACGTCGCGCCGGACGTGCTGTTGCTGGCCAACCTCGGGGCGGTCCAGCTACACGAGTACGGGGCCGTGGATTGCGCGCGGTTGGTCGAGCTGTGCGAGGCGGATCTGCTGGTGTTGCATCTGAATGCGGTCCAGGAGGCTATCCAGCCGGGAGGCCAGACGTGCTTCGGCGGGTTATGCGAGCACATCGCCACGGTGTGCGCGGCGCTCGACGCTCCGGTCGTCGTCAAGGAGGTCGGCTTTGGCATGGCTCCGGCGGACGTCCTGGCCCTCCTCGACGCGGGAGTTGCCGGGGTGGACGTGGCTGGTGCCGGTGGGACCAACTGGGCGCGGGTCGAAGGGCTGCGTGAGGAGGGGGCTTTCCAGGTCGCGCAGGCGTTCGCCGATTGGGGCTGGTCGACCGCCCAGTGCGTCCGCCACGCTCGCGCGGTGATCGACGCGGCCGGCAGGGATGTGGTCCTGATCGGGTCTGGAGGGCTTCGCCACGGGGTCGATGCGTTGAAGGTCCTTTGTTTGGGAGCCGACATCGCCGGGGTGGCCAGGGGCGTGCTCAGCGCAGCGGCCGAAGGTCCCGAAGCCGCCGTGCGTGCGGTCGGAGTTTTGCGTAATCAGCTCCGGATCGGCGCTTGGGCCGCGGGGGCGGGCTCGAACGCGGAGCTGGTTCCCGCACTGCTGGAGGGTATTGGGGGAGGCGGCGACCAGATATAGCCGACAACTCCCTGTGACGATAGTCTCATACCCTGTAAGGCATTCTTGGGAGATCGCGTGAAGGTGGAGAAGTGTGTTTGCCCTCCTTCTCGCAGCGGTACCGCGATAATATTCTGTAGACGGGAACAGAGTTAAGCGAGCTGCTTTGGTTTGTGGGACACTCTGAGAACGACAGACATCCCGACGTGACGATGCAGGTAAGAGCGGGACGGATCCACGGCATGCGCCGTCGGGTCCTGTGAGGAGGTGAACGCCGCGTGAGGAGTTCTTTACCGCGTGCTGTCACCGGGACGTGGGGGGGCGATCGGTGAGGAGCGGGTGGTTCTAACGTTGCAGGCGGATCTCGCGTACGCTGTCACAGGTGTCTGGTCGAAACGTGAGGAGTCGTGAGGCAACGGCGCCGACGTCCAGTGGTCCGTCGGGGGAGCGACCGCAGAAGGAACCGCTGAGCGCCGCCTTCCGCCTGTATATCTGCCTGCTGGCCGTCGTGGTTGGGATCTTCGTGCCGGAGGGAGTGCGCCTGGCGGCCTCTCAACCTGGGCAAGCGATCGCATGGATCGCGCTCATCGCGGTCACGAGCTTCCGGAGTATCCCGACACTTCCACGAGCGAATCTCGATGTGTCGCTCACCGCCCCCGCTTCGGTTGCGGCGGCCGTGTTGCTCCCGCTGCCGTTGGCTGTCCTCGTAAAGCTGATCGGCAATGTCAACGAGCGAGAGTTCCGGCCAGAGACGTCGAAATGGGCAATCGTCTTCAACCGGGCGCAAGGGGCTCTCCAGGTCGGCGCCGCTGCCTTCGTAGCGGCACTCGTCGGGCCCGCGTTCGCCGCTGACAGCCTGGTGGGTCTGATCGCCGCCACACTCGTGGCGGGCATCGTGTTGGACTGCGTGAACATCGCCGCGATGACCCTGATGTTCTATTTCAGAGGTCTGAGCATTGGCGAGGCGGCCAGGGTCGTGATCGCCCCGTATCCCTCCTCTCTCGCGCTCAACCTGGCGGTCACCGTCGGCTTGGCGCTTCTGATCGTTGTGCTCTACCAGGTCGCTCCAGGATTGGTCCTGTTGCTCGGCTTTCCCCTTTGGCTCGGGGTCAGCGCGGTGCGGTCCGCTCGCCAGAGCGAGGAGCGCGCGGAGGAGCTCACTGCCTCGCTCCGAGAGCTCGAGGCCCTCAACCACTTAGGGACGGATCTCTTGGCGGCCCGGCGCCGGGATCAGGCCGGGGGGATCGTCGGTGCCGCGCTGTCCACGGCTCTCGAGACTCCGGATGTCATCGTCTCACTGTCGGGGGTGATCCCGGAGAGCCTCCGGCTCGTGAAGGTGCCAGGAGGTGCGGGGGCAGCGATCGGCGTGCCCACCACCGTCGACGAGCGATCGATGGAAGGCGTCGAAGCGGCAGCGAAGCTTCTCGGGATGGCCCTACAGCGCTTAGACCTCGAGGACGAGCTCGGCGAGGTCGAGCGGGCGCGCGCGAAGCTCGCCGGCAAGATCATCGAGGAGGGCACCCGCGAGAGGAGCCGGCTCGCCCTAGAGATCCACGACGATGTCCTGCCCTACCTGGCCGCCGCGGAGATCCAGGCAGACAACGTCGGTTCGGCCATCAAGGGTGAAGACCCAGCCCGGGCCAACAACCTGGCTCGCGCGACGCGTGAGGCCGTGAACGGAGGGATCAGCCGGTTGCGGCAGGTGTTGGAGGCGTTGACTGATCAGATCGTCGTGCCGGGGGGTCTCCGCGAGGCCTTGGACAGATCGCTGACTCAGCTCCGGCTGGAACACGGCGTTGACTCGAAGCTCGACGTGACCGGCCTGCTCTCGCCTCTCCCCTTCGCGGTCGAGATTCTGGTGGTAGAGATCGTGCGCGGCTGCCTGTCGAACGTGGCGAAACATGCGCAAGCGGACAATGTCCTTGTGCAGCTGGACGTGACCGATACCCTGATCGCTGTGCGCATTCACGATGACGGCCGAGGGTTCGATCCGATGAAGATTTCGGCCGGTCACCACGGGCTGGCCTTAATGCAACAGCGCGTCGAGCTTACCCGTGGGCGCTTCAGCGTACGGAGTAGCGTGACGGGTGGAACTACCGTCGAGGTGGAGGTACCGCTGTGAACATCCCGAGGCCGCTCAGCCCCCATGGCCCTGAGCTCCGGGAGGGCGGAGCGGTGCCAGAGATCATCGACATCATCATCGCGGAGGACCACGGTGTGGTGGCGGACGGTATCGCGACCATGCTGTCATTCGAGCATGACATGAAGGTGGTCGGCATCGTCTCCTCCGGAGAGGAGCTCGTCGTCGCGGTCGAGGAGCACAAGCCAAGGGTCGCTCTGGTCGATGTGAACCTCATCGGCATGGATGGCCTGGCCGCCGTGCGTCAGATCGAGGAGAGGGGGCTTCCGACACGAACGATGGCGCTCACGATGTTCACCGACCACGATACGGTCACGCGCGCCGTGGCCGCCGGAGTCGCCGGCTATCTGCCAAAGAACGTGCGCCGCGAGGAGCTCGTCCAGGCGGTGCGGGCGGTCGCGGCCGGCAAAGGGTTCCTCCACCCCGACGTGACGCGACCGTTCCTTGAAAGGGTCGGACCCCTCGCCATCCACGCCGGGCTGCAGCCGCTGTCGAAACGCGAGCAGGACGTCCTCGAGCAGCTTGCCACTGGCAAGTCGACGCGTGAGATCGCAGAGGTCCTCGAGCTTGGTGACGAGACCGTGAAGAGCCACCTGTCCCGGATCTACGCGAAGCTGAAGGCCTCTGATCGGGTCCAAGCAGTAGTCATCGCGATGCGCCACGGGCTGGTGCGCTAGATGCGGCCGGGGAGTACTCTGCCCCGTCCCCCGTCCAGGACTAGTGAGAAAGAATTAGACGGCCCGAGCTGCGCAGCCCGGGCCGTCTATGACGAGCAGGTGCCCGTCTACGAGAAATACGGGGGCGGGAACCCGAATTTCCCGTGAGTACACCGTCTGCGGCGGGAGGGGGCGGGAACCCGCCCGCCGCATGGTGCCTCGGGATGAGGAAAGAATAGGCCCTAGAGCGCGCCGAGTCCAACCTTCAGGGCATTTTTTTCTAGTCCCTTCGGACAGGCACAAACAGGGGATAGTGGGGTACCCACGCTGGGGGCCCCAGTACACCCCGATCGGGGGATACTGGATAGCCAGGTTGACACCTTCGCGTCCCGCCGCGACACTGGGTGCGTCCCGCCGCGTGCGGGCCTCGTTGCGCCCAAGAGGAGGACCGATGAGCAGGCTCGCGAGTACGAGGCCGATTTCGGCACGTGCTGCGCGCTGCACCCTCCTCGTACCCATTGCGAGGCGCCTGGGCTGACCGCCGATCGGTCCTTCCCGGGCGCCAGACCTCTCTGCCCTAGGCGGGAGGTCTTTCTTTTTCCACCAACATCGAAGTCCGAACACGATAAAGAGAGCGCGGCATGACAATCACCGGCGCGCAGTCAGTCATCAAATCGCTCGAGAGGGCAGGCGTCGAGGTGATCTTCGGGCATCCGGGCGGGGCGATTCTCCCGGCCTACGACCCGTTGATCGACTCACCGATCCGCCACGTCTTGGCTCGTCACGAACAAGGCGCTGGGCACATGGCCGAAGGCTATGCGCACGCGACCGGGCGGGTCGGGGTAGCGATGGCGACCTCAGGACCGGGGGGAACCAATCTGGTCACCGCGCTCGCCGACGCGTACATGGATTCGGTCCCGGTCGTCGCCATCACGGGTCAAGTCGCGACCGCCGCCGTCGGTGGGGACGCGTTCCAGGAGGCCGACATCACCGGCATCACGATGCCAGTGACGAAGCACAACGAGATGGTCCTGGAGCCCGATCGGATCCCTGGCGCAATCGCGGAGGCCTTCCATATCGCGGCGACGGGCCGGCCAGGCCCGGTGCTCATCGACATCCCCAAGGATGTGCTCAACGGGCAGACGACGTTCGTATGGCCCGATCGGCTGGGCCTTCCTGGCTACAAGCCAACGGTGCGTGGCCACTCGAAGATGGTCCGAGAGGCCGCCCGCGCGATCGCGGAGGCTCAGCGACCGGTCATCTATGCCGGTGGCGGGATCATCAAGTCAGACGCGCACGCGGAGTTGCGGCGGCTGGCTGAGCTGGCCGATCTGCCCGTGGTGACGACGCTGATGGCGCGGGGCGCGTTGCCCGACAGCCACCCGCTCCATCTCGGCATGCCAGGCATGCACGGGCACTGGACCGCGGTCACCGCGCTCCAGAGGGCCGATCTGCTCATCGCGCTCGGTACGCGATTCGACGACCGCGTGACCGGCAGCTTGGCCACGTTCGCACAGGGCGCCCGTGTGATCCACGTCGACATCGACCCCGCGGAGATCGGAAAGAACCGCGAGCCCGAGATCCCGATCGTTGGGGACTGCGCCGTCGTGATCGGCCAGATCATCGACGCGCTTGTGGGCCTGCGAGCCGAGCAGCCCACGACCCGCACCGACCTGTCGGCGTGGTGGGCGCGCTTGAAGGCCTGGAAGGAAGCGCACCCCCTGCGCTGTGAGCAGCAACCCGACGGCCCACTGAAGCCGCAGACGGTCATCCGCGCGATCGGTCAAAGGCTGGATGGCGAGGGGATCGTCGTCTCCGGCGTCGGCCAGCACCAGATGTGGGCCTCGCAACACATCCGCTTCGAGCGTCCTCGGTCCTGGATCAACTCCGGCGGCCTAGGGACGATGGGCTTCTGCGTGCCCGCCTCGATCGGCGCGAAGGTCGGGTGCCCCGATCGAACAGTCGTAGCGGTCGACGGCGACGGCAGCTTCCAGATGACCCTGCAGGAGCTGGCCACCGCGCGTACCGAGAACGTGCCGGTCATCTTCTGCGTGATCAACAACGGCTCGCTCGGCATGGTGCGCCAGTGGCAGGAGCTGTTCTACAACCGCCGCTACTCACAGGTCGACCTACCCGTCGACGTGCCCGACCTGGTGAAGCTCGCGGACGCCTACGGCTGCGTCGGACTGCGCTGCGCGAAACCGGAGGACGTCGAGTCGACGCTCGACAAGGCGTTCGCTGTCGGTGAGGTCCCCGTGGTCGTCGACTTCCGGGTGGACATCAACGAGAAGGTGTTCCCGATGGTGCCGGCAGGCGCCAACAACGACAACATCTTCGAGTCCGCCGAGGAGTGGTACGCGCAGGCCACCGCCGGCAGCGCCCCAGGCGGCGCCGACGAGCCGGGTGGAACCTCGTTGCCCGAGCACATGCGCGAAGGAAAGGACGCGGTCTAGCCATGTTGAGAGCCTTCGGCCATGAGCGGCGCGCGAAGCGGAGCGGAGCGCGGTTGGCGTGGCTCGATGCCGCCCCAACCGCATCAGCTACTACAAAACTCACGACGGCAAGGCAGCCCAAGGT
>JBOGED010000425.1:0-5516 GCA_050743625.1 Egibacteraceae bacterium | reverse complement strand
CGCTCGACCTCGCCGATGCGGGGATTAGCCTCATGCGCCAGAACCTGTGCCGCGCCCATCCCGATGCCTCCCCCGAACGCATCGAAGAGTTGCTGATCGACTGGATCAATCACCGGCCTGGCGACTGCCCCGGGTCCCTGCGATCGCTGCCGGGCGTGTGACTGGCCTCGGCTCCACGCTCGGCAGAATCCTCACGGAGCTTCGCGCTCTGGAAGCGGCCTACGCGTTGGTGGGTGGGCTTGCGGTGTCCGTGAGAACCGAGCCACGCTTCACTCGAGACATCGACCTCGCGGTGGCGGTCCAAGACGACAGCGAGGCCGAGGGCTTGGTGCGGTCGTTGGTCGGCGCGGGGTTCGAGGTCCAAGCGGCGATCGAGCAGACCGGTGCGGGAAGGCTCGCCACCGTCCGGCTTAGGCCCCCTGGGGGTGGGGCGAACGTGGTTGACCTGTTGTTTGCCTCGTCGGGCATCGAGGCTGATGTGGTCGCCGCCGCAGAGCCCCTGGAGGTGTTGCCCGGCGTGATTGTGCCGGTCGCAAGGACAGGACATCTCATCGCGCTCAAACTCTTGGCGCGTGACGATGATCGGCGTCCCCAGGACAGCGTCGATCTTTGGGTATTGGTCATGGTCGCAGACGACGATCAGCGCGCGCTAGCTGAGGAAGCTTGCACAGCGATTATGGCGCGAGGCTTCGCCCGCGGGAGGGTTCTCGTGGCCGACCTGAACGCGCTACTGGACTCCTGATCCTACGGGTCGCTCTGTCGCGCATGTGCATGCGTGAGTCGGAAGCCGCAACGAATCTCGCAGCTGGCGCGTCTCTCACGATAACGGCCGAATGCGATGGCGTGGTCGAAACAGCGCGAGCAAGATTAGAACCCCTTGTCCCATTTCGTGCGTCCACGGATCAGTGTCAAAGGGTAAAGCTGGCATCATAAGACAAGTAAGACGAATCGAGTCAGGGTGGCGCCTGGCCTTCGGAGCGGGTGAGACGTTATGGCGGGAACGTCGAGTGACCCTACTGTGTCGCGTCTGGTGATGGTCGACGTGGCCTGGGCGTATTGCCGGTTTCCCTTGTGGGAACCGCATGAGGACGAAGTCAGCGCGAACTACGGGAGTCTTCTGCGGCGCTTGCTTACTCTTGACAAAGAGGTTAGCTATGACCGCCGCTCGTGGATCCTTCATGATCCTGGTGAGGCTAAACGACAACTCGAGAAAAAATCTGATCACCAAGTTAACAATGATCCGATTCTGGCGCCCTACAAAGGATTCATCCCAGTCTGGGAGCGCGAGCCTGTGGTCGATGTGGGCACAAGGGTCCCCGGACCAGACGGGCTGTGGTGGCGTACCGGGCCGGGAGCCGCAGCGGCGGTGGGCCGGATCGCAGAGGGCATGAGGCAATGCGGGCGGGTCGCCACGCGTGCGTGGATGGAGCGCGAAGAAGCGTTGCTCACCACACAGATGAACCTGTTCGCCTGTCGAATCTATCTCTCTCCGGAGGGCGTCGCGCAACTGGGGGGCTTGACGAAGCCCCTGCCGGGGTCAGTTCCCTTGCACGCCTGCATCGGTCTTCGATTCAGACAGCACTTCGAGGAGTCCTTCACGGATCACCTCGTGCGCTACTGGCTCTATGCGACGCTTTCCGTTTGGACTTACAAGCCCGCCAGCGTCTCCCACGCGCCTGAACCCGTACCCTGGCGTTATGACGCCATACCGGAGCCTCCTATCGCGCCGCCTGATCAGTTAAGTGCGTTACGCGACGTATGCGCGGAGACATTGGGTGAAGCGTTCAGGAAGCAAATCCGCGACCACTTTACGCCCACGAAGTTAGAGATCCTTGACCGCGAGTATGTACCACCGCGGTTCTGGTTCGCGAGAGGTCCCGGAATCCCAGAGTCGCTTAGCTCCATCGACGAGATCGACAGCGACAATTTCAACGCGCTCACCGAGGATCTGCTCAGGGTACCCGACGCCCACCACGCCGGAGTAGCGGCCAGCGTGATCAACGGGCGGATACTTCTCATACGACGCCTCCTCCCACCCGTGTCCGGACAGACCATGGAGACTCCTGGCTACATCGTCATCCCGCTGCGTGAAAAGGCGGTGACCCGAGAGAACGATGCTCGGGAGCTGGTGTGGGACCTGACGGATCTGGAGGGCGACGTCGCGGCCAAGTTATTCGATGCGATGACGAGCCTCAACATCTATGACTGTCACCTTAACGTATATAAGGCAGTTGTCAATCAAGCCGATCTGCTCTGGGACCAGCTTGCGTTGCACCTTGCAGTCGCGAAAGGCAGAAAAGCCCGGCGTGTTCACCGGTTGATCGAACTGATCCATCAGACCCTGCTTCAGGGCATCGCGGACCTCGACCAGGTAACGATCGAAGCGGCCGAAGTGGAGCAAAAGGTTAAGTCGGCGATGGCCGAATTGAGAGATAAATTCGATCGGTTCACGGAACGCGCTGTTGAGTGGCCGTATAAGGCTGGCGATGAACGCCCGATGCGTAAGTCGCTTACGGAGACGGGTGGATTCGACGCCGCGCTCCGAGAAGCCAAACGCGTCCGCAACCTCGGCGAGCAGGTTCAGCAAAGTTACCGCACGTTGTTAGACGGGATGTCACGCGTCTTCGATGAGCAATGAGTTCGTGGTACCGATGTGCTCCAATATGCCGGATTTTTGTTCGCCATCTTTCTTGTTCTGGCGATCCCAATCGCGGAGGCGCTGAACGTAGTGTTCGCCTCGTGGGCGCCGCGGTCCTCGTCGGCGCTGTCCTCGCTGCAACCATTCTTCGGCATCCCGCGCGCACGGATCGTGGATTTCATAGGTCTTGGCGGAATTATCGGGCTATTTATTTCGGGGATTTGGCTGTTCCTTCTGGTGAGCCGGTTGTCCACCCTCGGGACAAGGCGGTTTCGGCGGCGCCACCGGCAGCTGAGGGTATTCCTCGCGAGCTGTGCAACCGACCGGCTCGCCCGCCTTCGGGGCGATAGCTGGGAGACGGCGCGTAAAGCGTTGGGCAAAGGAGGGGACGCGAAGCAAACATGGGACAAATATTTCGAGGAGTGGAATACGCGTGACCTCCATCTAGCTCGCGCGTGCGCGAAGCGCGTGGACAAGTTCGCTGGCATAAAAGCTCCCCAACCGATCTGGAGGAACCGTCCCTCAGGAGTGAGAGAGCTGAGCAAGAAAGTAGAGCGTTGGGCGTTGACGGCGCTGCTCGTAAGTGAACGACCGCGGCAGTTCCGGCTGTTTGCCTTACCGCGCTTAGCGTTCTTGTACCGACTGTACTCCCCAATGATGGACATGCTTCGATCACAGTTTTCTACAGCGATCGAAGCGAGTATCGTGTCGACTTCGGACTTCGATTTCACCATCGATAACCAAGTCGGTGGGGATCATCAGCAGAAATCCAAGATCGAAGAGTGGGCGCGACACCAAATCGGCCAATGTGCCTCGGCGGCCCACCTCGTCGAAGAACTGGAGAGTATGGGCCTGAAGGCCGCCATGACCCGCGAGGATTTCGAGAAGATGCTGGCTATGATGGATGAGCGGGCCGAGTGCAAGACCTGCGACGGTAGCAGGGTCTCCAGAAGAATCGCCAAGTTTGTCTTGCCTTCGCTGGTGCGCCGTGCGATGTAGTCGCGCGTTGTCTGGTCGAAGCGCATGCGGGTGATCGCGATGACCTCCTACGGTTACCCTCAGTGTCCAGATCTCCTGACATGATGCGATCATTGATGCGGTGTCTCCCCAGGCTGCGGTTTCAGTGATGGCTGGGGCTGGCGTGTCGTTGCGGCGAATTGACGCGGTCCTCAACTTTCCTCCTTATGCGGAGGAAAGTTGCGGGTCGGCAACGTGGCCGATCCGTTCGACCGTGGTTTTCCTCCGTATGCGAAGGAAAGTTGAGGACCGCGCCCAGATCCCGCACCCGCGTGAGGCGCGGTTCGGCGAACCGCGTGCGGATCCGCAGGAAATAGCGCATAAAACGGTCAGAAGGGGGCAGGCTTCACCTTGCCTGCCAGGACATTCGTCCTTCTGGGTCAGGAGTACCGGTGTCTGTCACGCGCTGAGGGCCGCACCGGCTGGCCCGGTGAACGGAGACCGTGGCAAGGACCCGTAGACTGCCAGGATGGCGCGTCGGTGGTTGTTTACGTCGGAGTCGGTGACGGAGGGGCATCCGGATAAGGTGGCGGATCAGATCTCGGATGCGGTCTTGGACGAGGTCATCGCGAACGATCCGCGGCCCGAGATCTGCCGGGTGGCGTGTGAGTCGCTGGTGACGACCGGGGTGGTGGTCGTGACGGGGGAGATCACGACCGAGACGTATGTCGACATCGCGCAGGTGGCGCGGAACACGCTGCTCGATGTGGGGTACGACCGTGCGGGGTCGGGGTTCGACGGCAATACGTGTGGAGTGTTCGTCGCGGTGCATGAGCAGTCGGCCGACATTGCCGAGGGTGTCAACAGGTCGAGGGAAAGCCGCACGGACAGAGACACCAACGAGCTTGACCGGCTCGGCGCGGGCGACCAGGGGATGATGTTCGGGTTCGCCTGCCGCGACACCGACACGCTGATGCCCTTGCCGATCCACCTCGCGCACCGCTTGGCCGAGCGGTTGGCGGCGGTGCGAAAGTCCGGCCTGGTGCCGTACCTTCGACCAGACGGGAAGACCCAAGTCACGGTCGAGTACGAGGGGTACCGGCCGGTACGGGTAGCGGGGATGCTCATCTCGGCGCAGACCCAACCCGACATCGACGTGGAGACACTGCTGCGACCTGACCTGTTGGAGCATGTGATCGAGCCGGTGATCCCGCCTACCTTGCCCTGGGACCCGGCCGGCGTACTCGTGAACCCGACCGGCCGGTTCGAGTTGGGTGGCCCCCAGGCCGACACGGGATTGACTGGACGAAAGGTCATCGTCGACGCGTACGGCGGGATGGCTCGCCACGGCGGGGGCGCGTTCAGTGGCAAGGACCCCACGAAAGTCGACCGGTCGGCGGCCTACGCGGCGCGGTGGATCGCCAAGACGATCGTGGCCGCCGGGCTCGCGGACCGCGCGGAGCTGCAGGTCGCCTACGCGATCGGCGTCGCGCACCCCGTCTCGGTCAACCTGGAGACGTTCGGTACCGAGGCCGCGGATCCGGAGAAGATCCTGGTCGGCGTGCGGGAGGTCTTCGACCTGCGGCCGGCCGCCATCATCCGCGACCTCCAACTCTTCCGGCCCATCTACCGGGCGACCGCCACCTACGGCCACTTCGGCCGTGAGGGCTTCACCTGGGAGCGGACGAACCGGGCCAGCGACCTCCGCCGCGCGACCGGCCTGTAGCCCCATGCCGCTAGTGCGCAGCCTTCGCCTGGATCCGTCGCTCCGGGCGCGTACAACGCAGGTTTCCTCCGGATACGGAGGAAACCTGCACTCTACGGGCTTCACCCGGCGCAGGCTCCCTGGGCGCTGCCGACTGGTGGATTTAGTAGGCTTAATGGCCGCGCGGATAGGCCAGTCCTGACCGCGTGCCAGGAA
>JBOGED010000424.1:0-4609 GCA_050743625.1 Egibacteraceae bacterium | reverse complement strand
GGTCTCGCCGTGGGCACGGCCGTGCTGGCGCTCGTCGCTGCCGGGGCGATCGCGTGGGGGATCGGTCAGCGACTGAAGGAGTACCGATGAACCACACGGTCAACGTCCGCCGGCCGTGGGCGTACCTGTGCATCGGGATCTGCCTCGCGATCGTGGCGCTGGTGGTGCCGGGCTCCCCCGCTCCGGTGATCCCCAGCGCCAGCGCCGAACCGGTATCGGCCCCGAGGATGCAGCCACAGATCGCCTGCCAGCCCGTGGATCGCCCTCCCGTGGGCAGCCTCCGCCCGAAGGGGCCGCTACCCGGGCCGGGAAACATGCCACCGGGATCGACCATGGCACGGATCGCTGAGCGGGGACGGCTGAAGGTTGCCGTCGATCAGAGCAAGCACCTGTCCGGGTTCCGCGACTCGACCGGCGAGCTGCGCGGGTTCGACATCGAGGTTGCGTATGGCATCGCCGAGGCGATCTTCGGGGACACGGAGAACCGCGTACAGTTCATCGTCACGAACATCGGGGACCGGAAAGACGTGATCTTGAGCGGCGAGGTCGACCTCGTCGTGAACCATTTCAGCATCACCTGCGCGCGGCAAAGAGACGTGGAGTTCTCGACCGGCTACATGGAGGCCTTCCAGAGAATCCTCGTTCCGAAAGGCTCTGAGGTGGACAGCGTCGACGACCTCATGGGCACGCGCGTATGCACTTCCCGCGGCTCGACGAATAATGAAACGATCGAGAGGCTGCTGAACAGGCCTGTCGAACAGGTGCCCAACGTCGCCGACTGCCTCGTCCTACTGCAGCAGGGACGCATCGACGCGATCACGTCGGACGAGAAGATCTTGGCCGGCCTGGCGAGCGAGGACCCCCGGATGGAGATCGTCGGCGCACCCCTCGCCCAGGCCTGGTACGGGGTCGGGATGAGCAAGACCACGCCAGATCTGGTCCGATTCGTCAACGGCGTGCTCGAGGAGAGCTTCGCGGACGGCACGTGGGCCGAACGCTACGACCGGTGGTACGGGGAGTACCTCGGCCCGGCGCCCGCGCCTCCCCCCACGTTCTACCGGGACTGAGCATGCGCGCCGCCCCCTACGGTGCAGGGTAATGCTCGACCCACCGACGGTGGTGCCGCACGACGCCTCCTCGGGATGGTCTCGGTCCAGGGCCGTCTCTACCAGGGCCGTGCCTACCCGAGGCTCGGGGGCACGCACGACGTCCCGGGAGCGCGGGGGGCAGAGCGCCGGGGGGCGTGGAGGCCTCGGCGCCGGCATGGTCAACGTGCCGCCGGTCCCGCCGCGCGATCCCTTGGCGGCCGTGCTGCGCGATCCCACGGTGCCCGAGGACAAGCGAAACTGCCCCAACGGTCACCCGGTCGGCCGGGCGCCCGATGGCCGGCCGGGACGCACGAGGGGGTTCTGCCCCCGGTGCGGGCAACCGTTCTCCACCTCACCGAGCCTGGCGCCCGGGGATGTGGTCGGCGCCCAGTACGAGGTGCGCGGTGCGCTCGGGCGCGGAGGCCTTGGCTGGGTCTACCTGGCGTGGGACCGCAAGGTAGGGCAGTGGGTCGTCCTCAAGGGCCTGCTGAACAGCGACGACGAGGACGCCCAGCGGGTGGCGGTCGCGGAGCGCCGGTTCCTGGCGGAGGTCAAGCACCCCAACATCGTGAGGATCTACAACCTCGTCGAGCATCCCGACCGGCGGACCGGCGCCGAGGTCGGCTACATCGTGATGGAGTACGTGGACGGCCAGTCGCTGCGCCAACTGCACGACGCCCAGGGGCATCTCCCGCTCGCGCACGTGCTCGCCTACGCCCTGGAGGTGCTGCCGGCGCTCGGCTATCTGCACCGCTGCGGGTTGCTCTACTGCGACCTGAAGCCCGACAACGTGATGCAGTCCGAGGAGCAGCTACGGCTGATCGACCTCGGCGGCGTGTGTCGGATGGACGACGGCGGCGACGTCTGGGGTACGGTCGGCTACCAGGCGCCGGAGATCTCGGAGGCAGGGCCGTCCGTGGCCTCGGACCTCTACACGGTCGGCCGGATGATGGCGCGGCTCAGCTTCGACTTTCCCGGCTTCAGCAGCGAACTAGTCCACCGCCTCCCGGACCCCGGCGGGGTACCGCTCCTCGTGCGGCACGAGTCTTACTACCGGCTGCTGATGCGGGCTACGAACCCTGACCCGAATCTCCGCTTCGCCTCGGCGGGTGAGATGGCGGAGCAGGTGACCGGCGTGCTCCGTGAGGTGGTCGCGCGGGACGAGGGCAAGCCTCGGCCCGCGCAGTCGACGCTGTTCGGATCGGAGCTCCACATGGTCAGCGGCGGCGTGATGCGGTCGGCCAGCCCTAAGGCGGGCGCGCTGGCCCTTCCAGTGCCGCTCGCCGATCCGGAGGACCCGCACGTCAAGGAACTCGCCTCGATCAGGGAGACGGACTCGGGCCGGGTGCTGCAGAGGCTGTCTGAGCTGGTCCCACCTTCGGTCGAGACGCAGCTGTGGTCGGCACGGGCGTGGATCGAGCTCGACGAGCTGGAGCACGCGGCCGCGGCGCTCGAGGGTCTGGAGGCGGCGCACCCCGGCTACTGGCGCGTGCTGTGGTATCGCGGTCTCGAAGCGTTGGCGTGCGGCCGGCCCGGCGAGGCGGTCGAGGTCTTCGAGGCGATCTACGACGCTTTTCCCGGCGAGGCGGCGCCAAAGCTCGCGCTGGGCCTGTGCGCCGAGCACCAGGGTGACCACGCCCGGGCGGCCTACTACGACGAGATGGTGTGGCGCACGGAACAGACGTACGTGAGCGCGGCGTTCGGACTGGCGCGGGCGCGTGAGGCGCAGGGCGACACGGCGGGTGCGGCCGCGGCCTTGGAGTCAGTCCCCGAGAGCGCGGGGCACGCGGTCACCGCGCACCTTGCGGCGATCCTGCTCCGGATCCGCGGGCGCGCTGGCACCCATCCGTTGGACAGCGAGTTCTTCGAGGCCGCCGGCCGGCTGCAGAAGCTCGAGCTCGACCCCCAGCGGCACACCCGTGCCGTCGCCGAGGTGCTCGAGGTGGCGTTGCGATGGCAGCTCGCCGGCCGCCCAGGCGCGCAAGCGGAGGTGCGCACCAGCGTGCTCGGCCATCCGCTGACGGAGAAGGGGCTGCGCCGGGGACTGGAGCAGTCGTATCGCAAGCTCGCGCACCTCGCCGACGAGCCAAAGGAACGGATCAGGCTCGTGGATCAGGCGAACGCCGTCCGCCCTCGGACGTGGCGCTGATGGGCCGGACCGTTGCGGCGCCAGGGTGTTGCCTGGTCTGCGGTGAGGCCTTGCGACCGGAGGACCGCTACTGCGAGGCCTGCGGCGCCGAGGGCACGCTGGACCCGCCAACGGCTCCGACAGGGGGCGCGACGTGCGTGCGCTGCGGACCGAGCACCCTGAGCGCGCAGGGGTACTGCGACACCTGTGGCTGGCTGCAGCCGGGACCGAGAGATCACGTCGAGATCGACCTCGGCGTCGCCGCGGGCGTCAGTGACCGGGGGAGGCGCCACTACCGCAACGAGGACGCCCTCGCGCTCCGCGTGCTCGACGGCGATCACGGTGAGCGGATGCCCGTGCTCATCGCCGTCGTCTGCGACGGCGTGTCGTCGGCGGAGCGCCCCGACGATGCGAGCGAGGCGGCCGCTCGAGCCGGCGCCGACGTGTTGGTGGCCGCGCTGCTCGACGGGATGGATCCCGAATCCGCAACTCGTGGGCCGTGACTTCGGCGTTGGCGGCGGTGGCCGGCCTGGCCCACGCGGGGGAGCGCCAGACCGCTCCCGCGTGCACGTATATCTCGGCGGTGGTGACGGCCGGGACGGTCACCGTGGGATGGGTCGGCGACAGCCGGGCGTACTGGATCGTTTCTGACCCGGCCACGCTGTCCCGCCGCCTCACCGTGGACGACTCGTGGGTCGCCGAGATGGTCGCCAGCGGTGTCCTCAGCCAGGCCGAGGCCGAGTCCGGGCCGTTGGCGCACGCGATCACCGCGTGGTTGGGGGTTGACGCCGGTGACGTGCTCCCCCACGTCATGGAGCTGACACCGGAAGGCCCCGGCCTCGTCGTGGTGTGCAGCGACGGGTTGTGGAACTACCTGGATACCGCGGAGATGGTTGGCGCCGCCATTCCCGCGGGCGCGGCCGAGGCGCCACTGGCCGCGGCGCGGGAGCTGGTGCGCGTCGCGTTACAGGCTGGCGGCCACGACAACGTCACGGTCGCCGTCCTGCCGTTCACGGGCGGCGTGGAGCACAGGTGAGAGGAGGCGCGATGCCTGACCAGCCGCCCCAATCCTGCATTGAGATGAGAATCAGCCACATGCCGCCCGGTTTGCCGGCCTTCCTGCACTGTGCAGAGTTATGCCAGTATACCGGCATAACTCTGCACAGTACGGCGAAGTGCTCCACCCGACTGGGGTGTTCGCCCAAAAAGGGCCGAACGTCGCACGGTTTGTCCGATTCTCATCATCCCGGTGTGACGGCGCCAGCCGCCATGAGCTGCTGTGCAGAGTTAGGCCGGAATACCGGCCTAACTCCAATGCCGCCAACTTTGGGGTCTTGGTAGGCGCCGAGTGCGGTTCGGTGCCGATGGCTGGCCGGCCAGAGCGGCGTCGGTG
>JBOGED010000423.1:0-2333 GCA_050743625.1 Egibacteraceae bacterium | reverse complement strand
GATCGATCCGATAATGCACATTATGTCATTAACCCAGAGCGCGGAACGCTCCTCTCCGACTATCCTGGCCGACGTCCACGCGAACGCCGCCCTGCGCTACGCCTGTCCTGTCCCACTGAAGGTGAGTCAGGCGTGATCTATCAGAGGCATTAGGTTCCGGGCTCCCGTGTATCTGAGGTATTCGGCGTGGCGTCCCGGCTAGTTGAGTCAAGATCGCTACGATTCGGTCAGTCGGTTCTCGGGCGGCGGGTGATCTGGATGGGCGTGGTGGTGCTTGCGGCGGGGTCGCAGCGTGCTACCGGCGTCGAGGTCAGGTTTGTGGAGGACTGTGGGGGTGAGCGTCGCGGCGTCCTCTCTCAGATGTGTCATGTCCGTTTCGAGGCGGTCAGGCCAGTTCGAGCGTTTCCGTCGTTCGCGGGTCAGCGGAGTTTCTCGGGTGGCTGGTGGTGCGCGACGACTGAGGCTCATGTCGGGTTCGAGTCGTGGCTGGAGCGTGATCACGTGATGCTGCTCGACTTTGATCCGCTTGTCGTGGGGTTGTCCTCGCAGCCGTTCTGGCTGTCATGGCCCGCTGGCGGTCGCCGTCGTCGGCATGCCCCGGACTTCTTCGCTCGGCTCGCTGACGGGTCTGGTGTGGTTGTCGATGTCCGGCCCGACGAGCGGATCGGACCGCAGGACGCGGAGGTTTTCGCCGTGACATCTGAGGCATGTGAGTCGGTCGGCTGGCAGTATAGGCGGGTCGGCGCGGTGGACCCGGTGCTGGTTGCGAACGTTCGCTGGCTGGCGGCCTACCGGCACCGCCGGTGTCTGAACCTCGCGCTCGCCAACGCGCTGGGCGAGGTGTTTGCCGTGTCCAGGCCGCTGGCCGATGGTGTGGCGGCCGTTGGGGACCGGCTGGTTGTGTTGCCCACGCTGTTCCACCTGCTGTGGACCGGGGTGTTGGGTGCCGATTTGCGCACGTCGCCGTTGGGTGGGGCCACGATCATTGCCACGGCCCGGAGGGCGTCGTGACGGTGTCGCGGCCGGCTCGGTTGACCGTTGGCGACGAGGTGCTTTACCGCGGCTCTACTTACACGATCACCAGGCTGTCCGGTTCCGCGGCGGTGCTGAGTGGGGTGGCCGGCACTGCGGTGACGCTATCGTTGGCCGAGTTGTTCGCTGAGGCGAGCTGTGATGTCATGGGCAGACGGCGGCGGGCGCCGTTGCCGCCGCGGGGTGTGCTCGAGGGCCTACCGAGCGACGTGGTGGACAAGGCCGAGTGGTGGGAACGGCACGTAGTCGAGGTCTTGACGGGTGCTGCCCCGAACGCGTCGGCGACTGCTACACCCCGGCCGGAGTACGATCCGCTGCGCTGCACGCTGCGGCAGCGGGAGATCAGCAAGGTCAGTGAGCTTGCGGCCGAGGGTCACCGGGTTCCGTTAAGCACGCTGCAGCGGATGCGGCGCCGCTACCAGTCTCAGGGCCTGCTTGGGTTGGTCGATGGCCGCATTACCCGCTGCGGCGAAACGAGGGTGGACGGGCGGGTGACCGCCGCGATCACGAAGGCCATCGCGGCCGAAACGGACCGCTCGACTGGGACCGTGACTCGTCTGCGTCGGCGGGTGGAGCAGATTCTCACCAGTGACTATGGCGTTGATCCGGCGACGGTGATGCCGGCGCGGACCACGTTCTACCGGCTGGTGGATCGGGTCGCCGCCGGTCGGCACACGTTCGGATCGGCGCCGACCCGGCGGTCGCTGGCACAGCGTCCAGATGGCCCGTTTGGGGAGGTGCCGGCGCTGCGGCCCGGGGAGTGGATGCCGATTGACTCCACTCCCCTCGATGTCCGCGTTGTCCTCGACGACGGCACGATCGACCGGGCCGAGCTGACGATGATGGTCGATGTCGCGACCCGAACCATTCCCGCGGCGGTGTTGCGCCCCACCACCAAGGCGGTCGACGCGGCGTTGTTGCTGGCCCGCTCGGT
Source organism: Egibacteraceae bacterium (assembly GCA_050743625.1). Classification (GTDB taxonomy): domain Bacteria; phylum Actinomycetota; class Nitriliruptoria; order Euzebyales; family Egibacteraceae; genus JBOGED01. The sequence goes on along the minus strand of JBOGED010000423.1, from coordinate 367 downwards.
CACGCCAGAGCCAATGCGACCCGGTTGGATAGACGCGTTGCGTATGTCGCGCTCGGTGCTGCCGCACCAGCGTCTGGTCGCCATCGACGCGCGGCTCGAACACGCCGCGGCGCGGCCGGTGATCGTCCCGGAGACCGTCGTCTGCGACCACGGCATGGTTTATCTCTCACAAACGTTCCGCACGGCCTGCCGCGCGATGGGTATCAACTTCCAGCCCACCCACAGCGGCTCGCCGTGGGAGAAGGGCATCGTCGAGCGCGCCTTCGGCTCGGTCGCCACCCTGTTCGCCCAGTACGTCGCGGGCTACGTGGGTCGCAGCGTGGATCGGCGCGGCAACAACGCCGACCAGGACGCGGTCTGGTCGATC
>JBOGED010000422.1:0-9089 GCA_050743625.1 Egibacteraceae bacterium | reverse complement strand
GGTATACCGCGCGGATCCTCCACACAACCGCAGCCGAAGGAGCAAGCGGCATGGAAACGGAGCAGGTTCGGCTCGTCCGAGCGGGGGAGTGCTCGAGTGACACGGCGCAGACTCCCGGCATGCGACGGGTCTCCGCGATCTCCGGCGCGATGGTCGGTTCGCAAGCCCTGTGGATGGGGCGGACCGAGGTCTCACCCGGCACCAGCTCGGGCGTACACCACCACGGGCACTCCGAGACCGGCATCTACGTCGTCAGCGGCACGCCCGCGTTCTCGTTCCACGACGGCGACGGGGAGGTCACCCTCCAGGCCGAGCCTGGCGACTTCATCTACGTGCCTCCCTACCTGCCACATCTCGAGCGCAACCCTTCACCTGATACCCCCGCCGTGGTTGTCGTCGTTCGGACGACTCAAGAGGCGATCGTCGAGAGCGTCGACGAGCTGTACCCGCTGCAACGCTGGGCGGTTTAGGCTCGCACGAATACGTATGCCGCAATCAACAGTCGCGTCGGGAGTAAGGGGATGGGGTCACACCGCAACTTTCCTCCGGATACGCAGGAATGTTGCATCCTTCGCGCGGCCCCCCTGGTCTTGCCTTGCAAGATTCCTTCGCATACGGAGGAATCTTGCAAGGTGAGCTACAGGCGTCCGCAACCGAAGCACCATCGACAACCACCGGGCTATCGGCCCAAGCTCTACTTACACCCGACGTGAGTAACGTCAGCGGTAAGTTATCCGAAGCGTCTAGTGTCTTCGGGCGTCCAGGCCCAAGCGCTCGGCGACGGTGGGGCCCAGGGCGACGAGGTGGCCGAGCCGCGCGCAGCGGTCTGCTTGGGCGCGGATGTCCGTGATGCTCGCTCGCGTGAGCTCGCGACGCATCCGCACTGTTTCGCGAAGCGCCGAGGGGATCCAGCCTTCGCCACCAGTGAGATGGTTAGCCTCGCCCCACCGGACGGCGCCCCCGACGACGTCGTAGGGGTGGATGGTAGACCACGCGCGCACGCTTCCGGCGCTGCCGTCGACTGACTCGATGGCGAGCACGCGCTGGCGAAGATCGCCGAGGGCAGGGTCGACCGGAGGGATGGGGTCGAGCATGGACCAGGCGCGGCCGGTGATGGAGAACTTGAGCCGGTCGGCGTCGAGTGGGGCAGCGAGGGCGATCAGCTCGATGAGGGGCTGTTGGTAAGCGCCTTTCGCAAAGGGGCGGACGAACGCGAGGAGCAGCGGAGTCTCGCCGGCGAAGGCAACCAGGCATGGCCGCACGTCTCTCCCGTCCAGGAGGTCACGCTCGGCCTCGGTCACCATGAACTGCTCCATCTGGTCCCACTGTTGCATATTTATCCCCCTTAATCATTGTAGATACTTGACTATGCGTCAAAAAGGCGTCGCGGGGGAGTGGGGAGGGACAATCTGTGGATAACGTTCAACGCGAGGGTAAGGTGTGTAACAGAGAGTAAGGACGGCTTAACTTTTGGGTGTCACGTTCAACGGCCTGAGATACTCTTGCAACAGCTTCTCTCCTCACGGAAAGTCCGTGACCAGCCCATATGCGGGGGCGCTGTGCACATTCCGGATGGGTGGATCAAGGCGGGTACCGCGGCTGCCAGTGGTGCGGTCTCGTTGAGCGCGGTGAGCGCGTCACTGATCGCCGCCAAGAGCCGGCTGCAAGAGCGTCAGGTCCCGCTGATCGGGTTGGTCGCAGCCTTCTTGCTCGTGATCCAGGCGATCCACATCCCCTTCGGGCCGGGCGTCAGCGCACACCTTCTCGGGGGGGCGCTGGCGGCTGTGCTCTTGGGCCCGTGGTTGGGGTTCCTCGTGGTCGCCGCGGTGGTGCTCGTCGAGACGAGCGGGCTTGGGCACGGGGGGGTCGCCACGCTCGGCGCCAACGTCGCGCTGACGGGATTGATCGCATGCCTCGGCGGCTACTGGCTGTTCCGTGGCCTGCTCATCCTCGCGCCCCGGACCCGGCGGGGCTTCCTGACCGCTACCGCCGTGACGTCATGGCTAACCGTGGTCCTCGCGGCGGCCGTCGGCAGCGCCATGATCACCTACGGTGGGGTGTTAGGAGCTGGCCAGGCGAGACCCTTCATCGGAGTGATGGTCGTCGCGCACGGGCTGGTCGGTATCGCCGAGGCGGTGATCACGACGGCCGCCGTCGGCGCGGTCATGACGGCCCGTCCGGACCTGATGGCCACCCGCGAGCTATTGCCCGCGACCAGGGCGGCCGCGAGCACCCGTTGAGCGGGGGAGGCGGTCACCTCGCCAGCATCGAGGCGGCGGCCGCATTGGACACGACGGTTCACCGCCTGGACCCCCGGGTCAAGATCCTCGGCCTGGTGGGGTTGGCGATCGTCGCGGTCTCGACGCCGGTCGGCGCGTGGGGCGCCTTCGCCGCCTACTTCGTGATCCTGGGTGCGATGTGCGCGGTCGCCCGCCTGCCAGCGCGCTACGTGCTCGCGCGCCTGGCGATCGAGATCCCGTTCCTCGCGGCCGCGGCGGTACTGCCGTTCGTGGTGCCGGATGGCCTAGAGCTCGCGCTGACCGTGGTCGCGAAGGCGACGACTGGTGTCGGATCGATGGTCGTGCTCAGCTCGACGACGCCGTTCCCGGTCCTGCTCCACGGGTTCGAGCGGCTCAAGGCGCCCCGTTTGCTCGTGATGATCGTGGCGTTCATGTGGCGCTACCTCCACGTGATCGGCAGCGAGGTGCATCGGATGCGGATCGCGCGTCAGGCGCGCGGCTACGAGCCTCGATGGATCTGGCAGGCCGGCGCCATTGGCCAGACGGTGGCCGCGCTGTTCATCCGCTCGCTCGAGCGCGGCGAGCGCGTCTACCTCGCGATGGCGAGCCGGGGGTACGAGGGAGGGACACCCACCGCGCTCGTGCCAGCACGGGCGTTTCGAGCCGCTGACCTGGTGTTCGCCGGGGGACTCGCCTCCGCGCTCCTGCTGGTGAGGTTGGTGGTCGCATGAGGGGCATGAGGGAAGGTCTCGCGATCGTCTGCGACGACCTGCACTTCGCCTATCCCGACGGGCATCCGGCGCTCGACGGCCTTTCGCTTGAGGTGGGACACGGCGAGCGCGTAGCCGTCCTTGGGCCCAACGGGGCGGGCAAGTCCACGCTCACCCTGCACCTCAACGGGATCTTGGAGCCGCAGCGAGGCAGTGTGGAGATCTGCGGGCTCCCGGTGACGCGAACGCACATCCGCGAGGTCCGCCGGCGGGTCGGCGTCGTGTTCCAGGATCCTGACGACATGCTGTTCATGCCGACGGTCGGCCAGGACGTCGCGTTCGGGCCGGCGAACTTCGGATGCGCCGAGACGGAGGTCGCCCAGCGCGTCCTGCGCGCGCTCGACATGGTCGGCATGGGCTCGTACGCGGACCGGCCTCCCCACCACCTGTCCTTCGGCCAGCGAAAACGGGTGGCGATCGCGGCGGTGCTCAGCATGGACCCGGAGATCCTGGTGCTCGACGAGCCCTCCTCCAACCTGGATCCCCGTAGCCGGCGCGAGTTCGGCGAGATACTCGCCAAGCTCGAGCAGACCATGCTGCTCGTCACGCACGACCTGCCGTACGCGCTCGGGCTCTGCGACCGCGCGGTGATCATCGACCGCGGCCGCATCGTCGCCGACGGGCCGATCCGCGACGTGCTCGCCGACGACGCGCTTCTCGCGGCGCACGCGCTCGAGCTGCCCGCAGGGTTCACTTTGGCCGCTTTCGACGGATAATCTCTGCGGTTTCGCGGTCCTGGCGGCCCGGCGTTACCCTCGTGGTCCCCCCGGTCCTTCCCTGGAGGCGTTGCGTTGATCCGTCTCGACCAGGTCTCGAAGACGTACAAGAGGATCGTGCCCGCGCTGCGGGACGTGTCGATGGACATCCAAAAGGGGGAGTTCGTCTTCCTGGTGGGACCCTCGGGTTCGGGTAAGAGCACGTTCATCAAGCTGCTGCTCAAAGACGAGGACCCGGACCGCGGGGAGATCTTCGTTGCCGGCAAACGGCTCAACGGGATGAAGAGCTGGCGGATCCCAGGGCTGCGGCGCGAGCTGGGCTGCGTGTTCCAAGACTTCAAGCTGCTGGAGAGCAAGACCGTCTTCGAGAACATCGCGTTCGCCTTGGAGGTGATCGGCAAGCCTCGCCACTCGATCGTGCGGACGGTCCCCGAGGTGCTGGAGCTGGTCGGCTTACGGCACAAGACGGACGCGTACCCGCATGAGCTGTCCGGCGGCGAGCAACAGCGCGTCTCCGTCGCGCGCGCGTTCGTGAACCGGCCGCGCATCCTGCTGTGCGACGAGCCGACGGGAAACCTGGATCCAAAGACGAGCGTCGGGATCATGAAGCTCCTCGACCGGATCAACCGGACCGGAACGACGGTCGTGATGGCGACGCACGACAAGCACATCGTCGACTCGATGCGGCGGCGAGTGATCGAGCTCCACGGCGGCCAGCTCGTCCGCGACCAGAACCGAGGAATGTACGGCTATGGGGCCTAGGTGGGGATATCTGTTCAACGAGGTCGGCATCGGCCTCCGCCGCAACCTGCTGATGACGATCGCCACGATTGTCACGGTCACGGTCAGCCTGGCGCTTCTCGGCATGGGCCTTCTGGTGCAACGGCAGGTCACCTTGGCGCAACGGGTCCTGTACGCCGAGGTCGAGGTGTCGATCTTCCTGCTCGACGACGTCAAGGAGAACCAGCTGCGCTCGCTTGAGTCCGAGCTTCGGGCCAACCCGGTGGTCGCCGACGTCATCTACGTGTCCAAGGAGCAGGCCTTCTCCGACTTCCAGCGGATGTCCAACGGCGACGAGGTGATCGCGGCGAGCGTCGGGCCTGACGTCTTACCCGCGTCGTTCCGCGTGAAGCTCACCGACCCCGAGGAGTATCCGGTCGTCGCGTCACAGTTCGCCGAGTACCCGGGCGTCGAGGAGATCGTCGACCAGCGCGACACCCTCGAGAAGTTCTTCCAGGTGATGAACGCCTTGCGGAACGGAGCGTTGGCTGTCGCCTTGCTCCAGCTGATCGCCGCCGCCGCGCTGATCTCGAACACGATCCGGGTCACGGCCTTCGCCCGCCGGGAGCAGACGGGCATCATGAAGCTCGTCGGGGCGACAAACTGGTACATCCGGCTTCCCTTCGTCGTGGAGGGAATCATCGCCGGGGTCTTCGGAGCCTTGGTCGCCGGTGGGCTCCTGCTGGTGGGCGAGCTGATGCTGCTCGGCCGCCTGAAAAGCGCGCTCCAGTTCATCCCGTTCATCAATCTCTACGACGTCCTCGCCACTATCCCCGTCCTCGTGCTGATCGGCGCGTTCATCGCCTCGTTCGCCTCCATCATCTCCCTGCGCCGCTTCCTGGCCGTCTGAGCGAGGCGTCCCCGGCCGGCGCCATGGCAGGCTGACGGCCATGAACCGTTCGCGCGCGTGGGTGCCGATCACCTGCTTGCTGGCCCTCGAGCTCTTGGCGGCGCTCATGCTGCACAGCTACCGGGTCGGGGTGGAGCGTGGGAGCGGTCCGAGACTGCCACCGGAGTTCGCGGGTGTCTCGGAGCTGTACCAGCGCATCCAGCGTGAGGCCGTGCGGGCGCCCAGTGACGAGGTGCTCGCGAAGGGCGCGATCGAGGGGATGATCTCCACGCTGGGCGACCCTCACGCCGCGTACTTCGACGCCCAAGAGCTCGTCGGGTTCACCCAGATGCTCGACGGGGAGGTCTCGGGGATCGGCATCCAGATCCAGGACGGCGATCTCGGTCCCGTGGTCGTCAGCGTGATCGACGCGACGCCGGCGGCTGAGGCGGGGATCGAGGCGGGCGAGCGCATCATCTCCGTCGACGGCAAGGACGTACGCGACGTACCGACCGAGGGCGTCGCCGGGCTCATCGGCGGCCAGGCCGGCAGCATCGTCACCCTCGGCTTGGACGGCGGCGTGGCCGGGCTCCGCGAGCTGAGGATGACCCGGGCGCACATCGAGCTGCCTGATGTCGAGAGCCGGCTGGAGGATGGCGACATCGGTTACCTCCGCCTCGCCCAGTTCTCGCACCTGGCCGGCCGGCGCGTGCGTGAGTCCGCGCGGGACCTCGCGGCGCGAGGCGCTCGCGGGATCGTGCTCGACCTGCGCGGTAACCCTGGGGGATTGCTGGGCGAGGCCGTCGACGTCACGAGCGTGTTCGTTGAGGACGGGGTGGTCGTGAGCGTCCGCGGGCGCGGGGACGCGCCGCTGGAGGGCCGGGTCCACGAGGCTGCCGGCGACGCATTAGAGGATCTCCCGCTCGTGGTGCTCGTCGACGGGTGGTCCGCCAGCGCGAGCGAGATCGTCGCCGGTGCCGTACAAGACCTCGGCCGTGGCGAGATCGTCGGTGAGACGACCTATGGCAAGGGCACGGTTCAGACCGTCCAGCTTCTAGGGAACGGCAGTGGCGTCAAGTTCACGACCGCGGAGTACTTCACGCCATCTGGTGATTCCATCGAGGGTGTGGGAGTCATCCCGGACCACGAGGTGACCGGCGAGGACGCACAGCTCGCCAGCGCGCATGACACGTTGCGGCGGCTGCTCGCCGCTGGTGCCCTGACGCGGTAGCGTTCGCGTGATGGCAAGGAAGAAAACCGACGGCAAAGACACGATCGCCGTCAACCGGCGTGCCCGGTTCGACTACGACATCAGTGACGTCGTCGAGGTAGGGCTGGTGCTCACGGGCACCGAGGTGAAGTCGCTCCGCGCGGGCAGGGCGTCGATCAAGGAGGCGTTCGCGGCCGTGCGCGGGGACGAGCTGTGGCTGATCCAGGCGCACATCGCCGAGTACGAGTTCGGCAACCGCCAAAACCACGACCCCACCCGTCAACGGAAGCTGCTCGCGCACTCCGACGAGATCGCCAAGATGGCGCGGTTCACCCAGGAGCAGGGCCGGACCCTCGTGCCCATGCGCCTCTACTGGCGCGACGGCAAGGCAAAGCTGCAGTTGGGCCTCGCCACAGGCAAGGCTCACCACGACAAACGCGCCTCGATCGCCGAGCGCGACGCCGAGCGCGACGTCGCCCGCGCCCTCCGCTCCCGCCAACGCGAGTAAGCGGCACTGCTGATTTGCGCGTTGAGTCCGACCATTGGATGTGAGCGTGAGTAAACGATCGAGTTCGCGGGATCCCAGGGTGACCCAGGCCGTCGAAGAGGCGGCCTGCCATCCCTCGCGGATCCGCGACGGGCTTCGTGGGGTGGCGGAGTGGGAGGCGGAAGCCGGCTCGCTGTCTCCTGAGGAGATTACCGCAGGCGAGGCGCTCCTCGATCGGCTCCTATCTGGTCGAAACCGTAGTTTCCTCCACATGCGGCTGTTGGAGAATCTGCCTTCCTGCACAGTACGGCGAAGTGGTCCATCCAACTGGGGCGTTTAGCCCAAAGGGGCCGCATATCGTCCGGCTTGCCGGATGATGAGGATGGAGGTTGCCGTCCCAGAGGCTGCGATCACCTCGTGCAGCCGCCAACCCCACCTTTCCCGCGTATACGCGGGAAACACACCCCTCACCGCGCGGCCGATCGACCACAGGCGGGGTTTTCCCGCGCTGACGCGGGAAAACCGTCTACCTGGCGTCACGTCAACTCCGTCAGGCGCCCTGGAATCCGGCAAACCGGGCGACCCTATGGCCTTTTCATGTCAGTGTTCATGGCTGGTGTCGCCGGCCTCCCGCGAATGACGAAATGGGTTGCCGCTCGCGCTCGACGTCGGCCTTTGCTTGGTGCCGCAGAGCCCGTACCTCAGTGTGACGCGGAGGCCGGACCGGCACCCCGAGCTGTTGCCACAGAGCACGCCGAGCAGACTCGTTTCTTGGCAGCGGCCTCCATGCGTGCGGCGTTTCGGACACCGTGACGAGCTTGGGAGGTGGGGATGCGACAAAGATGGTCGCGGGTGAGCGCGTCACCTCCATCGCTGCCTAGGATGCCAGAAAACATGCCAATCAGAGCGTGGCCGGCCTCAGCACTGGCGAGGCCGGCCACGCTATGGAGATGGGTCTGCAGGACCTGGCCGACGCTCGCTTCTGCGGTTGACGGACGCGCGCATTAGAACGCCCCATGCCAAAGGCGCGACTTGAGGACGGCACCGGCTGCGTCGACCTCGCCCAGGTTCTCGAGTGCGTCGGGCCTCCAGTCCGCCCCTCGCGCCGGACGGGAGGTCGGGCTGGACTTGCGGTAACCCCAGAAGGCTGCTGCACGAGGTGGTGACGGTCGCCGGCATGTTCATGAAAGATCAGCGTCCGCAGCCGGGGTCACGTGGAGAGGCTGTGCAGGCTACCGGCCGGAGGGCGGCGCATTGGAGTATCTGCCGCCGGGGGTCCTCGTCGACGGTTGGTTGATCCGCGCCTGCGAGATCGTTGACGGGGCGGTGCGAGGCCTTAGCCTGAATCCACGAGGAAATGCGCGCCAACACGCAATTTCTAGGGGTCCAACAGCGGGCATCCCACGGATCGGCCAGTAGCTGGCAGCATTTTGCGCGTGCACGCACAAATGCTGCATGTTCACAGAGTGGGGCTCATCGTCAATAACAGGGGCAGACGCTCGTGCCAATGCGCTACTGCGAACGGCAGGGGCTCCCGGCGGGAAGTCCCGCCACATACGCGCCACGACCCCCCAGCGCGACGCCGAACGCGCCATGTGCGTCCGTCCGCGCGAGCGAACTGGCGCCTGCGTATACTTTGAGGTCTGACAACCGCATACGGTTCTACGGGGGTGACTGGTTTCGACGGATGCCGGTCGGTCTTGGGAGAGCGAGCCGAGTACTCCGGGTCATCTCGAAAATCTGCCCGGAAACCTTCAATAGGTGCCGAAGACAACTTCGCACTGGCGGCCTAACTAGGCCACCCGTCCGCCCTCACTCGCCTGGGGTGAGGGGTCGGGCGTCGCAACCAGGCTCAACCCGCCGGTCGCCCGCCACCGGCCGGCGGGGAAACCTCAGTGGCGGTAAGGCGACATCGCCCGGTCCCGGGGCTGGTGGCCCGACAATCTACCGGGACCTACGCTCGTAGCGCTTCTCGGGCCGAGGTATTCGGACCCGGGGTTCAATTCCCCGGCACCTCCACTTGGGTCTTGTGGCCAGGATGCGGCACGCATGCGTGC
>JBOGED010000421.1:0-1726 GCA_050743625.1 Egibacteraceae bacterium | reverse complement strand
GCCGCTGCGAGTTCCCTGGGCAGGACACGCTCACCGAGGCGTCGGTGCAGGCGTGGATCGCCACGGCACGGCGGCGTGGAGTCAAACCCGCGACCCTGCAGAGCCTGGCCGCGCCGATCAGGGAGCTTGTGTTGCGCCTGACTTAAAGACACAGATCGAGCTTGTAATTAGTCCGCAGTTTGCGGGGTTCCCGGCCTGTCAGGAAGGCTGTGGGAATGTCCGAGTCACACGCTGGGGCCGACCGTGCGGGGCGCCGCCGCAAGCGGTTCCTCACCCCGGTGCAGAAGTACGAGATCTGGGTCCAGCTGCTACGTGGCGAGACCACCATCACTGCGGTCGCCGACCAGGCCCAGGTCGACCGCTCGACCATCCTCAAGCTGCGGCAGGTAGCCAAGCAGGGCGCCCTGGACGCGCTCGCGAAGTCCAAACCGGGCGTGCGAGCCGACGGCCCGGATCCCGAGTTGGTGGCGGCTCAGGCGGAGATCGCCCGGCTGTCCGTGGCGCTCAAGGAGATGGGCGTACGGCTGATGCTCGTGGAGGGAAAAGGGCGTTGGGATTGAGTGGCCGAATCCCTCGCCGGGTCGACTCGGCCACCAAAGCCGGCCTGCTGGAGCTAGTCGACCGGGCCGTCAAGGACGGTTGGACCCACCGCGGCGCCTGCCAGACCCTGGAGCTGCCCGAGCGGCGCGCGTGGCGTTGGCGCACCCGACGGTCCACCGACCGTCTGGCCGACCGCCCCGTCGGCGGCAACCCGGTCCACGGGCTGTTGGAGTGGGAGCAAGCCGAGGTCGTAGCGTTGTTCAACGACTGGGGCGAGGTCGACCGCTCCCACCGCAAGCTGGCCCACCGCGGCTCCTATCTGGGCCGGGTGTGGGTTTCCCCGTCCTCGGTCCTCCGTGTTCTGGCTGCTCACGGGCTTACGCTGAGGCGCCCGAAACGGGCCGGGTCGTCACAGCGTAAGCCGTTCCCCGCTTGGGTCACCTATGCCAAGCACAGCATCTGGATCTATGACACGACCCATTTCCGTAGCTGTGACGGCATCGCCGTCACCGTGGTCATGGACTTGGTGACCCGCAAGTGGCTGGCCACGATCGTCTCGGCCGAGGAGACCTCGACCCAGGTCCAGGTCGTGTTCACCGACGCGCTGGAGTCCGAGGGGCTGCTCGACGAGGCGCTCGAGCGCGGCGCCGACGGGCTCATCGACCCGACCGTGGATGACGAGCGCCGCCCGATCCTGCTCGCCGTGTCGGACAACGGGCCGCAGATGACCTCGGGGTCGACGCGGGAGTTCATGGTCATGTGCGCGATCGCGCAGCACTTCGGGCGACCGCACACGCCGACAGACCAGGGCTGGATCGAGACGCTGTTCGGCCACATCAAGGGCGAGTGGCCACACCTGGACGCCATCGACGACCCGGCCGTGCTGCGCGCCGAGCTCGAGCGCGTCCGGGCCCACTACAACACGGTGCGGCTGCACGAGGGCATCGGTTACGTCACCCCGGATGACGAGCACGAGGGACGCGGCCCTGCCATCCGCCAAGCCCGACGCGACGGCCTACGACGAGCACGCGGCGAGCGCATCAGCTACCATAGAACACACGTAAGTATTCGGTTTTGCCGTGTGTTTTGGGGGTGGGCCGGCCGGTTCTTGGGGTTGTTCGGCGTGGTCAGGGCGCGGTTAAGAAGCGCCCGCGGAGGCGGCGCGTGTGCGCTGGGTTGGTGGCGC
>JBOGED010000420.1:0-8376 GCA_050743625.1 Egibacteraceae bacterium | reverse complement strand
GCCCCGGGCTGCCGCGGCGGCGCGCATGGCGAGCGATCGCGCGGTCGCGGCATCGCCTCGCTGGCCGCCTGTCGGGATGGGTGACGCCATCCAGCTCAGCAGGCCGAGCACTCGAGCCTGCAGCAGGCGATCGCCGGACTCCCGCGCGAGGCGCGTAGCGCTCGACATGGCGTGTGCGGCCTCGGCGCGCCGGTCGAGTAGCCACGAGAGCCAACCGACGAGCGCGGCCGCGTCGGCGTTGACTGCCTGGAGCCGCGGTCTTTCCCCGTTCGCCATGGAGAACTCGATGAGCCGTTCGATGCCGTGCAGATGCGTCACGGCCGCCCGGATCACCGGAGCGGGCCCGAGGCCAAGGGCGCTCACCCCCAGCCTGCCCGACTGGACGAGGAGCGCGTCGAGCACGCAGGCGTCAACTCGCGCCGGGCGGTCGAGCGCACGCGCGATCCGCTGCAGCGTGTCATGCGGTGAGGCCACAGCCACGGCGGCCAAGGAGGACAGCAACACTCTCCGGTGAAAGGCGTCGGAGTTCTGCCTCCAACTTTCGTCGGCGTCTTGTGTAAGGGTGGCCAAGGCTCTCGGGGGCTCTTGCCCAAGCAACCGCCGAAGCTGCTCCATCGTCGGTCGCAGCGCGCCGATCAGATATCGGAGCGTCCGTGGGCTGGGGCTACGGATGCCGCGCTCGAGCTTGCTGACTCCCTCGCGGGTGATTCCACACTGGCGCTCACCCTCGGCCCGAGCGAACGCGCCGCTGCGTGAGGCGAGCTCCGCCTGGGACCACAGCCTGTCGTTGCGGAGCGCCCGCAGCACCGACCCGCTGATCGTGATGCCCGAAGCCATGACTATCCCCTCAGCCGTCACTCTAGGCACTCTACTTCATCCTGCCCACATCCGTCACGTGAGTGGCCCCTAAGCGACTCTCGCGCTCCTTCATGTCATTCACAGACGCTGTGGCGCATGAGGGGACGCGAGCACGAAGGCAAGGACCTGGGCGTTGGAGGGGAGGTTGGCCGAGCCGTCGTCACCTCCGCGCACCTTCTGTGCTGGACCCCTTGCCACCGCCAGCCGATCCGGCTCAGGCGCCCAGACCAGGATCCTGGGGGGACGATGGCCGCCACCTGCCCACGCTGCGGGATGCTGTGGACCGTCGAGCTGAGGGATGGACCCTGTGGATCCCGTCCGCACGTCATCTGGCGTGCCCTGTTGGGGTAGGGTTTATGGAGGCGTGCCGGGAAGTCTGGTCGGCGGATGGAGGCTTCTATGGCACCCGCGCGTCCAACCCAACAACATCCTCGGGACCGGCTTTCCCGGCCGTGGTCGCAGCGAGACCGCGCTGTTCCACGGATCGTGGTACAGCCGCTGCAGCGGTTCCTTCACACCGAGGCCGCCAGCGGCATCGTGCTGCTCCTGGCCGCGCTGGCCGCGCTGGTATGGGTCAACTCACCGCTTTCGCAGTCCTACACAAGACTGTGGGAGACGCCGTTCACCATTGATATCGGCGGGCTCGCGTTGTCCGAGGACCTGCGCCACTGGATCAACGACCTGCTGATGGCCCTGTTCTTCTTCGTCGTCGGGCTCGAGGTCAAGCGCGAGCTCGTTCACGGCGAGTTGCGCGACCCCAAGGCGGCGCTCTTGCCGATGCTCTGCGCCGCCGGAGGTATGGCCGCACCGGCGCTGCTCTACCTGCTGCTCAACGTCGGCGGGCCCGGTGCGAGAGGCTGGGGAATCCCGATGGCGACCGACATCGCGTTCGCGGTCGGGATCCTCGCGCTGCTCGGCAGCCGCGCCTCCAGCGGGCTGAAGGTGTTCCTCCTCACGCTCGCGATCGTCGACGACATCGGCGCGATCCTTGTGATCGCCATCTTCTACAGCGAGGGCATCGCCGCTGGCTGGCTCGCCCTCGCCGCCGGCATGATCGGTGGGATCGTGGCCATGCAGCGCCTGCGGATCCGGGCGTTCACGCCGTACGTCCTGGCCGCCGCGGTGCTGTGGCTGGCGGTGTTCGAGTCGGGAGTGCACGCCACGATCGCGGGAGTGATCCTGGGACTGCTCACGCCCGCCTGGCCGTTCCATCCGCCAGAGGCGGTGACGGATGCCATGGACGCCGAACTCGACCAGGTCCGAGAATTGCCCCCTGACGCCCGCGCAGACGAGGGTGAGCAAGCTTCGCTGATGGAGATCTCACGGCTGGCCAACGAGGCCGTCTCTCCGCTGGAGCGGCTCCTGTCACGGCTCCATCCCTGGAGCTCATTCGTCGTGCTGCCGCTATTCGCGCTGGCCAACGCGGGTGTCGCGCTGTCCAGCGAGCTGCTCTCCGGGCTCATGTCCAATCCCGTCGCCCTGGGCGTCATTCTCGGGCTCGTCGCCGGTAAGCCGCTGGGAGTGGTCGGCGCCGCCGTGCTGGCGGTGGTCACTGGCGCGGCCCGCATGCCTCGCGGCGTCGGTTGGTTGGAGCTGCTCGGCGTGTCGCTGCTCGCCGGTGTGGGCTTCACCGTCTCGATCTTCATCGCGGGGCTCGCCTTCGCGGATCCCGCCGCGACGGATTCCGCCAAGGTCGGCATCCTGGTCGCCTCGCTGCTTGCTGGCGCGCTCGGCGCGGGGGCGCTGCTCGCGCGTCATGCGAACATCCACTCATGACAACGGGACCGCTCGGGTGGGGGCTTCCCCTGTACGAACGTGTCGCCGAGCGGACGGGTATCGGCCCGGGCACGTCCGTCCTCGACCTCGGGTGTGGAGAGGGGATGTTCTGCCGGCTGGCCACCGATCGGGGAGCGACGGTGACGGGGATCGACGTGGCGCCCGAGCGGATCGAGCACGCGAGGCAGCTCGCACCAGCCGCGGTCTTCCGCACCGGCGACATCCAGGCACTGCCCTACCCTGACGGCGTGTTCGACGTGGTCACGAGCTTCCAGTCGATCCTCCACGTCACGAACCCGCTCGCGGCGCTGCGGGAGGCGGCTCGCGTCACCCGGCCCGGTGGCCGGGTCGCGGTGACGGTGTGGGGCAGGGACGAGGACTGCCAGGTCCGCGTGTTCGGCGAGGCCCTCTCACCGCTGCTCCCCCCACCGCCTCCGCGGGACCGCCGGATCCAGTCTCCCCCTCTCACGCGAGACGGCCGGCTTGAGCAACTGGCCGTCAAAGCGGGGCTGACCCCGAACGAGGTTGACGAGGTTCCCTGCCTCTTCGTGTACCCCGACCGGGACGCCTTATTGTCCAGCCTTCTGCGGTCACGCCTCGGCCGCCTCGCCGCCGGCAGGTCCGGCGAGAAGGCGGTCCGCCGCGCGGTCCTGGAGGGGTTCGCGCCATACCGGATGCGCGACGGGAGCTATCACTTGCGCAACCAGTTCCGCTACCTCATCGCCTCGGCCGAGGCGGCGCGCGGGCCATAGCGCCGGTGCCAGCCGGCCTTTTCCTGCACTGAGATGAGATCGGCGGCACGTCGCCCGGTTTGCCGGATTTTTGCCTTAGGAGCGGCGGCGTCAGCCGGCGTAATCCTGCACTGTGCAGACTAATGCCGGGACACCGGCATTAGTCTGCACAATAGCGCCCAACGCTTTCGTGCGATGCCCCGCTCGAACGCGGAAAGGTCGCGGGACGCCAGGTTTGCCGGATTCTCATCCTCCGGGGCGGCGGCGCAAGCCGCGATGAGCTGCTGTGCAGCGAAGGGTTCCACCCCCAGGGTGCAACCTCCAGGCGAGAGATCCATAATGAGGGGTCCTGCCGGCAGCCGGTGGGCATGAGCGAACGATATGTCCGGAAACCGAGCAGATCCGCGCTTTCCGAACAGATCAGGTGGACCTCGATGGAGGAGGCCACGTGGAACAGATCGCACTCGCGGTGCATATCGCCTTCCTGGCTCTGTGGGTAGGCGGGGTATTCATGAACCGCTTCGTCGTTTGGCCAACCCTGCAGAGGACGTATGCACAGCACAAATTCCCTCTCGAATTCCTCGTGGCACAAGGACGAATAATCGCGCCCATGATCTATACGTGCATCGCAATGGTCTTCGCTTCTGGGCTGGCGCTTTTGCTGCTACGGCCTCCCACGACGGCCATCGCGTGGGGATTGCTCGCCGCAAAGACAGTGGCGCTGCTGGTGATGGCAGGCAACGTCCTCTATGGAACATTGGTGACGTGGCCCAAACTTCAGTTCTCGACGCCTGAGGAGACCTGGGCTCTCTGGCATGGATACGGGATCCGCGCCTACACCACGTTCGTGTGCGGGATTGCCGCGATCCTGATGGGGGCATTCCTCCGTCCGAGCTGAACACTCCCGGAATCCCCGCCACGCACACGCCCAGCAGGAGCGGGACCAGGTACCAGTCCCGGAAACTGCTGGGGCTGGTGCCCGTCCTGCCCCCCTTGGCCTGATTAGACTCGCTGACCAGCAATTCTTTGCTTCCGCCGGCACCCATGGGACCCCTTCGTCTCCACAGGTGTTTGGCGTTCGGTTGCAGATCCAGTTGCAGTGCACGCCCGCGGGCTCGAGCCACGCGCTCCCGGCCGGGTGTCCCTGTAACGGCGAACCGCCCGCGACGTCGCCAATGGAGGCGGGCGGCTCCTGAGCGACCCCGGAGGGTGCTGCTGTGACTGTACTTGCTCTGTCTGTGTCGGCGAGGCGGTGATTCTGATGCCGCACCCGCTCATCCGTGGCCGGTCGGCGACTGGCTGCAAGCGCCCAGCAGGATCGGCGAGGTGTTTGTGGCATTCACCGACGATGGGATCAGTTATCTGCGGATAGCGGAGTCCGTGCACGGTGACGCAGGAATGTTCTGCAGAAGTACGGCAGGCGCTTCGGCCGGCCACTGCGCCCTGCCAACCGACCCCGCGCGGCCTGCTGGCGGCCCTGCGCGGCCGCGCGGCCCCGTCCCTGCAGCTGGACCTGTCTGCGTGTCGGATTTCGAGCGCGACGTGTTCGAGGTGACCCGGCGGATCCCGGCAGGGCAGACTGGACCGTACGGCTGGATCGCGAGAAGCCGGCACGGCCCGTCCCGGTGCGGGCGGTCGGGTCGGTCCTGGGGCGCAACCCGGTGCCGCTACTGATCCCGTGCCATCGGGTCGTGCGCGCGGATGGGCAGATCGGCGAGTACCTGTTCGAGTCCGGGCCGAAAGAGGAGCTGCTGCGGGCAGAGCACGGTAAACATCGACGAGGTGCAGGCGCTGGCCCGCCGGGGCGTGCGGTTCCTCGGCAGCGACACTACCGGCGTTGTGTGCTTCCCCGACCTGCCATCACGCGCGTCGGATCACCGCAGCGCACCGGCACGGTTCGCCACGATCGCCCGCGCGATCGAGGCCGGCTACCGACCGTGCCGGCTCTGCCGGCCGGCAGTCGTAGGGGCCGCCTGACAACCGTCGCGCCCGGCGTCGCACCGGCCGGATTGGCCCAACCCTGCACCAGCAGCGCGATCTCGTGCGGAAGTCCCGGCTGGCCACCACAGCGCGCCTAGGCCCTGCCTAGACGCTTGGGCTCCCGTTATCGACAAAATGTTGTCGATGTGTTGGCGAGCTGTTCCTTGGGTCTGGAGCGGTGGGGCGGCGAGGACGCATCCGTCGGCGATCTCGCGGTGTCTCTCCGCGTGATCCGTGCATCCAGATCTAGGCCTTGTCTGCAATCGCGGCCCCCGGCCGGCTCAACATCACGCTCGGGCTGGGCATGAACGGCGCCTGCCTGCCCAGACGCGAGGTGTCCGGCCTGACCGGCCGGCGCTGCAACCGAACCCGACCGCGTGGGGTTCAGGGGAATGCAGGCGACGCCCAAATTGGCACCCAGAAGGAAACATCCATGTGGAGCACCCGCGCCGAGCCCTGATCTTCGCAGAGTCGCCGGCGAGGAGCCCGTATCCGCCATCAAGAAGGGAACACCCATATCTGAAGCGAACAAAGCCATCGTCGGACGCTGGTTCACCGAGTTCTGGGGCAAGGACTTCAACCCCGCGGTCATTGACGAGCTGGCCGCCCGGATATCCGCCTCGAGTACTCGATGCACGCACCGCGGCGAGGCCGCGATGACGTGCGTAAGTTCGCAACTGAGTTCCGCGAGGCGTTTCCCGACCTGAACTTCTGGGGCACCGCTGATCTCCTCGCGGAAGGCGACTACGTGGTCGGCCAATGGGAGGGCGGCGGCACCCACACCGGCCCGGCCTTCGCCGACTTGCCCCTCGGCTCCCTGCCGGCAGGCTCTGGCAAGACCATGCGCTTCACCGGAACCACCGTGCTCAGAGTCGAGAACGGCTTGATCGCCGAGGAAATCGGGCTCGACGACGGAGTCACCGTGCTCAAGCAGCTCGGGTTGATCCCAACGAGTAACCGGTCCTGACCGGACCCGCCCTACAAGCACACGACCAGGCGGGCCCGGTCGGAGCCCGGGGTTCCCGAGCACGACAGACCCTGCCCGCCTTCGACGACGCTCCCGACCATCGACTTCGGAGGAACATCCACATGTCGCAAGGACACGACACAGATCGGCACACCGGCGTCGATGATCACGCGATGCGCGCGTTCATCACGGCGGCCTCCAGCGTGCATCCCAGCGCATCCACGTGGTGCGTGGGTTGGAGCGCCCACGACCTCGTCGCCCACGTGGCCGCCGCCGACGCGGAATGCGCTGACCTGATCGAAGAACATCTCGCCGGCCGGCCCACCCGAGATACTCGCTCCTGGGAGGAGCGTGAAGCGCCCTACCTCGCACTGCCCTATGACCGGCTGCGGGACGCAGTGATCAGCAACGCCGCTCGCTTCGGGCGGGCGGTCTCGGCCATGGCCGAGACCGACACGATCGAGTACACCGGCTGGACGATGTCCCCGGCGCGGCTGCGCATCCACAGCCACAGCGAAGCGGCGATGCACCGCTACGACCTCGTCGGTGACGACCCCACCAGCCAGGAGCTGCTCTCCAAGCCGGCGCTCACCAAGGACGTCGTTGCGGTCTTCGACGCCATCCCGGGCCTGGCCGAGAACCGCCGGTGGGTGCAGGCCCCCTTCACCACCCGCCCGCTGCGGCTGCGGGCGAGCGGCCAGCCCGATGTGCTCGTCGAACCCGGCTCGGGGCTGTCCCTCGTGCCCCCCCACCGATGACGACCACGTCATCGACATGGACCCGCACGACCGGCTACTCGCGCTGTGGGGCCGGTGTCCACCGGCGCTGCGCAGGCCCGCCGGCAACCCCGAAACCCTCGACGAGCTGCTGCTCCGGCTCGCAGCCTGACCGGGGCGCGGACCCTCGACCAAAACAGCAGACAACCATGATGGGCAAACGACGGCCGAAGATCGCGAGCCCCGCGAGATTCCCGCCCTCTTCCGACCGCAACCAATCGCGCTCGGGCCGCTCGACGCCGCTCTCAACCCTCGGGTGCACCACCCGTCCTGGTCCTGGTCGCCGACCAGCCGATACCGCCCAACCCCTCTGGAGGTCTCAGACCACGGCGTCCCACGGCGCCGACCCGGCGACCCGGACCGCCACGGTCGCCGGAGGACCGACCGTCCTGCGCTGCAACCAACCTCGGCGCCGCGGGTGTTTCTCCAGGACGGGCGCTGCGACCCACGAACGCCGCCCGGCAACGCATGACGCCATCGACCAGTCCCAACACCGAATCCGCCGGCTACGCGGCGGGCCCGACACGAGGACAAGGAGTTCCGACCATGACCGACCAGCCAGCGACTGTCAACCAGACCTCGGCGAGCAAGGCCCACGCCGCGGCCGGGAACCTCAACCCCGAACTCGACACCCGGCCTGCGATCGTGCGGGCAGTCGAGAACTGGAACCGCGCCCTGAACCTCTCCAGTACCGGCACCGACCACCGCACCGAACCGCAGCCGCCGACCGGCGACGACCGGGACCGCCTCGAGGCCGCGGCCCGCAGCGCGCCACATGTCTACCACGGCCCGACCGGAGAGCTGATCCAACGGGAACTGCGAGCCGCGGTTGACTTCGGCTACCGCACCGGACGCGACGCCCTCCTGCCGCGACTGGCCGACCAAGTGCTCTCCGCCGAGCGAACACCCGCGGGGACCGACGACGCCACCTCCGCCGACCACGCACCCAATGGCCCGGTCCCACCGAGAAGCACTCCCATACCTCGACAACCCCGAGACAAAAAGGCACCCCTGATGGGCGTGGACCTTCGCCGAGCGCCTTCTCGGCCGCGGGCATCGCTGCGCTTGTATTCGACTAGCGTGGTTTCGGAGACAGCGGCGGGGAACCGGACCTGTTCAAGCCCGCTCGCCAGCTCGATGACTGGCGGGCAGCGATCGAGTTTCGCTCGCACGCTGCCCAGGCATCAACCCGACCGCGTGGCGACGTTCGGGTCCTCGCTGGGCGGCGGCAACGCGCTCGCCGCCGCGGGGTCGGCCAGGTTCCCTACCAGGCTCCCTGGTGCTTACC
>JBOGED010000419.1:0-5693 GCA_050743625.1 Egibacteraceae bacterium | reverse complement strand
GCGCTAACCCCCGATGCCGGCCTTTTCCTGCACTGTGCAGAGTTATACCGGTATTCCGGCATAACTCTGCACAGTACGGCGAAGTGCTCCCCAAAGTCGGAGTTCGGGTACTGCGGCGACGGTTACTCGGCGAGCAAGCGGTAGCCGACGCCTCGGACGTTGGCGATGGTGACGCCACCGCTCTGGGCGGAGGGGAGCTTCCGTCGAAGCCGGTAGACGGCGTTTTTGACCAGGGGATCGCTCACCGCCAGTTGCGCGACGCCCCACACCTCCCGGACCAGCTCAGCGGTGGAGACGACCCGGTCCCTGTTCGTCGCAAGGTGGCGAAGCAGGTCGAACTCGAGTGGGGTCAGGTCGATCCGCTGGCCCTCGATGGCGGCTTCGTGGAGGCTTGAGTCGACGGTCAGGCATCCGACCTTCAGGACCCTGGGACTCGCCTTCGTCCGCCGGAGGACCGCACGAACGCGCAAGGTCAGCTCCTCGACGCTGAACGGCTTGGTGATGTAGTCATCGGCGCCGGCCGCGAGCCCGCGGTTCTTATCGGCTTGGTCTGACCTCGCGGTCACAAGAATGACCGGCACATACGTACGAAGTTGCTTGCAGAGCGAGATTCCGTCGCAGTCGGGGAGGTTCAGGTCAACGAGGGCGAGATCCACATCCTGGGAGCGGACGACCTCCAGCGCCTGCCTGCCGTCGTATGCGGGGATCGGCTCAAAGTGCTCATTTTGTAAGGCATATGAGAGCACTGACACCAGTTGCGGCTCGTCGTCCACCACCAAGACCCGAGGCTGGCGGTGTTCGACGTTCATTCAGCCGCTCGAAGTCGCGGGAGCGCGATCAGGAACGCGGCGCCCTTCCCCAGGTTTGTATCGACCCGCACTGTGCCTCCATGCAGTGAGGCGATCGTGCTCACGATGGACAGGCCCATCCCCGTGCCCCCGCTGTGGGAGACGAAACGTTGGAAGGCCTCTTTGCGCATTTCGGGGCTCATGCCGTCACCGTCATCCCAGACCGACGTCACGACGTCGGTGGCTGTCTGAAACACCGACAGCGTCACGGTGCCTCCCCGACTCGTGTGGCGAATGGCGTTCTGGAGCAGGTTCGTCACGGCCTGCTGCAAAAGCGTCCGATCCGCCATGACCCGGTCCATCACCTGGGGATAATCGAGAACGATGTGTTGCTCCCTGCGATCCGCCAACCGGCGCATCGACCTCCATGAGCTGCGGAGAACGTCTCGGACGTCGGTGGGTGCGAACGTCGGCGAGAACACCCCTAACTCGATGCGGGTCTCGGTAAGAATGTTGTCAGCGAGGATCGCCAACCGGTCGGTTGCTTCTGCGACCTCTACCAAGAGTTGTTTCTTTTTTTCGTCGAACGATTGATCAGACAACAAGATGTCAACAGACATCTGCACCAACGTGAGAGGTGTCTTGATCTCATGAGCGAGTACGACGAATTGGTCCTCTCGTGTTGCGACACGCAGGTGAGATTGGACCAGGTTCGCCCGCGTCCGGTACCACAGTAACCCAAAGGCGAGCGAGAGGCCCAGCCCGACGATCGCCAGCACCGGTGCCACCGACTCAGTGAACACCCGCGGATCATAGCCACCGTACTGGCCTCAGTGAACATGTTACGCTCTGTAACTACGCCTACGCATGGTGGATCACTCGATCCACAGAGCGTCGTGGGCGGGGGTCCACGGGTCGTAGTGGAGATCCCATGGCTTGTCACAGGTAGGGCACCGGAGGGTGACATAGCCGATCTGGCTCAGCTCGTCGAGTGCGACAGTGGTCGGTTGGTCGCAACAAGGCGTCGTGGAGCGGCACAGGCCGGCGTCGATCTCCGCGGCTCGGCGCCATGTACCGGGAGTGATCGGCTTGGAACTGTCGGGAACGTTCATACCGCCAGCTTCGTGCTATCGGGCGCCGCCATCGAGAGTCGGGAGGGGGTACCGAGAGTATCGTTCGCGGACCTCGACCCAGTAAAGACAAAGACACCGAGGCGAGGGCTCTGGGCACGCGCGCCCTCTCCCGGTGGCCAGGCGGGTGCTTTGCCGAGAGCCACAAAGCACCTAGCCTGAACATCCATGAGTACACCAACGGCAGCACCTCAGGCACCCAGCGCCGCGGAGGACTACGATCCCCAGCGGCCGTACCGGGACTGCTCAGCGTGGATCTGGCCGACTGGCTAGAAGCCCAGCACGACCGAGGCGAGTACGAAGCAGCCTTGGTGTTCGAGCTGGCGACACGGGCCCTTGAACTGGAGGCCCTGAAGCGTTCTTACGCCTGACTAGATGGCGCTGACGGTGGTGCATCTCAGCCCATTCCCGCCCCAACTCCGCTCTTGACGGCGCGACGGGAGGCTGAGGTGCGGCGCATCTTTGGGTCCGACGTACAGATCGCCCATCTGTCAGAGGTGGGAGTCACGCCGAGCGAACTCGTCCATGCCATTCGGACGATCCGGCCTGATGCCATTGTCGTCGGCTCGGCGGCCCCGCCCTACCGAGAAGCGATCGACAGTATGCCGGATAGGCCTACGATCCTGCACCCAGTCCACGAGCAGTACCGCACCCGCCGAGGGGAAATGCAAGAACGCCACCTTGGGTTTGGTGTAATGCGAGAGCATGGCCGGATGCTCTTGACGGATGGGCGTTAGCCGACCGCCAATCGATCGCCGAGGAGTTGGCGATCCAGCGAGCACGAAGGCGAGGGAGTGGCCAGGATGAGCGAGAGCGGTAAAGAAGCCGGTCTCCCCCCGGGCGATACTGTGCGCAGGACAGCGGCCCGCGGAGGAAATCAAGTGGATGTGTTTGATGCGCTGGCCCGGTCTCGGGCGCGAGGTGAGCGGGTCGTCCTGGTGACGGTGCTGGAGGTGGGGGGAGATGCGCCGTCTCACCCTGGCGCGAAGCTCGTGGTCGGCGACGACGGGGTGATCGCGGGAACGTTGGGATGCTCCGAGTTCGACAGCGCGGGCATCGAGCTGGCCGGTGAGGCGATCCAGCGGGAGGGGCCGGTGCGGCGGCGGCTCGAGTTCGGCACGCACGGCCATGACCGGACCCTCGAGCTGTTCGCCGAGCTGCACCTACCCGAGCCCGCGGTGATCGTCCTGGGCGCGAACCCTGTCGCGCGCGCGGTGGCCGAGCTCTCCCGCGCGGTCGGCCGGCGGGTCGTCCTCGTTGCCCCGGGCGGTGACACCGCGGTCAGCGGAGGCGTCGAGGTCAAGGCCGACGACCCTCCTCGCTACCTCCTCGCCGCTCCGCCCGGCCCGCAGGACGCGATCGTCGTCAGCGACCACGACGCCGCGTATGTCGAGGAGGTGCTGCGTGTCGCCCTCGCGAGCGACGCGTTCTTCGTCGGGATGCTCGGCAGCCGCCGCCACGCGCCCGAGGTGGTTCGCCAGCTGCGCGAGCGAGGCATACCCGAGGAGCACGTGACCCGCCTCCACTCGCCCTGCGGCCTCGACATTGGCAGCCGCACCCCTGAGGAGATCGCGCTGTCCATCGTCGCCGAGATCGTCGCCACCGAGCGTGGGCGCTCGGGCGGCTCGATGAAGCTGGAGTGGTGACCTCTCGGGCGTGGGTGCCCGACGACCGGGTCGAGGCGCTGCAAATCCCGACGCCTGAGGGCTGGGCCGCAACCGCGCTGGCCGACCTGCGGTCGACGATGAGCGACCACGCCCACGCGGAGAAGAAGGCCGCGCTCTCCGCGCTGTCGCTCCTCAACCGCGAGCCGAGCCGCACGGACCTGGTCGGGCGGATGGCGAAGCTGGCCCGCGAGGAGCTCCGCCACCTCGACCAGGTGCTCGGCCACCTGCGCGACCGCGGCTGGGCACTCCAACCGGACCGGCCTGACCGCTACGCCGGCGCCTTGCTCGCGCACCGCCGCCGGGGTGGGGACGGCGACCTCGCCGACCGGCTGCTGTGCGCCGCCCTGATCGAGGCGCGCTCGTGGGAGCGGCTCAACCTGCTGGGTGAGGCACTGCTCGGGACCGAGGAGGCCGCCCTGGCCGCGTTCTACACCGAGCTGGCCCGGTCCGAGGCGGGTCACTACCGCGTGTTCGTCGAGCTCGCGGTCGCCGAATGCCCTGGCGAGGACATCCCCCGCCGCCTCGCCGAGCTCGCGACTTTGGAGGCCGGCATCGTCACCGGGCTACCCCACGAGCCCCGCATACACTAGGGGAGGCGCAGCTTTCCTCCGGATCCGGAGGAAAGTGAAAGGTTAAGACCGGCGGTGCCTGGCGCGGGTGCAAGATTCCTCCGTATACGAAGGAAAGACACGCCTATGGAAGTCGGGATATTGGGGCCGCTGACCGTCACCAACGAGGGGCGGCCGGTCGAGATCGCGGGCGCCAAGCCGCGCGCGCTGCTCGCCATGCTCGCGGTTCGCGCGGGCCGGGTCGTCACGGCGGGCGAGCTGGTAGACGATCTGTGGGGCGACGACCTGCCGTCGGACCCGTCCAACGCCCTCCAGCGCCTCGTGTCCCGCCTGCGCAAGGCGCTCGGTCCCGGGCGTGTGGAGACGGGGCCGGCCGGATACCGCCTCGACGTGTCGCCGGTTGCGGTCGACGCGGTGCGCTTCGAGCGGTTGGCGAGCGAGGGGCGAGCCGCGCTCGACGAGGGTCACGTCGAGGTCGCCGCCACGCGGCTTCGCGAGGCGCTCGACCTGTGGCGTGGTCCCGCCCTCGCCGACTTCACCGAGCAACGCTTTGCCCGCCCAGACCGGCTGCGCCTCGAAAGCTTGCGGATCGGCGCGGTCGAGGACCTTGTGGAGGCCAACCTCGCGCTCGGGGCAACCAGCACACTCGTCGCCGAGCTGGAGGCGCTGGTCCACGAGTACCCACTGCGGGAACGGCTGCGCGGCCAGCTCATGCGGGCGCTGTATCGCGCGGGTCGCCAGGCCGACGCGCTCGCCGCGTATCAGGACGCGCGGGTGACGCTCGCCGAGCGGTTGGGGCTGGACCCAGGCCCCGAGCTCCAACGACTCCAGGTGGCCATGCTCGCGCGGGACGCGGGCCTGGACGCCCCCGCAAGACCAAAGACCAACCTGCGCGCCCCGCTGACAAGTTTCGTCGGCCGTGACGCGGAGACGCGAAAGGTCCGAGCGCTTCTTGGGCAAGAACGACTGGTCACCCTGACTGGCCCCGGCGGGTCGGGCAAGACCCGGTTGGCGCTTGAGGTCGCGGAACAGCTGCTGGCGTCTCACCCAGACGGCGTCTGGCTCGTCGAGCTCGCACCACTCCGCGACCCCGCCGCCGTTCCGCAGGCCCTTGGGTCCGTACTCGGGGTGGCCGGCCCACCGCTGGCCGCGCAGCGTGCGCTTGCGCCTGGCGATCCTGTCCAACGTATTCTCGCGCGGCTGGCCACCAAGCGGCTCACGCTCGTGCTCGACAACTGCGAGCACCTCGTCGACGCCGTCGCGACGCTTGCCGAGACGATCCTGGGCGCGTGCCCGGGCGTGCGGATCCTCGCCACGAGCCGTGAGGCGTTGGGCGTGCCCGGCGAGACCCGCTGGCCGGTCCCGGCCCTGCGCATCCCGGACGCCGCTCGGCTGTTCGAGGAGCGGGCACGGGCGGCGCGCTACGACTTCTCGCCCTCCGACGAGGATGCCGAGGTCATCGCGGAGATCTGCCGCCGGCTCGATGGGCTGCCGCTCGCGGTCGAGCTCGCCGCCGCGCGCGTGCCCGCGCTGCCGGTG
>JBOGED010000418.1:0-1880 GCA_050743625.1 Egibacteraceae bacterium | reverse complement strand
TCGGCACGTATGCGTGCCGAACCCTGGCCACTAGATCGTTAATGGGCGATGGCCTGGACCGGGTCCACGGCCCTGAGGCTTCCCGCGCCGTGACCGCCGCCGGTGCAGGGAATCGGCATGGTGACGCGGAAGACGACGAGCCGGCCGTCGCTACGGACCTCGACGGTGCCTTGGTGTGACTGGACGAGCTTCCGGACGATCGACAAGCCGAGGCCAATGCCCTCGAAATGGCGCGTGTCCGACGAGTCGAGCTGGACGAAGGGCTGAAAGATTCGCTCACGCGCCTCCGGCGGGATCGGAGTGCCAATGTTCGCGACCTCTAGGACGGCACAGTCCTGCAGCAGCCGCCCTCGAAGCTGGATGGGCGTGCCAGGATCCGCGAACTTCAACGCGTTGTCGATCAGGTTGATTGCGATCTGATGCGCGCAGTCAGTCCCTATCGCGGCCCGCAGGCCGCGCGGGACGGCCGCGTCGATCCGCAGGTGCGCGCCCGGGCGATTGTCGGCGAGCTCTTCTACGATCTCGCCAACCACCTCATGGAGATCCGTGCTCTCCCCTGGCTCAAGCCGCACGTCTCCGGAGGCGGAGAGCAGGTTGTGGATCAGGCGAGAAAGCCGTTTCGCTTGGCGCTCGATCCGCTCTGCGCAGAGCAACGCGCTGGACTGGTCGAAGTCGGCGAGCCGTGCTGACAAGGTCTGCGCGAACCCCAAGATCGACGTCAGCGGTGTGCGGAACTCGTGAGAGACCAAGGAGATCAGCTCGCTCTTAAGCCGCTCAGCTTCGCGTAGTTGCTCAGCCACTCCCCGCTCGGCCTCGTAGAGCTTTTGATAATACTGACGAGATCGAGTCTGCTCGCTTTCGGTCATCTTCCAGAGGATGACGATTCCGATGGCAAGCATCCCGATGAAGCTTAGATGAATAATTCCCCATAGCGCAGGGTCGGCAATCGCCTCCGGGTGGTCATAGACAGCCGCAGGGAGGAACACGCCGAGCACATGGTGCGCCACGACGGTGCCGAGTGCGGCGATATAAGACCACCAATCCTGATACAGGCTAACAAAAAGCAACATTACGAAGTAGCTGAAATGCGCTTCAATTAGGCCATTCAAGAAATGTACAGTTACGGCGGAACCCAGCATCAGGCCGATCGTGATCCCGAGCGCCGCCGCACGCCGGTATCTGGCAAACCAGCCGATAGCGAGGCAAGTGGCGACGGGGGCAATCTCGAGACCGACGTACAGGGGGCGGTGCCCGCGCGTAAGCCCGATGTATGCGAGGACCGGCAGCGCAACCGCGAGCAGGCCCGTCAAGAGATGATGCCGAAGCTGCCACGTTCGCTCGTCGAGGAGCCCTCCCTTGGGGAGGAGAGCGCCGAGTCGCGCGACCTGGACACTCATTAGTGTGATTCCCTCCAGGCGTGTGGGTTCCCGTCACCCCTCCGAATCGCAGTCTCTATCTTTTTCGGAATGCGAGACAGAGAAGCCTGGTCCATTTCCCGTAGGAACTTTTGACTAGGAGCGTCCTCTTCGCGCCGGAGCTCATGCCAAGCCAGCAGTGCCAAGTGTTCTTTCTGGCCACTCGTGACCGTTTCGCAAAGATTATCGGGCGTGGCAGAAATGCCGCCTTACTCGCGCCGGTCCGCCGGTGGTTGAGCGGCACGGTTTTCGGGGATCGGTGTGGCATGCGCGACTCCTTCGAGCGGTACAACGTCATCGCGGCATTCCCAGACCTCGCCGGGGCGCGGCGCGCGATCGGCGCTCTAGGCGCTTGAGCCCGCAAAGTCGTTGCGCGTGAGTCAAGTTTGTGAGTCGTGTTGCAGGTGTTGCACGAGTTGCGAGCCGGCTGGCGACGACCCGCCGGTCCACTCCCCGAACAGGGAT
>JBOGED010000417.1:0-2848 GCA_050743625.1 Egibacteraceae bacterium | reverse complement strand
TCGCCGCGCAGTTCCGCGGCATCGCCCCCCAAGCGCTGCCCGCCACGCTCGTGCTCGACGCCCAACACCGCGTCGCCGTCCAGCACTTCGGCGCGGTCACCTCCGGCGAGCTGCGCAGCTACCTCGATGCCGTCCTCCGCGAGCGAACTTGAACCTCACCAGCCCTTGTTCAAGGTTATATTCAAGCCTTGAACAAGGAGGTCGGGTTGGGCAGGGTTGTTCGGCGCCGGTGGCAGAGCCAACTGGATGTGGGCTTGTCGCGCCGGGATCGCCAGGGATGCGAGTACGAGGCTTACGTGCCCGACTCGCTGGAGGGCCGTACCTTCAGGCTTGACGGCGGGGTTGCCGCTGACGTGGCCGATGCCGAGGCGGCCGTCAGGGGGCTCAACGCATCCGCGACGGCGCTGGTCGACACGGAGGCGCTCGCTCGGCTTCTCCTGCGAGCCGAGTCCGTCGCGTCGTCGCGCATCGAGGGGCTCGAGGTCGGTGGGCGCCGTCTGCTGCGCGCGGAGGCTGCTCGTGCGTTAGGCGAGCCAGCGACCGACGTTACAGCCGAGGAGGTACTCAGCAACATCGACGCCATGACTTGGGCAGTCGATCTCCTCGCGTCAACTCCGTCGGTCACCGTGGAGGGGATCCTGGAGGTGCATCGCCGGCTGTTGTCTGGCGCCCGACTCGCCGAGCACGCCGGGCGGATCCGCCAGGAGCAGAACTGGATCGGAGGCAGCGGCTATAATCCCTGCTCAGCGGCGTTCGTTCCTCCGCCTGCAGAGGATGTCGGGCCCCTGCTCGATGACCTCTGCGCATTCTGCAACGACGACGGCCTGCCCTCCGTCGCTCAGGCGGCGATCGCCCATGCACAGTTCGAGACGATCCACCCGTTCGTCGACGGCAACGGCCGCACCGGCCGCGCGTTGATCCACGTCGTCCTTCGGCGGCGTGGCTTGACGCCGCGGGCGCTGCCGCCGGTGTCGCTTGTGCTCGCGACGTGGTCACAGGCCTACATCGACGGCCTTGCCGCCACCCGATACCTCGGCAGCCCCGACTCCGAGGCCGCGCATGAGGGGATCAACCGCTGGGTAGGGACGTTCTCCGCGGCGTGCCGACGAGCTGTCGATGACGCTTGGGACTTCGAATTCCTCATCGCCGAGCTTCAACGGCGGTGGCGGGAGTCGCTCGGCCAGGTCCGAGCCGGATCCTCGACCGCGCTGCTGATCGCTGCGCTCCCTGGCGCGCCTATCGTCACGGTCACCAGCGCCGCCGCGCTGATTGGCCGGAGCTTCCAAGCGACGAACGAGGCGGTCCGTAGACTCGAGGCCGTCGGGATTCTCACCCAGGTCGCCATCGGCCGGCGAAACCGGGCCTTCGAAGCAAGGGACATGCTCGACGCTTTCACGAGCCTCGAACGCCGGCTCGCCGGCCCCGCCGGAGACACCAGGTACTCGTCCCCAGCTCGCCCCGCACCCCGCCGATCATGATGCGTCGAGTGACATCATTGGGACCATGTGCATGCTCCGCACTGACGTATCGACTAGGAATACCCGAACCTGAGTCAACGCAGTGGACGCAGTTCGACGCCGGAGTCCCTTCACCGCTTGACGCGTTCGCGGATCGAGACGATCGCGAGGCCGACAGCCCGTGAGGCGCGCAGCGCGTGGCCTGCTACCAATAGGCGCTGAGGATCCACCACTCCGCACGAAGCTTCGCTGCCGCCTTGCGGCGCATCTCCATCTCGCCGTGAGTCTGCCGGTGGCCCAGGCGCAACGGCCCTCTCCCAGGGTCAGTGGCCAATCTGGCGCGGTGCGCACCTCGGTGCGCATTCACAGTTCTCGGAACTCGTCAGCGCTATGACCACGGAAGGTCAGCCGCGGTCGTGCCCAGGCCGCAGCTTGCTCGGCGAGGTCTAACGCTTCCGTCACCTCGCCATCGGAGATGTCTTCCCATTCACCCGGGTAGCGGGTTTGAACAGCGTAAGGAGTGAGTATCGCTATCGTCGGCGGCACCTCAACACCGGCGTCCTGAACAAGGCCGAGAAGCAGGTCGAGGTCATGGCTCAGCGGGAATTGGGCCTTTCTCAAAGTAGGACAGCCTTCAATGCCTTCCCCGCCGCTTGCTGACCGTGGTAGGAGCACAGCTCAGGACGCACCTCGGAATGATCCTCGGCAGTCGGGCTAAGTGGCCGCGCGGATAGGTGTCTGGCCATCAGCGCGCGAGCCGGGCGTAAAGTAACGGGTCACACTGCAGCTGGTATGAAAATAGACCAAAGGAGCATACGACAAACTGGCCGCAGCGCCACCGCGCTTGGCTGCGACGATTTCATGGTCCAAGGGTGAGCCGCAAGGCCCATGGGACGCTTTCCTCCGGATCCAGAGGAAAGTGGCAGGTTAGGCGGGCGCTTGCGGAACAAGACCGCAGTTTTCCTCCGAATGGGGAGGAAAACTGCGCCTTCCCGGCACGCGGTCTGGACTGGCCTATCCGCGCGGCCACTAAGGCGAGATCACTCTCGGGCGTGGGCGATCTATCGATCTACGGACCGGTTGGCGTTGTCCTTAGGCAGGCGACTCATGGACCACTTTCCCGTGTCGCCCGCCTCGCCATACACGAGCCCGGGCTGGTCAACCAGTTCCTGGAGCCGACGCTCGCTGATCATCAGGATGTCCACTGGCACGCGGATATGATCACACCGGCGTCCTGAACAGGAGTACGCGGGCCGAGTGCAGGTGATCGGCGTGGACATCCAAGACCGGGTCGCCAACGCCAACACCTTCGAGCGGGACCTCGGGATCACCTACCCTTCCCTCTTTGACCCGTCGGTGAGGATCGCCGCGCAGTTCCGCGGCATCGCCCC